>NZ_JALQDI010000012.1:0-121063 GCF_023631305.1 Caballeronia sp. INML3B
CGCGATCTTCGCGAGCGAGCCGCCGAACTTGCCTACCGCCGTACGCGCGGCCGATACGATCACTACGTCAGTCATTTCAGTTTCCTTTTGGCATCGAATGTTAATGCGGTTCAAACCGGCGCCATGCGCTCTCGCGCACGCTCACAGGCGCCGCTCAGAAGTCGCGTTCCAATACGTAACGGCCGGGTGCGGCCTCGATGACCGGGTGAGCCTTCGATCCCTGCGCGGCGCCCGCCTTGACCCGCTCGCCCGCGCTTTCGGCGAGCCACCTCGACCAGGTTGGCCACCAGCTTCCGGGATGCTCGGCCGCGGCCTCGAACCACGCATCGGGGTCCTCCGGCAGATGCTCGTCGTCGCTGTCGATCATCCAGAAGCTGCGCTTGTTCTTCGACGGCGGATTGATCACGCCCGCGATATGACCGGACGCGCCGAGCACGAACGTCTGCGGGCCGCGAAGAATCGGCGCGGATGCATAAGCCGATTTCCACGGCACGATATGGTCTTCCCGCGAACCGTAGATGAAGGTCGGCAGCGTGAGGCGCGACAGGTCGATCGGCTCGCCGCACACCGTCAGCGCGTTCGGCGTCCTCAGCTTGTTCTCGAGATACGTGTTGCGCAGATACCAGACGCACATCGGGCCCGGCAGGTTCGTCGAATCGCTGTTCCAGAAGAGCAGATCGAACGCTTGTGGCGTGCGGCCCTTGAGGTAGTTATCGACGACGTAATTCCAGACCAGGTCGTTCGGGCGCAGATACGAGAACGTGTTGGCGAACTCGATACCGCGCATGAGACCGGCAGGCGCGCCGCCCTTGCCGCCGATTGACTGCTCGCGCATCTGCACGTGCGCCTCGTCGACGAAGACGTCGAGCACGCCCGTATCGGAGAAATCGAGCATCGATGTGAGCAGCGTCATCGATGCGGCCGGCTCCTCGCCGCGGGCTGCCGCCACCGCGAGCGCGGTCGCGAGAATCGTCCCGCCGATGCAGAAACCGAGCGTATTGATCTTGTCCTCGCCGGTGATCTCCTGCACGACGCGGATCGTCTCGAGCGCGCCCTGTTCGACGTAGTCGTCCCACGTCTTGTGTGCGATCGACTGATCCGCATTGCGCCACGACAGGATGAACACCTGATGCCCTTCTTCGAGCGCGTAGCGCACGAGCGAGCTCTCCGGCGACAAGTCGAGGATGTAGAACTTGTTGATGCACGGCGGCACGATCAGGAGCGGCCGCGCATACACGGTCGGCGCGAGCGGCTTGTACTGGATCAGCTGCACGAGCTCGTTCTCGTAGACGACCGAGCCTTCCGTAGACGCGATGTTCTTGCCGACGAGAAAACGTGATTCGTCCGACTGCGAAATCTTGCCGCGCTGCATGTCGTTCAGCAGATTCAGCATGCCCTGGCGCAGGCTTTCGCCCTTGCTCTCGATGAGCGTCTTCTGCGCATCGGGATTGAACGCGAGGAAGTTGCTCGGCGCGGCCGCGGCTGCCCATTGCTGCACGGTAAAGCGGATGCGCTCGCGCGTCTTCGGATCGCTTTGCACCGCATCTGCGAGTTCCTGCAGATAGCGTGCATTCAGCAGATACCACGCCGCGGTGAACGCGTAGGCGGGCGTGGTTTGCCATGAGGTATCCGTGAAGCGCCGGTCCTTCAGCGCGGTCGGATCGATGCTCTGCGCGCCCGCCTGCTTGAGCAGTTCGGCGGCATCGCGCGAATAGCTGCTCTGTAACTGATGGAGGCGCTCGGGCGAAATCGCGGCGGTCGGAATCTTCGGCAGCGTGGGCAACCCTTGCATCGCGGAGCCGAAGCCCGGCATGCTGCTCGCGAGCTTCGCGAACTCCACCATGCCGTTCATTTTCGTGAAGTCGGGCATCTGCGGCATGGCGCCCGGCGACGGAAACGCCGCTGGAAATGCCCCGGACGGAAATCCGTTCGGCAACCCGTTGGCGAACGCGGCGAATGCAGCGAACGGCGATGCGGCCGCGTCAGTAGCGGTATTCGTCTGTTGAGTGAATTTCGACCATTGCGCGGGGTCGGCAATGCTGCGCCACGCGTTCAGCCATTGATCGAACGCCTGCTGTACGCCAGTCGTATCGGCAGATGATGCCTCGGCCGAGGTGCTGTCGGTACGGGAGCGGGAAGATGAGGAAGTAGTTTTGGAAGCCATACCCGCTATTGACCTGTGAGTCTCGCAAGACTTGGATTGCTAACGCAGGCATCGCCGGGCTTTCCTCGACCAGCGCGCAAGTTTTGGTGCGCCTTATGCGCGTGGCAAGTTTGAGCCTTGCTACGCCGTGCCCGGATTGAATGAATTCCAGGAACATTCTTGCTCCAGGATGTCAGGCATGTCAATGCTTCGTCCCGATTTTGCCGCAGTGCGATATTTTTTTAATTATCGTTTTCCCCCATCCGAAATATTGCATTTCGGCTGAAATATCGTCATGGCTGAAACGGGTCTCGGGTGCGTTCAAATACGAGCGCCAACCGTCAGTCGGATAGCCAGATCATCGCGGCCATTCGGCCGGTCACGCGATCCCGACGGTACGAATAAAAGCGCTCTTTTTCGGTGACGGTGCAATGCGTGCCGCCGTGGATTCGCGCGGCATCCATGCCGAGGTCGGCGAGACGCAGGCGCGCGAGCGCATAAATATCCGCGAAGTATTTGGCAGGCGTGCCGCCTGCGGGCCTGAATGCAGCTTTCGTCGCGTCACGGCGATGTGCCTGCGCCGCCGCGACGAAAGCATCGAGCACGTCCTCGCCCACTTCGAACGCTTCGGGCCCGATGGCCGGCCCGAGAAACACATTGAGCCTCGATGCGCAGACACCCGCCAGCGTCGCGACGCGCTCACCCGTTTTCTCGACGATGCCGCCGGCGAGACCGCGCCAGCCCGCGTGCGCTGCGCCGACGGCGCGACCGTCGTCGTCGCAAAAGAGGACCGGGAGGCAATCGGCCGTCATCACGACGCACACGACGCCCGCGCGATCCGTCACGCTCGCATCGGCGCGCGTGCGCTCGCCACACGCCAGGCGTTCGATGACCGCGTGCGCATCCTCGACCTGCGTGCCGTGGATCTGTTCGAGCCAGGCGGCGTTGCGCAAGCCCGTCGATGCGAGCGCGCGACGGCGGTTTTCCTTCACCGCCTCGGGCGCGTCGCCCGATGAGAAGCCGAGATTGAGACCGCCCGCGCCGGACGTGCCGCCATCGTAGGGCGCCTCGCTCACGCCGCCTGCGCGCGTCGTGACGAAGGCGCGCACGCGCGGCGATACGCGCCATTGCGGCAACACGCAGTCTTTCGTTTGCAGTTCGGCGGCGTCATTGGTCATGCTTCGTCGTCCTCGCTCTCTTCGTCGTCCCAGTCGTCTTCGTCGCCCTCACCCATCTCGTAGACTTCGACGAACTCCTCGTCCTCATCGAACTCGATTTCCTCGTCCTGTCCGAAGCCGAGCTCTGCCGCGAGCGCGGCGATATCCTCGGGTACGTCCGCGCGCCAATGCACCTCTTTGCCCGTCGCCGGATGAATCAGGCCGAGCCGCCACGCGTGCAATGCCTGACGCGCGAAATCGTGAGGCAGCGGTCTCACGGAACGCTTGCCGCGCGCGTGTCCGTACACCGGGTCGCCGAGCAGCGGATGCTGGACATGCGCGCAATGCACCCGAATCTGGTGCGTGCGACCCGTTTCCAGATCGCAGTGGATCGCGCTGACGGGCTGACCGTGCCACGTCGTCCGGTCGATGGTGCGGAAATGTGTACGTGCGGGCTTGCCAGAGGCAGTCTTCACGACCGCCATGCGCGTGCGCTCGCGCGGATCGCGGCCGATCGGCGCGTCGATCGTGCCTTCGTCGGGCATGTTGCCCCACACGAACGCAACATAGCGGCGCTTGACCGTGCGCGCCTGCAACTGGCGCACCAGGTCGGTCTGCGCCTCGAGCGTGCGGGCGACGACCATCAACCCGGACGTTTCCTTGTCCAGCCGATGCACGATGCCCGCGCGCGGCAGGCCGGCGGCGGCATCGCCGTAACGATGCAGCAGGCCATTGAGCAGCGTGCCGCTCCAGTTGCCCGCGGCCGGATGAACCACCATGCCCGCGGGCTTGTTGATGACGACGAGTGTTTCGTCCTCGTACACGATATGCAGCGGCACCGGCTCCGGCGCGAATGCGAGCTGCTCCGGCAAGAGGTCGGGCACAAGCGTGATCGTCGCGCCGAGCGGCACCGGCTGACGCACCTTCGCGCCCGCGCCGTCGATGCGCACGCGCCCGTCCTCGATCCAGCCCTGCATCCGGCTGCGCGAGAACTCGGGAAAAATTTTCGCGAGCACCTTGTCGAGCCGTTCGCCCGCAAGTTCATCGGGCACACGCGCCTCACGCGGCGCTTCGCGGGCCGCGCCGCCCATCGAATCGGCCGAGGCCGAGTCGTCGCCAGTGGCGCATGGGCTATAATCTTTGAGTTGGTCTTTGGTACGACGAGTACTTGAGCGGGTCATTTGAACGAGATTCGGCGGCGTGAATCGGAAGCCGCGCCGGAAACACAGCTAGTACAGCGAGAATCAGCCAGGAACAGCAAGCACTGATGCGAGCCTTCAACACCATTCATCACTCGATGCTTCAATCGATCAAGTATCTGGCCCTGGCCGCGAGCGTCGCCATCGTAACGGCCTGTCACGGCCTGCCCGAGAAGACCGACGAAACGGCAACGTGGAACAACAACAAATTATATACGGAGGCTCAGGACGCGCTATCCGGCAGCGACTGGGGCAAGTGCGCGAAGTATTTCGAAGCGCTCGAAGGCCGTGATCCGTTCGGCCATTTCGCGCAGCAGGCGCAGATCAACGTCGCGTACTGCAACTGGAAGGATAGTGAGACCGCCAACGCCGATCAGGCCATCGACCGTTTCATCAAGCTGCACCCGGATCATCCCGAGATCGCGTACGCGTACTATCTCAAGGGCATGATCCACTTCAACGACGACCTCGGTCTCTTCGGCCGCTTCTCCGGTCAGGACATGAGCGAGCGCGATCCGAAGTCGCTGCGCGAGTCCTATGACGCATTCAAGGTCGTCGTCGACAAGTATCCGCAAAGCAAGTACGCGCCCGACGCCGCGCAGCGCATGCGCTATATCGTGAACGCGCTCGCATCGCACGAAGTGCACGCCGCCGATTATTACTATCGCCGTGGCGCGTATGTGGCCGCGATCAACCGTGCGCAACTCGCGATTCGCGAATACAGGAATGCGCCGGCGACGGAAGACGCGCTGCACATCATGATGCTGTCGTACCAGAAGCTCGATCAGCCGCAACTCGCCGACGACACCAAGCGCGTGCTCGCCGCGACGTTCCCGGACAGCCCGTATGTGACAGGCAAACGCCGCGCGGGCACCGACAAGCCCTGGTACCAGATCTGGTAAGGCAGGCAACAAAAACACGGCCGGTTGATAACCGGCCGTTTTTTTACGTCGATGGAAAATGAGGATTCCGACAGTTACTCCGCCAGCTCCGTTTTCCACTTCGCCGCATCGCTGAAGAATTCCCGCACCACGTCGAGTTCGCGCGTGCGCTTGAACGGCGGCAGGCTTTGCCAGATGCGTCGGCCATAAGGCTTGTCGACGAGGCGCGTATCGCAGATCATCAGCACGCCGCGATCCGTCTCCGCGCGAATCAGGCGCCCCGCGCCCTGCTTCAACGTGATGACTGCCTGCGGCAACTGATGCACGGCGAACGGGCTCAGGCCTTTCTTCGTCAGCGCGTCGAGACGCGCGGCGAGCACCGGATCGTCGGGCGGCGCGAACGGCAGCTTGTCGATGACGACGAGCGACAGCGCATCGCCACGCACATCGACGCCTTCCCAGAAACTCTGACTGCCCACGAGAATCGCGTTGCCGTAGGCGCGGAACCGGTCGAGCAGTTCCGTGCGGCTCGCGTCGCCCTGAACAAGCAGCGGATTCTCCCAGCCACGCCGTTCGATGATGTCGCGCAGGCGCGTCGCAATGCGATCCACCGCGCGTAGCGTCGTGCACAGTACGAAGACGCCGCCGCCCGCCGCCTCGATCACGGGCAGCGCCGCCTCGAAGACGGCATCGGTGAATTGCGGCGACGAAGGCTGCGGCAAATTGCGCGGCACGTACAACAAACCTTGCGACGGGTAATCGAACGGGCTCGGCAAGGTCATCGAGCGGCGCGCGTTCAGGCCCATCTGCGCCGCGTAATGCGTGAAGTCGCCGCGCACCGACAGCGTCGCGGACGTGAAAATCCACGCGCGCGGCACGCCCGCACGCTGCTTCGCGAAGATCGGCGCGACCGACAGCGGCGTCTCGTGCAATTGCACCGTGTGCGAGAACACTTCGATCCAGCGCACCATCTCGTTCGGCTCTTCCCTCGCCGCCGTTTTAGCCGTGTCCTCGTCCGCGACGACTGCGCGTTCGAGCGATGTCGGCGGCGTCGTCCAGCCCGCGAGCAGATCCTGCAACTCGCGCGCGCGGCGCACCAGCGCCTGCAGCGATTCTGCCCGCTCGGCATGCGACGACAACATCGCGGCGAGCGCCGAAAGATGCGTTTCCAGGGTGTCGAGCGCTTCGAAGATCGGATGGCCGTCAGGCAACTGGCCGAGCGACAGGCGCACCGAATCCTCCTTGAACGCAAGCCGCACATCGCGCGCCGCACGCTCGAGCGCCGCGCCGAGCTTGGTCCAGTCGGCCGCATCGCGCGCGTGCGAGAGCCCTTCGGCGACGCTATCGCGTGCGAGTTCGAGCAACTGCGTCGTCGAGAGCGTTTCGCCGAAAAAGAGGGTCGCCGTCTCGGGCAACTGATGCGCCTCGTCGAAGATGATGGTGTTCGCCGTCGGCAGCAGCTCGGCCATGCCGGTGTCGCGCAGCATCACATCGGCGAAGAACAGATGGTGATTCACCACGACGATGTCCGCCTGCTGCGCTTCCTTGCGCGCCTGCATCACGAAGCATTCCTTGTAATGCGGGCACTCCTGGCCGAGGCAGTTGTCGCGCGTGGAGGTGACCATCGGCCAGACGGGCGAATTCTCCGGCACGCTTGCAAGCTCGGCCTTGTCGCCGGTGCGCGTGATCTTCGCGAAACGAATGATTTCCTGCAGATGCGAGGTGTCCTGGCGCGACGGCAGGCGGCCGTTGTCGGCGGTGCGCTCGAGGTAGTAATGGCACAGGTAGTTCGCGCGGCCCTTCAACATCGCGACGGACACCGGTACCGCGAGCGCGTCGCGCACGGTCGGGATGTCGCGCTGGAAGAGCTGATCCTGCAGATGCTTCGTACCCGTCGACACGATGACCTTGCCGCCCCACAGCATGGCCGGAACGAGGTACGCATAGGTCTTGCCGGTGCCCGTGCCCGCCTCGACGATGAGCGTGTTCTCGCCGCCGTCGATCGCCGTTTTCGCCGTCGCAATGCCGATGTCGTCGGCCGGATGCTCGTTGGGCGCGTAAGGTTTGTCGGAGGGTCCGAGCTTGCGCGCAGGGCGGCGCTGCGCCTCGAACATCGCGGGTTCGGGCATGGCGCGGCCAGATGCTTCCATCGCAGCCGCGACCGAGCGCGCCATTTCGATCTGCGACGCGCGCGGCCGATAACCGTCGATCGCGCGCGCGAGCAGGCCCTGCGCGGAAAAGATGGCGTCGAGCTCGACGCCGCGCTTGTCGGTCAACGCGAGCGGCGCGCCGGCGTCGTCACTGGATTGTGCGGGTGAGTTCAAGGCGTGCTAAATCCTGCGGGTTTCGGCGCGGCCGCGCACGCGAGGCGCCGACGCCAGCACGAGCCCGCGGCCGGCGCGTTGAGTTCAGTGCGCGTCCGAGTCCAGCTGCAATTGCAGCAGGAGAATGGTGTCCTTCACCTTGAGCTTGCGCTTTTTCAGGCGCCTCAACTCCAGGTCGTCGGTGCCGGACATCTTGTCGATCAGCGTGTCCAGGCTGTGATGCTCTTCCTGCAATTGCGCGATGCGATCGCGCAGCACAGCGGCATCCATGGCGGGTTGTCGGGGTGCGCGCGTGGATTCACTCAAACGCTGCTGCATGCTCACCTCCTTTCATCCTCTTTGCGCGGGCCCGCACGGCGAGCCCGACTGCCCTATTTACCTTGCTGCTGTTGTTGCTGCTGCAGTTTCAGTTGTTCCTGGCGCTCCTGCTCCTGCTGCTGCGCCTTTTCCTGCGCCTTCCTGGCGGCTTCCTTCTGACGCGCTTCGACTTCCGCGCGATGCTGCGCGGCTTCCTGCTGCTTCTGCTCGTAGCGCTGCGCCTTCTGCTCGCGCTCCTGCGCGTCCTGCACGCCGCGAGCGCGCGCGTCCTCGAGCTGCTTCTGGTAATCCGCCTGCTTGCGATCGTACGCCGCCTGGTTGGCCGCGCGCTGCGGCGCCTCGGCGTTGCGCTGCGCGGCGGCCAGCGCGTTTTGACGCTGCTTGTCCTCGTAGGCCTGCTGGCTCGCCTTCTCGTTCGCCGCGCGCTGCGGCGCTTCCGCCTCGTATTGCGCCCGCTTGATGGCCGTCTGCTGGTCGCGTTGCTTCGCCCGCTCGGCGCGCTGCTCGTCGTCGAGCGCGAGTTGTTCCTGGCGGATCTGCTGACGCGTTTCGCGCATTTCGTTGCGCGCGTTGTCGATGCAGTGATTCACGAAGAACTTGCTGTAGCAGTCGTGCTGCTTGACGCCGTAGCGGTAGTTGTTTTCTTCGGTGCGATGGTCGAGCACCTTCTGGCGCTGTGCGAACTCGGCTCTCAGCGCGTCGTCGGCAGTTTGTGCAGCCGGCGCGCCCGACGGCGCAGCATCGAGCACGCGCGCGCTCACGGACGTGCCGGAATCGATCGGCTTCGCGGCCTGGGCAAGCGCATGCTGCGACGCGAATGCGCCTGCCGCGCAAAGCAGCGATACCGCCGCGGCGGCCGGCACGTTGGAAAGGCGGAAGTTGGGCAAATGGATGAACGGCAACGTGATAAAGAATCAGGCGCGAAACGGCTTGTGCGATGCCCAAATTCTATCACCGCGGGCCGGAGCGCTCCGCCATTTATGGCAAAATGCCCCGCTCCAGCAACCCGGTCCGAACCTGGCTCGTTGCACGGTCGCCCGCCCGCGGCGCCTCGCTCACGCGAGCCTGGCGACGCGGCGCGGAGTTCGCCGGCGAGCCGCAGACAGCGCAGAAACATGACGGAAACCGTAGCACTCAAGATCGTACAGCGCATTGCCTCCGAACTCACCGTGCAGCCGCGCCAGGTCGCCGCCGCCGTGGAGCTTCTCGACGAAGGCTCGACTGTCCCGTTCATCGCCCGGTATCGCAAGGAAGTCACCGGCAATCTCGACGACACACAGTTGCGCACGCTCGAAGAGCGCCTGCTGTATCTGCGCGAACTCGAAGACCGCCGCGCGACGATCCTGCAAAGCATCGACGAGCAAGGCAAGCTCACCGCCGAGTTGCGCGGGGCGATCGAGGGCGCGGACAGCAAGCAGGTGCTCGAAGACCTCTACCTGCCCTACAAGCCCAAGCGCCGCACGCGTGCGCAGATCGCCCGCGAAGCCGGTCTCGAGCCGCTCGCGCAGGCGCTCTTCGCCGATCCCACGCTCGATCCTCAAGCCGAAGCAGCAAAGTTCGTCGATGCGGACAAAGGCGTCGCCGACACCAAAGCCGCCCTCGACGGCGCGCGCGACATTCTCTCCGAGCAGTTCGGGGAAACCGCCGAAATCCTCGGCAAGCTGCGTGACCATCTGTTCAACCAGGGGCTCGTCACGTCGAGCGTGGTGGACGGCAAGCAAGGCGAGGAAGGCGAAAAATTCCGTGACTACTACGACTACAGCGAGACGATCCGCACCGTACCGTCGCACCGCGCGCTCGCGCTGTTCCGTGGACGCAATGCGGGCGTTCTGAGCGTCAAGCTCGGTCTGGGCGAAGAACTCGACGCGCAGATTCCGCATCCGTGCGAAGCGATGATCGCGCAGCACTTCGGCATCGCCAATCGTGGCCGTGCCGGCGACAAATGGCTCTCCGACGTGTGCCGCTGGTGCTGGCGCGTGAAGGTGCAGCCGCATATCGAAACCGAACTGCTCACGCAATTGCGAGAAGAAGCCGAGCATGAAGCCATTCGCGTGTTCGCGCGCAATCTGAAGGACCTGCTGCTCGCGGCGCCCGCTGGCCCGAAGGCCGTGATCGGTCTCGATCCGGGCTTGCGGACCGGCGTGAAGGTCGCGGTCGTGGATCGCACCGGCAAGCTCCTTGCAACCGACACCATCTATCCGCACGAACCGCGCCGCGACTGGGACGGCTCCATTGCGAAGCTCGCCCGCATCGCGCACGCGACGCAGGCCGAACTCGTGTCTATCGGCAACGGCACCGCATCGCGCGAAACCGACAAGCTCGCGAGCGAGCTCATTGCGAAGCATCCGGATCTGAAGCTCCAGAAGATCGTCGTGTCCGAGGCGGGCGCGTCGGTGTACTCGGCATCGGAGCTCGCCGCGAAGGAGTTTCCGGAGCTCGACGTGTCGCTGCGCGGCGCGGTGTCGATCGCGCGGCGGCTGCAAGACCCGCTCGCCGAGCTCGTGAAGATCGAGCCGAAGGCGATCGGCGTCGGCCAGTATCAGCACGACGTCAATCAGCGCGAACTCGCGCGCTCGCTCGATGCGGTCGTCGAGGATTGCGTGAACGCCGTCGGTGTCGATGCCAATACGGCGTCGGTCGCGCTGCTCGCGCGCGTGTCGGGGCTGAACGCGACGCTCGCGCGCAACATCGTCGACTATCGCGATGCCAACGGGCCGTTCCCGTCGCGCGCGCATCTGAAGAAGGTGCCGCGCCTCGGCGACAAGACTTTCGAGCAGGCGGCCGGCTTCCTGCGCATCAACAACGGCGAGAATCCGCTCGATCGCTCGTCGGTGCACCCGGAGGCGTATCCGGTCGTCGAACGCATTCTCGCGAAGATCAAGAAGCATATCGGCGATGTGCTCGGCAAGCGCGAAGCGTTGACGGGCCTCTCGCCCACTGAATTCGTCGACGATCGTTTCGGCCTTCCGACCGTGCGCGACATTCTCGCCGAGCTCGAAAAACCGGGCCGCGATCCACGCCCCGAGTTCAAGACGGCGACGTTCCGGGAAGGCATCGAGAAAATCTCGGATCTCGTGCCGGGCATGATCCTCGAAGGCGTCGTGACGAACGTCGCGGCGTTCGGCGCGTTCGTCGATATCGGCGTGCATCAGGACGGTCTCGTGCACGTTTCGGCCATGTCCACGAAGTTCATCAAGGATCCGCACGAAGTCGTGAAGGCCGGTCAGGTCGTCAAGGTGAAGGTGATCGAGACCGATGTGAAGCGCCAGCGCATTTCGCTCACGATGCGTCTGGACGACGACTCCGCCGCCTCTTCCGCGAGTGGCAGCGCGGCCGGGGCGCAATCGCGTGGTTCGCAGGATCGTCGTTCGGCCCAGCGTCCGCAGCAGCGCCGCGAACCGGAACCGGCCGGCGCGATGGCCGCGGCGTTCGCAAAACTGAAACGCTGACGCTTCACGCTGCCAACAAAAAACCCCACGTTCTGCGACGTGGGGTTTTCTTTTTGCGCTTCCGAAAAACGAAGCGTCAGATTTCGATCTTAGTTCCCAGCTCGACGACGCGATTTGCGGGAATGCTGAAGAAATCGGTCGGTTTCGCCGCGTTCTGATGCATCCACGCGAACACGCGCTCGCGCCACACGGACATGCCCGGCAACTCCGTCGGCACGACCGTCTCGCGCGCCATGAAGAACGACGTGTCCATCAGCTCGAAGGTCATCGCGTGCGTGCGCGTGATCTGTTCGAGCACGGCCTTCACGTCCGGTGTCTCGTTGAAGCCGTATGCCGCCTTCACGAGGAACAGACCGCCGCCGATGTCCTTCACTTCGAGACGATGCGCATCGTCGACATAAGGAATGTCGCGCGTCTTGAAGTTCATGAAGATGGTGCGCTCGTGCAGCACCTTGTTGTGCTTCAGGTTGTGCAGAAGGCTCACGGGCACGAGCGAATCGCTGCCGGTGAGATAGATCGCCGTACCCGACACGCGATGCGGCGGATGCGCAAGCAAGCCCTGGAGGAACGGCATCAACGGGATACCGTCCGCGGCCGTGCGATCCTTCACGATCATGCGGCCTTTGTACCAGGTCATCAAAAGGAAGAAGAGCGCCCCGCCGATGCACAGCGGCAGCCAGCCGCCCTGCTCGATCTTGAGCAGGCTCGCGCCGAAGAAACCGATGTCGATCATCAGGAACACGGCGATCATGCCGCCGACGAGAAAGCGGTTCCAGCCCCACAGATTCACCATCACGACCGACACGAGGATAGTGGTCGTGAGCATGGTCGCGGTGACGGCGAGACCGTAAGCGGCGGCGAGATTTTCGGAACTCTTGAAGCCGATGACGATGCACAAAATGATGAAAAGCAGCATCCAGTTGACGAGCGGAATATAAATCTGGCCGATAGCCAGCTCGGACGTATGCATGATCTTCATGCGCGGCACGTAGCCGAGCTGGATCGCCTGGCTCGTCAGCGAATACGCGCCCGAAATGACCGCCTGCGACGCGATCACGGTCGCGACCGTCGACAGAATCACGAGCGGCAGCAAGGCCCAGTCGGGCGCAAGCAGGAAGAATGGGTTCTCGATGGCCTGCGGCGAGTGCATCAGCAACGCGCCCTGACCAAAATAGTTCAGCAACAGCGAGGGCATCACGAAGCCGTACCAGCCGTAGCGAATCGGCTTCACGCCGAAGTGACCCATGTCCGCGTACAGCGCTTCCGCCCCGGTCAGCACGAGCACGACCGAGCCCAGCACGATATACGCCTGCAGGACGTGCTGCGCCATGAAAGAAAAGGCGTAATAGGGATTGAGCGCGACGATGATGCGCGGCTCCATGACGATATGCGCGGCGCCGAGCACCGCGAGCGTGGCGAACCACACGACCATGATCGGGCCGAAGAGCTTGCCGACCACCGCCGTGCCGTGGCGCTGAATCCAGAACAGCGCGATCAGAATGACGATCGTGATCGGCAGCACGTACGGAGTTAGCTTGGGCGCGGCGATCTCGAGACCTTCGACCGCCGAGAGCACCGACATCGCCGGCGTGATGACCGCATCGCCGTAGAACATGCACGCGCCGAAGATGCCGAGCATCATCAGCACGCCCGAAACCTTGCCGGACTCCTTCACGCTGCGCAGCGCGAGCGTCGTCATGGCGAACACGCCGCCCTCGCCGTTGTTGTCGGCGCGCATGACGAAGAGCACGTATTTGACGGCGACCACCATGACGATCGCCCAGAAGAGCAAGGAGATGACGCCGAGAATCGACGCCTCTGACAAGCCGATGCCATGCGACGGGCTAAAGGCTTCCTTCAACGAGTAAAGTGGACTCGTGCCGATGTCGCCGAAAACGACGCCAATGGCGGCGAGCGCAAGCGAGTGCAATGGCTGTTTATGCTCGTGCGCGTGAGTCGTGTTAGTCATAAAAGCGATATATCCGTCCAGAGCGGAAAAAAACGAACGCCATTCTATCTAACGTTGCACGCGAAGACGCCTTCTCGCGTGTTGCTCGAGCGCCACGAGAGACGCGTGTGAGAGTGTAGCATCGCGCCCCGCGTGCGTCGGCGGGCGCGCTCGTCGCGATTTCATGCAGGTCAGTCCGCCTTCTCGCAAAAACAAAAAACGCCGTTGCGCCCGGCTTCGTGCCAGGCGAACGGCGTATGTCGCGCGAAACGATCAGGCGTCGATCAAGCGCCCCGTCCGTTTTGCGTGCCGCGCTTGATCCACGCGCCCAGGTTGTGCGGTCGCACCGTGTCCCACTCCTCGAAAGGCTGATGAATCCACGGATTCGTTTCAAGATGCTGAACGTGATAGTCGGGCTTGACCTTGGAGCACGCCTTGTACCAGAGCACCGCCGAGCGCACCGATGTGATCCCCGGATAACGCTCCTTCAGATGCTCCTGCACGCGCGCGAGCGTGACGCCCGAATCGACCAGATCATCGACGAGCAGCACGTTGCCGGACAGATCGCCGCGCGTCATCGTGATGTACTGCGCGATGTCGAGATCGCCCTGCTCCGTGCCCGCTGCTTCGCGGTATGAGCTCGTCGCGAGAATGGCGAGCGGCAGGTCATAAATGCGCGACAGCTGATCGCCCACGCGCAGGCCGCCGCGCGCGAGGCACAGGATCTTGTCGAACTTCCAGCCCGACTCGTGCACCTTCAGTGCGAGGAGTTCGATCAGCCGGTGATATTCATCCCAGCCGACCCAGAGATTCTTGTCGTCGTTGCGCGGGTCCGTCATCGCGATCATGGTGAGGCTCTTTCAAATGCTTAGGTTATATACGAAATGTGGCCGCAGGAGGCGGCCACATTCTTTACAGCGTCCGGTTCTGGTCGAGGCTCTTTAAGCGCTCAGACCTTGAACGGATGGCGAAGCAGGATGGTTTCGTCACGGTCCGGACCGGTCGACACCATGTCGATCGGCACGCCCGCCACTTCCTGCACGCGCGTCAAATACTTGCGCGCGTTTTCCGGCAGCCCGTCCCATTGCGTAATGCCGATGGTGCTTTCCTTCCAGCCGCCGAAGGTTTCATACACAGGCTCGCAGCGCGCCACTTCCGATGCGCCGCGCGGCAGGATGTCAACGAGCTTGCCGTCGAGCGTGTAGCCCGTGCAGAGCTTCACTTCGTCGAGACCGTCGAGCACGTCGAGCTTGGTCATGCACAGGCCCGAGATACCGTTGATCTGGATCGAACGGCGCAGCGCGGCGGCGTCGAGCCATCCAGTGCGGCGCGGCCGGCCGGTGACCGAGCCGAATTCCTTGCCGACAGTCGCGAGGTTCAGGCCCACCTGATCCTGACGCTGGGCGTTATCCGCGTCATACAGCTCGCTCGGGAACGGGCCCGAACCGACGCGCGTGCAATACGCCTTGGTGATGCCGAGAATATAGTTCAGACGCTGAGGCCCGATGCCGGCGCCGGAGGTCGCCGCGCCCGCGACGCAGTTGCTCGACGTGACATACGGATACGTGCCGTGGTCGATGTCGAGCAGCGTGCCTTGCGCGCCTTCGAACAGCAGATTGCGGCCGGCGTGATTTTCGTCGTAGAGACGGCGGGAGACGTCCGTGACCATCGGCGCGAGACGGTCGGCGTAGCCGAGCATCGTGTCGAGCGTTTCCTGGAAGTCGACAGCCTTCGCGCCGAGGTACTGAGTCAGGACGAAGTTATGGAAGTCGAGCGCCTCGCGCAGACGTTCCTCGAACACTGCACGATCGAACAGATCCTGCACGCGCAGGCCGCGACGGGCCACCTTGTCCTCGTACGCCGGGCCGATGCCGCGGCCGGTCGTGCCGATCTTGCCGGCGCCGCGCTTGGCTTCGCGCGCCTGGTCGATGGCGACGTGATACGGCAGAACGAGCGTGGCGGCTTCAGAAATGAACAGGCGCTTGCGGACATCGACGCCAGCCGCTTCCAGTTCGTCGATTTCCTTGAACAGCGCTTCCGGCGACAACACGACGCCATTGCCGATGTAGCAGGCTGTGCCCGCGCGCATGATGCCCGAGGGAATGAGGCGCAGAATGGTCTTCTTGCCGCCGATGATGAGCGTATGGCCGGCGTTATGACCGCCCTGGAAGCGCACGACGCCCTGGGCGTGGTCCGTCAGCCAGTCGACGATCTTGCCTTTGCCCTCATCACCCCACTGGGTGCCCACCACGACGACGTTGCGCCCCGGGTTCACATTCACTGCACTGGCAGACATGTTGATTCGTTAGCTGGTTAAAAACGTATTTTACCTATGTTCGCGAAAGGTTCCGAGTTTTTCGGGACGTGTTTCGCGATTTCGTCACGGTCGCGTGATTGGAATGGGCTAAGCAAATTCCCTTATCGATCAAGCGACTGTATTCATCGTCCCGCTTCAGGCGCGCGTTTCGACCGTCCATTTGCCGTCACGCTCGACGAGCACACGGTCGAACGCGAATTCGTCCAGATCGTGGTCGTGGCCGGGCAGCGCCTGGATGACCACTTCGCCCGCGTCGCGCAGTGCGAGAATCGCCGCGCGCAGCGGCTCATCGTGTTTCCACGGCGCGAGGATCGCGCTGCCGCGTGCGTCGACGGGCGAGATGCGCGCCACTTCGCGCAGATCGAGAGAAAAGCCCGTCGCGGGTCGCGCACGGCCGTAGGCAAGACCGACATCGTCATAGCGGCCGCCGCGCGCGACCGCGTTCGGCACGCCATCGACATAGGCTGAGAACATCACGCCGCTGTGATACGCATAGCCGCGCAAGTCCGCGAGGTCGATCATCAGTTCCGCGCCTTCGACCTGGCCCGCGAGGAACGCGAGATCGTCGAGCGCGCGCGCGATCACGGGCAGATTCGGCAAACGGCCACGGGCGATCTGCAGCACCGAAGCGTCGCCATAGAGCGACGGCAATGCCCGCAGCGCCTCGCGCGGCACCTGCCCGAGGTGCGCGGTCAATTCATGCAGGCGCGGCACGTCTTTGCTCGCAAGCGCGTCGTAAAGCGCTTCGCCGAGCGATGCCGCCGCCGGCTCGAGTTCCAGCAGCGCGGCAAGCACGCCCGCGTGACACAGATCGAGACGCACTTTCGTCAGACCTGCGAGATGCAGCGAGTCGAGCATCAGTTGCTGGATCTCAAGATCCGCTTCGAGCCCCGCGTGCCCATAAATTTCCGCGCCGATCTGAATCTGCTCGCGTGTCGCATGCAACCCGCGCGGGCGCGTGTGCAGCACGACGCCCGCGTAGCACAGCCGCGTCACGCCCTGCCGGTTCAGCAGATGCGCGTCGATACGTGAAACCTGCGGCGTGATGTCCGCGCGCAGGCCGAGCGTGCGTCCGGACAATTGATCGACGAGCTTGAACGTGCGCAAGTTCAGGTCGCTTCCGCCGCTCGTCAGAAGCGATTCGAGATACTCGAGCATCGGCGGCATCACGAGTTCGTAGCCGTACGAACGGAAACGGTCGAGCAGGCGTCGGCGCAGCTCTTCGATCTTGCGGGCTTCCGACGGCAACACGTCGGCGATATTCTCGGGAAGTAACCAGGTGGACATCGATACGTTTCCTACGGGACGAGAAGGCTTGGCGCTGGTCGCGCGGCGCTCACGGACTTGAACGGTCAGGGACGAATGAATAAGGACAAGATAGGCGAAATGGCGGCGGCCTGCCGGACGAGGTTCACGTCGCGATCAGCAGCAGAATCAGGCCGAGCACCATGGCGATCAGTCCGCCGATGCGGATATGGTGCAAGGGCCGCTCCGCGATGCGGCGAAAGGTATCGCGCCACGCGGTCGGAAAAACGAAGGGAAACATGCCTTCGATAATCAGCATCAACGCAAGAGCCAGCAGGAACGTCTCGGCCATGTCCAAGGTTTTTTTGATGCCGCGCGACCGGCAAGACGCGGTGCGCGGCGCGGACGGGAATCAGCGCTTCGCCGTCGCCGGGGCCGACGTGTCCGCCGCGCCGCCGGTCGGGCTCTTCATGAAGCGGAAGAAATCGCTGCTCGGGTCGACGACGATCACGTCGCCTGGCTTGAACGTCTTCTTGTACGCTTCGAGGCTCTGATAGAACTGGTAGAACTGCGGATCGCGTCCGTACGCATCGGCCGCTATGGCCGCCGCCTTGCTGTCTCCTTCGCCCTTGATCGACTGCGCCTGGCTATAGGCGTCCGCGACGATGGCCTGCTGCGTGCGCTCCGCATCGGCCTTGATCTTGTCCGCGTCCGCCGTGCCCTTCGCGCGCTCGTTCGCCGCGGCTTGCTGTCGCGCCGCGATCATGCGCTTGTAGACCGAATCGGCGACCGCCGACGGAAAGTCGATGCGCGTCATCTGCAAGTCGACGAGCTGCACGCCAAATGCCGCGGCCGCGCCTTCCACGCTCTTTTGCGCGTCGGCTTCGATTGCCTGCTGATTGCCTAGCGCGTCAGTGAGCGGGCGCTTCGCAAAACTGCTCGCAAGCGCCGCGCGCGCGAGCGCGGTGATGCGCTCCTCGGCCGTCTGCGTGTTCTTCTCGTTGCTTTCGAAGAGTTTCAGGGGATCGGCGACACGATACTTGATCACCGCGTTGACCAGCACTTCGTTCTTGTCCGCGGTCGAGAAACGGTCGGCGCCCGATTCGTCGATGGTGAGCGTGCGTGTGTCGATGAGCGTGAGTGTCTGGAACGGCGGCGGCAGCTTGAAGTGCAGACCGGGGCCTTCGAGACGCGGATTGCCTTCGCCATGCGCGGCGACGACGGCGGCATGTCTTTCGTCGACTGTGAAGATCATCGACGAACCGATGAACAACACGATGACGACGGCGACGACGAGCGCAAAGATTCGATTCATGTTCGCGCTCCTTATTGCAGGTCTTCCGACCGGCTGCGGGAGCGGAACGCATCGCGCGAGCGCAGCGGATCGCCGCCGGCATTCGCGCTTGCGCCGCTGGCGGAGCTTGCCGCGCTGGCGGGTGCGACCGCAGCCGGCGCCGATGCGCTCGCCGTGCCCTGCGCGCGCGCCTGAGGCCCGTCAGTCGCGGCGGCCGCGCCCGACGCAGCTGCGCCGCTCGCGCCTTCGGCCGCGTCCTTCGCCTGCTGCCTGTTGGCTTCGACGAGCTTGTCGAGCGGCAGATAGACGACGTTATTGCCGCCCTTGCTATCGACGAAAACCTTCGTGGTGCGCGAGTAGATCTGCTGCATCGTGTCCAGGTACATGCGTTGACGAATGACCGCGGGCGCCTTCGAGTATTCCGCGTAGACCTCCTTGAAGCGCTCCGCATCTCCCTGCGAGCGCGTGACCTCGCGGTTGCTATAGGCGCGGGCCTCGTCGATCAACTTCGCCGCGTCGGCTTTCGCGCGCGGCAGCAACTGATCCGCATAGGCTTGCGCGGAATCGCGGGCGCGCTCGTTGTCCTGACGCACGCGCGCCGCTTCCTCGAACGCCGACTGCACCTGTTGCGGCACCTGCACGCTTTGCACCGCCACGCCCGTCACCTGAAGACCGGTGCGATAAGTGTCGAGCGAACGCTGAATCGTCTCGATCAGGCGCGCGCGCAGCGCTTCGCGATCCTTGTAGAGCATGTCGTCCGTCGTGAGGCCGCCAGCAATTTCGCGGATCGCCGACTGCGCGGCCTGCGTCACGCTGTCGTCCGCATTGACGCTGCGAAACAGGAAATCGGTCGGCGACTTGATCTGATACTGCACGGCAAAGCGCACGTCGACGATATCCGCGTCGTTCGTCAGAAGCGACGCGTCGCGCACGTTGCCTTGCGACAGCGCGGTGCCGCGCCCGACTTCGACGGAACGAATCTGCGACGTATCGACGATCTCGCTCGACTGGAACGGATACGGCAAACGCCAGTGAATGCCTTGCGAGACCGTCTGACGATACTTGCCGAACTGGGAGACGACGCCGACATGCCCGTCCTGCACGACGAACACGCCGCTGCCCAGATAGATGGCGATCAACACGCCGATGACGATGCCGAGGCCGATCTTCGTGCCACGGCCGTTCTCGCGCGGCGCGCCGTTGCCAGGTTTGCGGCCGAACACCCCGGCGAGGCGGCGATTGAACTCACGCCACATCTCGTCGAGATCGGGCGGGCCTTCGTCCTTGCCGTTGGGGCGCTTGCCGTCTTGCGGGCGCTTGGAGTCGTTTTTCACGCCATTGCCGTCGCCCCGCCCCCAGCGCGGATCGTTGATCGAAAAGACGGCATGCTCAACTTGCCGGATAGTCCGCTCTTTGTAGTCGTTCACTCGGTGATTCACCATTAGACAGCCGGGGTCGATGCCGGGTCGATGCAATTCCGAAGCAACTTAATGTCCGTGCTCGGGGACCTTGTGATCGTCACGTTCGACGGCCTGCCGGTGGTCGTCCGGCTGCGCGTTCGTGTCGTGTATGGCGTTTGACTCGGACTGCGTGGATTGCGTTGCTTCGGACGCCTCGTGCGGCTCCGGAAATTCGGCGAGCACGCTGGGTAGGCCCGCATCGATTTCACCGGTTTCCGCCGTGGCGATTTCGGCGATGGCAGCGCGCAGCGCATCGAGCCCCTGACCCGTGCGTGCACTCAAGAAAACGCGCGAAATATTACCATACTCGTCCCTTTCAACCGCCTCGTCGCGGGCCGCGAGCTCGGGCACCGCATCGATCTTGTTGAAGACGAGAATCTGGCGAATGTTGTCCGCGCCGATGCCGCGCAACACCTCGTTCACCTGATCGATCTGATCGAGGCGCACCGCACTCGACGCATCGACGACATGCAGCAGCACGTCCGCGTGAATGGTTTCTTCGAGCGTGGCGCGAAATGCGGCGACGAGCTGGTGCGGCAATTCGCGGATGAACCCGACCGTGTCCGACACGACAACATGCCCCGCTTCCTCGCCGAGGAACACCCGGCGCGAAGTGGTATCGAGCGTGGCAAAGAGTTGGTCGGCCGCGTACGCCTGCGCCTTGGTGAGCGCGTTGAACAGCGTGGACTTGCCCGCGTTCGTATAGCCGACGAGCGACACCGACATCGTGCGATTGCGCACGCGCTGACGCCGTTGCGTGCCGTGCTGACGGCGCAGTCGTTCGAGCCGCGACTTGAGGGCCTTGATGCGCTCGCCGATCAATCGGCGGTCGGTTTCAAGCTGCGTTTCGCCCGGGCCGCGCAAGCCGATGCCGCCCTTCTGGCGTTCGAGGTGAGTCCACGCGCGAATCAGGCGCGTCGACAGATATTGCAGTTGCGCGAGTTCGACCTGCAGCTTGCCTTCGTGGCTGCGGGCGCGCTGCGCGAAGATATCGAGAATGAGGCTCGTGCGATCGACCACTCGGCGATTCAGCGCGACCTCGAGATTGCGCTGCTGCGCGGGCGCGAGCGCGTGATTGAAAATGACGAGTTCGACGTCATTCGCTTCGCACTGCAGGCGCAGTTCTTCGACCTTGCCGCTGCCGATGAACATTTTGGCATCGGGGCTCGAGCGGCGGCCGGTGAGCGTGACGGCGGGATGAGCGCCCGCACTTTGTGCGAGCAGACTAAGTTCTTCCAGACTGGCTTCGAAATCGATCTTGCCGAAGTCGATGCCGACGAGCGCTGCGTTAATCAAATTGATGTGTTCACGTTTTTGAAGCGACCGGCGAGTTGCTTAATGTTCGCTTTAGAATGGGCAGTTTCGCGCCGGCCGCGACGAGGTTTAGGACGATTCAGCGTCCGGGTGGAAATTCACCGGGCGGGCAGGCACGACCGTGGAAATGGCGTGCTTATAGACCATCTGGGTGACCGTATTTCGGAGCAACACGACGTACTGGTCGAAAGATTCGATGTTTCCTTGAAGCTTGATGCCGTTGACCAAATAGATCGAGACGGGCACGTGCTCTTTACGCAGTGCGTTCAAAAACGGGTCTTGTAACAATTGCCCTTTGTTGCTCATAGCAAACTCCGTGTTTTTTTGCAGGTTGGATATATTGTGGACGAAGAAAAAGAGATCCGCCGACAATCGCTACACTATAGCCGATTTTCGCTGTTTTACGTTTTCCGCACCCCTCGGCCAAATGGCTGACGGCGCCGAAACGTAAGGCTTCACGCGGCTCTCACTCCTTGTCCGCGTAAGGGTTTCGGCTCGACCGAAACTCTATGCGAAGTGGAGTGCCGGCGAGTCCAAAAGTTTCGCGAAAACGCCCTTCCAGATAACGCTTGTATGTCTCCGTCACCGCGTCGAGCGCGTTGCCGTGCACCACGATGATCGGCGGATTTTGCCCGCCCTGATGCGCGTAACGCAGTTTCGGCCGCACCGGACCGCGGCGACGCGGCTGCTGAAATTCCACGGCATCGATCAGCGCGCGCGTGAGCTTCGGCGTCGGCAGCTTGGCCATCGCGGCGGCGTAGGCATCGTCGACCGATTTCATCAACGCGCCGATGCCCGTTTTCTCGAGGGCGGAAACGTAGTGGAATTTAGCAAAGTCCAGAAACTTGAGCTTGCGCGTCAGGTCCGCCTTCGTGCGCTCACGCACATGCGAGTCCAGACCGTCCCACTTGTTCACGCCGACGACGAGCGCGCGGCCCTGCTCGACCACGAAGCCCGCGATGTGCGCGTCCTGCTCAGAGATATCCTGCTGTGCATCGAGCAGAAGGATCACGACGTTGGCATCCGCGATCGACTGCAGCGTCTTCACGACCGAAAACTTCTCGATCGCTTCGAACACCTTGCCGCGGCGGCGCAGGCCGGCCGTGTCGATCAGAGTGTACTTGCGGCCTTGTCGCTCGAAATCAACATAAATCGAGTCGCGCGTGGTTCCCGGCATGTCGAACGCGATCACGCGCTCCTCGCCAATCAGCGTGTTCACAAGCGTCGACTTGCCGACGTTCGGACGCCCGACGATCGCGATCTTGATGCCGTGCTGCGCCTTCTCCTCTTCCGTTTCCTCCGGCTGATCCTTGTACGCGATGTCGAGTGCGTCGTTGATCATCTCGACGACGCCGTCGCCATGCGCGGCTGAGATCGCGCGCGGATCGCCGAGACCGAGCTCGTAAAAGTCCGATGCGACCGCCGAGTACTTCATGCCCTCGGCCTTGTTCACGACCAGGAAGAGCGGCCGGCCGGTCTTGCGCAGATAGTCGGCGATCGACTTGTCCTGCGGCGCAAGTCCGTTGCGGCCATCGACGATGAACACGACGATATCGGCCTCTTCGACCGCCTGACGCGTCTGCCGCGCCATTTCGTGCAGGATGCCGTCCTTCGCCACGGGCTCGAACCCGCCCGTGTCCACGACGAGATACGGGCGTTCACCGCCCACGCGACCTTCGCCGTAGTGACGGTCACGAGTGAGGCCCGGCAAGTCGGCGACGAGCGCGTCGCGCGAGCGCGTCAGCCGGTTGAAAAGCGTCGATTTCCCAACATTGGGGCGCCCGACGAGCGCGATCACGGGTTTCATCTGATTTTGTTCAAGGTTGAACGCAAGGCGAACGCGGAACGGGCGGTGGAAACGTCTCGTTGCGTTCCGCTACGCCGCGCAATGGCTGCGCTTGTCGAAAATTAGCATGGATTCGGCTTGCCGCACGCGAGGCGTGTCGATCGGCCGGATCGTCGGCGGTCGTGCGCCGGTCTTGCCTCGTTGGAGGCTCATCTTGCGCGGCACCTTCGCGCGCCGCGCTCATTCTTCTACCCTGCTTTTGCAGGCGGGTTTTATCGCGATGCGCGCGTGGCGCAACGCTTCTTTCTCGTGCGGTTCGTCGTGGGTGGCGAACCTGCCGCACCGCCGGACCTCGACGGCGCGCTTGCTGCTGACGGCCGCAAGAGCATGTCACGCGCTCCGCGGCCTGCATTCACTCAGTTGCCCGGTCGGAAACCATAAAGGTCGCCGTCATGCGTCTGAACGACGAGCGTGCTGCCCGCCAGCACAGGCGCCGCGGTGATCGCGCTGCCGTCGGTCGGTGCGCGGCCGACGAGCTGGCCGTTTTCGGTGTTCAGGAAATGCACGAAGCCCTGATAATCGCCCACGACGACCGTACGGCCCAGAATGTACGGCACGCTGACACTCCGGTTCTTCAACGCATCCGTCTTCCAGACCTGCGAGCCGTCCGCCGCGCGGAACGCGTTGACGACCGACCAGTCGTCGCCCGCCGCGACGATCTGCTCGTCTTGTGCGAGGCCGCTGTCGCTCGAGAAGCTCTTTTCCCACACCGGCTGGCCCGAGTTGGCATCGAAGCAACCGATGCGGCCCTGGAACGTCACCGCGCAGGTCTGCGCACCGACGAGCCCCGGCGCGCCGGTCACGTCGTTGATGCGCTCGACTTCGGTCACACCCTTCGGATACGACACCGGCGCCTGCCAGTAGGCGTCGCCCGTCTGCAGGTTGATCGCCGCGAACGTCCCGCCGGGGAAGCCCGCGAGCACCGCCTGATTGCCGGCGAACGTCATGCCGGCCGCGACCCGCAGGTTCAGCGGCACCGCGCGCAACTGGAAGATCCACTTCTGCTCGCCCGTCTGCGCGCTGAACGCGATGACCTTGCCGTCGATGGTACGCACGATCACGAGATCGTTGCCGACGAGCGGCGGCGAGACGATCTCGCCGGGCGCCGTGGCCGTCCACAACAGCTTGCCGTCGGCACCGAGCACGTCGACCTGGCCCTTCAGGCCGCCCACTGCCGTGAGATTGCCATCGCTGCCGACACCCGCGGACAAATCGTCCTTGAGCTTGGTGCGCCAGACGTCCTGACCGGTCTTCGCGTCGATCTTGGCGACGGTGCCGTTCGTGCCCGCGGCGAAGACGTAATCGCCGACCGCGACCGGCGAGAACAGATAGCGGCCCGCCTTGCCGACGCTCGCCTTCCACGTCTGATTGACGTTCAACACCGGCTTGAAGTCCGCGAGCGGTGTCGGCACGCGGCGTTCATCCTTGGTCGACGAGCAAGCGGCCAACAAGACGGTCGTCGCGCAGGCGAGCGGCACGGCGTAGCGTTTCAAAAAAGTCATCGGTGGACGCAACATGAATTGGTGAATTGGGTTGATCGGCGCCGACCGACGCGCCGCTGCATGGCGACGCTGTGGCGGGCGGCTTGATGGACTGATGTGCTAAATCGATCGAAACCGATTGGAACGATGCGGATCAGCCGCCGAGCGCATCGAGCTTGAACTGAACCAGTTGACGCGCGGACGTGTCGTTCTCGGGCAGCGTCTCGAGGGCAACCTTGTAGGCTGCGCGCGCATCGTCGCGTTTGCCTTGTGCCGCGAGCAGGTCCCCGCGACGATCCGCGATCACGCCCTTGAACGCATCGAGCGGTTGATCCGCGAGCAGCTTCAGGCCCGCGTCGTAGTTCTTCTCGTCGAGCAGGACGAGCGCGAGACGCAGCTTCGCGATCTGCTTGTACTCGTCATCCTTCGCGTGATCGATGGCCCATTGCAGTTGCGCCTTCGCACCTGCCGTGTTGCCCGCCATGTAAAGCGACTTTGCGGCCGCGAGCGCGGTCATCTGCGCGTAGCCCGTGCCGCCGAACTTGTCTTCCATGTCCGTCGCCACGCGCGTGACCAGCGCCTGATCGTTGGCGTTTACCGCCTGCTGAAGATGGTCGTAGAGCACCGACGCTTCGGCCGCCTGACGGCGCTGCCAGAAATTCCATCCGTTGTACCCGGCCCCAATGATGAGCGCCACGAGCACAATCCACGTCGTGGTGTTACCCCATTTGGCCCACCAGGCCTTTACGCTTTCAAGTGATTCTTGTTCGTCGTGATAGCTCATCGTCCAGCTATTCCTTCCTGCGTTTCAGTTCCCTCAACGAGCGCCGCGCGCGATCCCGGATCAGTTCGATCCGGCACGCGACGCACGGCAATGTGCCTGTACTCAGGCACCCTCGTCATCGGCGGTTGCAACCATCGCATTGATTAGGTATTCGGTCAAGTCTTCCGCCGGAACGTTCACTTGCTCGTTCTTTTGGCCGTCGGATGTTTCGTCGCCCGAACGACGCAGCGGTTTGACGCCGATCATGCCTTGTGCGAGCTCGTCCTCGCCCAGCACGACCGCGAAGGCCGCGCCGCTCGCGTCGGCCTTTTTCATCTGCGACTTGAAGCTCGCGGACGCGCCGTCCGGGCTGCAATGCAGGATGACGTCTAGACCCGTATCGCGCAGACGCTCGGCGACGATGAACGCGTGCTCCGCCGCTTTTTCGCCCTGATGCACGACATACACATCCGTGCCTTCGGCTTCGGGCACGAGTTGTTCCTCCTTCAGCAACTCGAGGATGCGCTCGACGCCCATCGCCCAGCCGCACGCGGCCGTCGGCTTGCCGCCGAGCTGCTCGATGAGGGGATCGTAGCGACCGCCGCCCGCGACCGTGCCCTGCGCGCCGAGCTTGTCGGTGACCCACTCGAACACGGTGAGGTTGTAATAGTCGAGACCGCGCACGAGGCGAGGATTGATCGTGAACGGAATGTTGTTCGCTTTGAGCAGACGCTGCACGCCTTCGAAGTGCTTGCGCGACGCGTCGCCGAGAAAATCGACGAGCTTCGGCGCATTCTGCGCGATCTCCTGCAGCGCGGGATTCTTCGTGTCGAGCACGCGAAGCGGGTTCGTATAGAGACGGCGTTTCGCTTCTTCATCGAGCGAATCGACATGCTTCTCCAGATACGCGATCAGTTCCTTGCGATGCGCCGCCCGCTCCTCCGCCTGACCGAGCGAATTGAGTTCGAGGCGGATGCCGGTGAGGCCGAGGTCGTCCCAGAGACGCTGGCACATCATGATGATCTCGGCGTCCGTATCCGGGCCCGCGAAGCCGAGCGCTTCCACGCCGACCTGATGGAACTGGCGATAACGCCCGCGCTGCGGACGTTCGTGACGGAACATCGGGCCGACGTACCAGAGGCGCTTCGGGCCGTCGTAAAGCAGGTTGTGCTCGATGACCGCGCGCACGACCGCCGCGGTGTTCTCCGGCCGCATCGTCAGATGCTCGCCGTTGAGCGCATCCGTGAAGCTGTACATCTCTTTCTCGACGATATCGGTCACTTCGCCGATACCGCGTGTGAACAACTGCGTATGCTCGACGATCGGCGTGCGGATGTTCTGATAGCCGTATGCGCGCAGCATCGACTTGACGGTGGTTTCGAAGAAATCCCACAACGCGGCATCCTGCGGGAGGATGTCGTTCATGCCCTTCACACCGCTCAGTTTCTCGAGCCGTTTCTTCTGTTCAGTCATCTGTCTTCAAAGGGTTGCGGTGGACGTCTCTTCACGCTTGCCTGCTTCTTGCCCGTAGGTGCGCTCGACATAATCGCTGACGATTTGCTGGAACTCCTCGGCGATGCGTTCGCCGCGCAGCGTCTTCACCTTCACGCCGTCGATGAACACCGGTGCCGCCGGATTTTCGCCCGAACCCGGCAAGCTGATGCCGATGTTCGCGTGCTTGGACTCGCCCGGTCCGTTGACGATGCAGCCCATCACCGCGACGTGCATCTTTTCCACGCCCGGGTACTGGTCGCGCCAGGTCGGCATCGAGCTGCGCAGGTAAGTCTGAATCTGCGAGGCGAGCTCCTGGAACAGCGTGCTCGTCGTGCGGCCGCAGCCGGGGCACGCGATGACCATCGGCGTGAAGGAACGCAGGCCCATCGTCTGCAGGATTTCCTGGCCGACGACGACTTCGCCGGTGCGCGCGCCGCCCGGTTCGGGCGTGAGCGAGATGCGGATGGTGTCGCCGATGCCCTCCTGCAGCAGCACCGAAAGCGCCGCCGTCGACGCGACGATACCCTTCGAGCCCATGCCCGCTTCGGTCAGGCCGAGGTGCAACGCGAAGCTGCAGCGCTTTGCGAGTTCGCGGTACACGGCGATCAGATCCTGCACGCCGCTGACCTTGCACGACAGGATGATCTTGTCGCGGCCGAGACCGAGTTCGACGGCGCGTTCCGCGGAGCCGATCGCCGATTGAATCAGCGCCTCGTACATGACGCTCTGCAGTTCCCACGGCGTCGAACGCGCCGCGTTCTCGTCCATCATGCGCGCGAGCAAATCCTGATCGAGACTGCCCCAGTTCACGCCGATGCGCACCGGCTTGTCATATTTGATCGCGGCTTCGATCATTTGCGCGAACTGCGTGTCGCGCTTCGCGCCCTGGCCGACGTTGCCCGGATTGATGCGGTACTTCGACAGCGCTTCGGCGCACGCGGGATAGTCGCGCAGCAACAGATGGCCGTTGTAATGAAAGTCGCCGACGAGCGGCACGGTCACGCCCATGCGATCGAGCTGCTCACGGATATGCGGCACAGCGGCGGCCGCTTCGGGCGTGTTCACCGTGATGCGCACGAGCTCGGAGCCGGCTTGCGCCAGTTCCTTGATCTGGATGGCGGTGCCGATCGCGTCGGCGGTGTCGGTGTTGGTCATCGACTGGACGCGCACAGGCGCGTCGCCGCCGATCGTCACGAGCTGTCCGCCCCAGCGCACATCGACCGCGTGCGATGCGCGGCGCGTCAATGGACCGCCGAAGACCGGCTCGGTCGAACAAATCTTGCTGCTGATCAGGGATTGAGCTTCGGATTGCATCGAAAGACCCTTTGGCAACCTTGGCGCCGATGCGGCGCCGGGTGGCGTGGATGAAACCTCAAACGGGCGTCACGGCTTGCACCGTGACGCCCCTGACTTGTCCGGCGCGCACTGAACCGATCGACCTCGCCGACTCAAGGCAGCGAGAGGCGCGCGACGTTTCCGCGTGCGGATGAATAGCGCTTGGCATCGACGGGTTCGTCGTCGACCGACAACGATTCGACGCCCTTCACGTTGCCCACGGTCACCTTGAACGGCGCCTCGCCCTGCACGCGCTGTGTGCTGCCCGCGTGAACGAGACCGGAAAAGAGTTCCTTGCCGTCCTTGCCGCGCACGCTGAACCAGCTATCTTCCTTCACTTTCAATTCGATTGCGCTCGAGCCGCCGCCCGAGACGGCCGGCGCGGACGCCACCGCTACCGCCGGCGCGGTTTTCGCTGCCGATGCGGCCGGCGCGCTCGCGCCCTGCACCGCGGACAGCGTCGACGACGAAGCCGGCAGCGCGTTCGTGCCGAGCGGACGCGGCATCGGCTGCTCGCCGGGCGCCGCCGCCACTTCGGGCAGCGACGCTTCGCCCGTGTTCGCTGCGGCTGCCTCGTCCGGGGTCGGCGCAGACGGTGCGCCCGCAGAGTCGTTCGATGTCGCCGGCGACGTCGACGACAAGCCCATGCCCGTCGTCGCTTTCAGGCGTGCAAGCCAGTTGCTCGATTCACCGCCGGTATGCCACATGACGAGCGCCACCAGGACGGCGATGATGGCCAGTACGCCCCACATCCACGAGCGCTTGCGACCCGACGAATTACCGAGCGGCACCGACACGCGCCCGCGCGGCAGACCCGTGCCTGCCGACGCCGGCACTTTCAGATTGTGCTCGATGTCACCGCTATCGCGCCGGAACGCCTGCGTGAAGAGCGCCGGATCGGCACCCAGAATTTTCGCGTAACTGCGCACGATGCCCGCGGCAAACGTGCGGTCAGGCAACTGACTGATATCGCCCGCTTCGAGCGCGAGCAATTTCGGCGGCGACACCTTGAGGCGCGCGGAGACGTCGTCGATCGACCATGCTTTCGCCTGGCGAAGCTGCGCGAGACGCGCGCCAACCGCCGGTATCGAGTCCAGAGGCCCAGCCTGGCTCGCATTCGACGCCGCCCCTTCCGCGCCAGCCTGACCGTCGTACTGACCGCCGGACCGGTTGCCGGAATGACTGCCGAAAGGCGTCGGGTGCTGCGGCTCACTCATGCCAAATTCCTCGCATCGTTTCTTTCATATAGCGCTGTTGCGTTCTTCGGTTCAAAAACCACGTGAACGATACAACTCCAGCGCCATTGCAGACCGCTTTATAACAAAATGTTCGGCTTTTAGTACCGCATCCAGGCGCTCATTTCGCCTTTTCGCTGCGGCTTGTTCAGTTTTGACACACCGTCAGATCGCCCGCACCTCGATCGTTTTGCTGCCCGCACGGCTCATGCGTTCGGCAAGACGCGTGCGGTCCTGCACCGCACCCGCGAGCTGCCCGCAGGCGGCGTCGATATCGTCCCCGCGCGTCTTGCGCACGGTGGTGACGACACCCGCATCGATCAGAACCTGCGCGAATCGCTTGATCTGCTCGTTCTTGGAGCGCGTCAGGCCCGATTCCGGGAACGGATTGAACGGAATGAGGTTGAACTTGCACGGCACGTCGCGCGTCACGGCGAGCAGTTCGCGCGCGTGCGCTTCGGTGTCGTTGACGCCGTCGAGCATGCAATATTCGAACGTGATGAAGTCGCGCGGCGCGACCTTCAGATAACGCTGACACGCGGCCATCAATTCGCGCAACGGGTACTTCTTGTTCAGCGGCACGAGCATGTCGCGCAGCGGATCATTCGGCGCATGCAGCGACACCGCGAGCGCCACGGGCAAATCGGCGGCGAGACGGTCCATCATCGGCACGACGCCGGAGGTGGACAGCGTCACGCGGCGGCGCGACAGGCCGTAGGCGTTGTCGTCGAGCATCAGGCGCATGGCCGGCACGACGGCGTCGTAGTTGAGCATCGGCTCGCCCATGCCCATCATCACCACGTTCGTGACGACGCGCTCGCCCTTGCCCGGACCGCCGACCTCGCGCCCGAGCGACTTGCGCAACGCGAACTCCGCCATGCGCAACTGGCCGATGATTTCGCCCGTCGTCAGATTGCGGGAGAAGCCCTGCTTGCCGGTGGAACAGAAACGGCAGTTCACCGCGCAACCCGCCTGCGACGAAACGCACAGCGTCCCGCGCGTTTCTTCGGGGATGAACACGGTTTCGACCGCGTTGCCATTGCCGACGTCGATCAGCCACTTGCGTGTACCGTCGGTGGAAACATGGTCGCTGATGATATCGGGCATCGCCATATTGGCGCGGCCCTTGAGTTTCTCGCGCAGCGATTTCGCGAGATCCGTCATGCCGTCGAAGTCGTCGGCACCGTATTGATGGATCCAGCGCTGCAATTGCTTGGCGCGAAACGGCTTTTCGCCCAGGCTCGCGCAGTACGCGGTGAGCCCGGCGGCGTCCAGATCGAGAAGATTGACGGTGGTGCTGCTCGTCATGTCGAGTTCTGCCATTTCAGATTGCGAAGCCCGGCCTGTGTCGCCCGGGACCGTTCGCGCCAATTTCTGCTGCTTTCTTACTGCTATTTTTGCGTCGAGGCGCGATGCGCGCGACGGCCAACAGACCGGCGCGCGGTACAACGCGAAAATTAACGCGAGTAGACGTTCACTTCCGGGAAGAAGAACGAGACTTCCTGGCGCGCCGTTTCCGGAGCGTCCGAACCGTGCACGGCGTTAGCGTCGATGCTGTCGGCGAAGTCGGCGCGGATCGTGCCCTTGTCCGCCTTCTTCGGGTCGGTCGCGCCCATCAGGTCGCGATGCTTGGCAATCGCGTTTTCGCCTTCCAGCACCTGAATCACGACCGGGCCGGAAATCATGAACTCCACGAGGTCCTTGAAGAACGGACGCGCAGCGTGCACGGCATAAAACTTTTCCGCGTCGGCGCGCGACAGATGAACCATGCGCGACGCAATGATCTTCAAACCTGCGTTCTCGAAACGGCTGTAGATCTGGCCGATAACGTTCTTTGCTACCGCGTCCGGCTTAATAATCGACAGGGTGCGCTCGATCGCCATGAAAAACTCCAAATAATGAACGGTTTACGGATTAAAACGAATCGACAATTGTAGCACGAAGCAAGGTATGATTGCGATTGAAACCTTACGACGCCGTAAGGATCAAATCCAGCGAGGACTTAACCGTTCGAACGGCCGAATCAGCCTTTGGAACTATTGAATTCGGCGCGTGCCGGGGCCATATTGGAGCCGAACGTTGCGTTGCGACGGGAACCCCGCCTTCCGGCGTACGCACCAAAGTGATCCTCATACTGGCTTAAGTCCGCGCACCTTATCATTCGTGTGTGACGAATGTCGCGGGAAGACCGAACGACAGACAATTGGAGCAAGGAGAAACCATGAACGAATCACCCTACAGCTTTGGCCGTAATGGCAGCGTCACCTCGGTCGAGGTGCGCAACCGCGTGCTGCGCAACACCTACTGGCTGCTCGCGCTCTCGATGGTGCCGACGGTGCTCGGCGCATGGGTCGGCGTCGCGACGGGCTTCTCGCTGTTCGCGGCCACCAGCCCGGCGATGAGCTTCATCGCATTCCTCGCGATCGCATTCGGCTTCATGTTCGCGATCGAGAAAACGAAGGACAGCGGCATGGGCGTGGTCGTCCTGCTCGGCTTTACGTTCTTCATGGGCTTGATGCTCTCGCGCCTTCTGAGCTTCATTCTCGGCTTTTCGAACGGGCCACAGCTCATCATGATGGCTTTCGGCGGCACCGGCGTGATCTTCGCCGCAATGGCGACCATCGCCACCGTCAGCAAGCGTGATTTCTCGGGCCTCGGCAAGTTCCTGTTCATGGGCGTGATCGTCATTCTGCTCGCCGCGTTCGCGAACATCTTCCTGCAGTTGCCGGCCCTGATGATGACGATCTCCGTACTGGCCATCGTGATCTTCTCGGCATACATGCTGTTCGACGTTCAGCGCGTGGTGAACGGCGGCGAGACGAACTACATCAGCGCGACGCTCGCTATCTACCTCGACCTGTACAACGTGTTCACGAACCTGTTGGCGCTGCTCGGCATCTTCGGCGGCAACCGCAACTGATCGGCGGTTTCGAACCGTAGCAACGAAAAACCGGCCTGCGGGCCGGTTTTTTTGTGTCTGAAGCCTCAGCGGCCCGCTCAGTCGCGCTCGAATAACGCGATTGACTCGACGTGCGACGTGTGCGGAAACATGTTCACCACGCCGGCGCCCTTCATCCGGTAACCCGCTTCGTGAACGAGCAGGCCGGCGTCGCGAGCGAGTGTGGCCGGGTTGCACGACACATAGACGATGCGTTCCGGCAACGGGCCGTCGCCGGACTGAGCGATGTCCGCGAGCGCCTTCGAAACGGCGAGCGCGCCTTCGCGCGGCGGATCGATGAGGAATTTGTCGAAGCGGCCGAGCGCGCGCAGATCGTCCGCGGTGACTTCGAACAGATTGCGGCACGCGAACGACGTGTGCCCGTCGACGCCGTTCGCCTTCGCGTTTTCCAGCGCGCGCGCTGTCAGCGCCTCGCTGCCTTCGATTCCGACGACTTCGCGCGACACGCGTGCGAGCGGCAGCGTGAAGTTGCCGATGCCACAGAACAGATCCAGCACGCGATCCGACTTTCTCGCCGCGAGCAGGCTGAGCGCCCGGCTCACCAGCACGCGATTGATCTGGTGATTGACCTGCGTGAAATCGGTCGGCTTGAACGGCATGCGGATATTGAATTCCGGCAGCGTGTAAGCCAGTTCGCGATCGAGCGGATAGAACGGATAGACGGTGTCCGGCCCCTTCGGCTGGAGCCACCATTGAACGTCGTGTTCGTCGGCGAAGACGCGCAACAGCGCTTCGTCGGCTTCGGTCAGCGGCTCCAGGATGCGCAGCACGAGCGCCGTCACGTCCGAGCCGACCGCGAGTTCGATCTGCGGCATGCGGTCACGGATCGACAAGCCCGCCACCAGATGACGCAGCGGCACGAGCATCGCGGAAACGTGCGGCGGCAGCACTTCGCAACTCGTCATATCGGCGACATAGCTGCTCTTGCGCTCGTGAAAGCCGACCAGCACGCCGCCCTTCTTCTCGACGTGCCGCACGGTCAGGCGCGCGCGATAACGATAGCCCCACGACGGCCCGTGAATTGGGCGGAACATGGTTTCCGCACGCAGTTTCGACAGATGTTGAAGGTTGTCTTCGAGCACACGCTGCTTCACGGCGATCTGCGCGCGCACGTCGAGATGCTGCATCGAGCAGCCGCCGCAGGTGCCGAAAAACTGGCACTTCGGCGTCGCGCGGATCACGCTCTCGCGCAGCACGCTCACTACCTGCGCCTGCTCGAAGCTCGGCTTCCTGCGATAGCTCGAATAGCTCACTCGTTCGCCGGGCAGCGCACCTTCGACGAAGATGACCTTGCCCGGCTCGCCGTTCTCGTTGACCGTGCGGCCGACGCCGCGCGCTTCCATGTCGAGCGACTCGATTTCGAGTTCGGGCGCGACGAAGTCGGGATCGGGGGTAACGAACTTCGCCGGCGCGGCGCGGCGGCGATTCTGGGATTTTCGAGCGGCTTCAGACACCTGCGTACTTCCTGGCTAACGAATGGGCAAAGGCGAGATTGTAGACGAACGTCACCACGCCGCCGTGGCTACTTCCCGAATGCCGCGAGATATTCGCCCCAATGCGGCGACGATTCCTGCGCGAGCGCGTTCTTCACGAAGTTGATTTCATCGGTGTATTCGTCGGGCGTGAAGCCGCCGCGCATCATCTGAAAACGACAGTACATCAGATACGTGTTGACGACATCGGTCTCGCAATAGTTGCGGATTTCGTCGATCTGGCCGTCGCAATACGCGTCCCAGACCTTGCCGCCGTCCATGCCGAGCTTGCCGGGAAAGCCGCACAGCTTTGCGAGCGCATCGAGCGGCGCGTTGGCGCGCGCCTGATACATCGCGAGCACGTCCATCAGGTCGATGTGCCGCATGTGATAGCGGCTGATGTAGTTGTTGAACTTGAATTCGCGGTCGTCCTGACCGAGATCCCAGTAGCGCGGCGCCGCAATGCCGTGCACCAGCGCGCGGTAGTGGAGCACGGGCAGATCGAAGCCGCCGCCGTTCCATGACACGAGTTGCGGCGTGTACTTCTCGATCACGCGATAGAACGACTGGATCAGCGCGGCCTCGCCGTCGGCGGTGGTGCCGAGCGAGCGCACGCGAAAGCCGCTGTTGTCGCGAAACACGCAGGAAATCGCCGCGACGCGCTGCAGATGATGCGGCAGAAAGTCGTTGCCGACGCGCTCGCGCCGCGCTTCGAACGCATGTTCGGCCACCTCGCGGTCGGAAAGATCGTCTGGCAAATCTTCGAGACGGCGAATGCCGTCGACATCGGGGATCGTTTCGATGTCGAAAACGAGAATCGGAGTCATTGAATCCTGGAGCGCGACGCCCTGCCGGGCGTCGCCAAAGCGTTAAAGCACGGCGTCCTTGCGAACACCGTTGGATGCAAAAAAGCGCTTGAGCCGCACGAGCGCCTCTTGCTGGATCTGGCGCACACGCTCGCGCGTGAGGCCCATTTCGTCGGCGAGCTCTTCGAGCGTCGCAGGCTCGATGTGGTTCAAGCCGAAGCGCCGCTCGATCACATGCCGATGTTTGTCGGACAGGCGCGACAGCCACAGGCGCGTCAGCGATTCGAGCTCGCGATGCTGCACTTCCGCGTCCGGCGACTGGCTCTGGTCGTCGGAGAGAAGGTCGAGCAGGCTGCTGCCCGGGTCGAGGTCGAGCGGCGCGTCGAGCGAAGCCGTGTGCTCGTTGAGCGCGAGGATATCGGTGACTTCCTCCGGCGTCTTGCCAGTGAGATACGCGATATCGTCGATGCTCGCGTCGCGCCGTTCGGGCGCAACGCTGTCGTTCGAATTGGCGGAATTTTTTTCCAGATGGCGCTTCGCGCGCAGCACCTGATTGAGTTCGCGGATCACGTGCACTGGCAGCCGCACCGTGCGCGCCTGATTCATGATCGCGCGCTCGATGCTCTGCCGGATCCACCAGGTGGCGTAGGTCGAAAACCGGAAGCCGCGCGTCGGATCGAATTTCTCGATGGCGTGCATGAGGCCCAGGTTGCCTTCCTCGATCAGATCGAGCAACGGCACGCCGCGGTTGAGATAACCCTTCGCGATGCTGACGACGAGCCGCAGATTACGCTCGATCATCACCTGCCGCGCCTCGAATTCTCCCGCCTTCGCCAGCCGTGAGTAACGCTGCTCTTCCTCGACGGTGAGCAGCGGCTTCACGCTGATTCGATTCAGGTAGTGCTGAATAGTGTCGGCCGTGAGTTCGGCCTGCAGAAGCGAGCGGAAATCGTCGGCGTCCGGTGCGGAATCGTTTGCGCCTTCACCCGGCTCGTCGCTGCTCTTCCCGCGACTGCCGCCTTCTTCCTCGGAGTCGACATCGACATCGACGTTATCGATGTCGTCATCATGAGTCGAAGCACCGTCCTCCACCGACACTTGCAAAGGTCGGCTGATCGTCTCAGTCTCGGCTTGCGGCAGGCGGCGCTTCGTTTTTGGCATGATGGTTTCGCTTTATTGCGGCGGCAAATACTTCAGTGGGTCAACAGGTTTTCCCTGCCGGCGAACTTCGAAATGCAACATCACGCGGTCCGAATCGCTGTTCCCCATCTCAGCGATCTTCTGCCCTTTAGTTACCGCGTCCCCTTCTTTTACCATCAAAGCGCGATTATGTGCGTACGCGGTGAGAAAAGTCGCGTCATGTTTGATGATAATGAGATTGCCATAGCCGCGCAGCCCATTTCCGGAGTAAACCACTCGGCCGTCCGCCGATGCGTTGACCGTATCTCCCACCGCACCGCCAATATTCAAACCCTTGTTCTTCGCGTCATCGAACGTGCCGAGAATCGGTCCTCGCGCAGGCCAGATAAACGCCGGCTGGCCCGTGGGCGCCGTCGCGTTCGCATCCGCGCCGGGCACGCCGGGCGCCGCTGCCGCGCCCGTCGCCGCACCGGGAGCGCCAGGCGTGGCGCCCATGCCCGAATTCGCACCGTAGTACGGCGGCTGCGCGGTCGCGCCCGGCTGCGGCGTCGCGTACCCGTTCGCGCCGTTGAGCGGCTGCGTCTGCACGCCGCCGCCTACGATCGGCGCGGTGGCCACGCCGGGCGTCGCCGCCGCGACATTCGCACCCGGAGGCGCCACGCGCATCAGCTGGCCGACTTCAATCTGATTCGGGTTGGTCAGGTTATTCCACGTCGCGATGTCGTGATAATTCTGACCGTTTTCCAGTGCGATCCGATATAGGGTGTCGCCCGGTTTCACACGGTAATAGCCCGGCGGCGGCGGACCGTTGTCCGGGGTCTGGGCCGCCGTCGTGCTGATGGGCGCGCCCGTTCTGTCGACGACCGGCGCCATGTCCATGCGCGTAGAACACGCCGCCAACGCGGACAACGCCAGCACACACACGCCGCGCTGCGCCGCGCTCAGGCGTTGGCCTGCACTTCCCTCTTGCAAAGCACGCAGGATACTCATCGGGTCAAATCACTCCGGATTTTAAGGGTACAAAAAAGACGCGATCGAGCTGCGCTTCCCGCCATTGCGTCGCCGACACGCGCGTGACGAGCGTCAGCACCTGCGATTGCGCGGCCTGCGATCCGACCGGCGCGACAAGCTTGCCGCCCACGGCCAGTTGATCGAGCAGAGCCTGCGGCACGTCGAGGCCCGCGCAGGCGATCACGATGGCGTCGAAGGGCGCGGCGGCGGGCAAGCCCAGGCGGCCGTCGCCGTAATGCAGCCTGATGTTCGGCACGCGCAGCGGCCGAAGGTTGAGCTTCGCGCGCTCCGACAACGGTCGCACGCGCTCGATCGAATAAACCTCATCGGCTACCTGCGACAGCACCGCCGCCTGATAGCCGCAACCGGTGCCGATCTCCAGCACCTTGTTCAATGCGCGCCCCGTCGCGACCAGCTCGATCATGCGCGCCACGACGGACGGCTTCGAGATGGTCTGGTGATGGCCGATCGGCAGCGCGGCATCTTCGTAAGCCTGCGCCGCAAGCCCCGGATCGACGAACATGTGGCGCGGCACCACCGACATGGCGTTGAGCACGCGCGGATCGGTCACGCCGTTCGATCGCAGCCGTTCGACCATGCGCTCGCGCACCCGTTCCGATGTGAGCGTCTGCGTGCTCGCCAGCGCGACATTGGGCGCGCCCTTTTTCGGCGCGGTCGCGGCGGCGCTCAGGTCACGCTCGGCGGGACGCGCCGCCGGACGCAATGCGTTCGCGCGCGGTGCGTGAGATACATGATGCGTCGTCGCGCCCTTGCTTGCGGACGGAACCGGTTTCGCTGCGCCAATTGCGGGCTTCGCGGCAGAGCGCACCGGAAAAACGGAGGTGGCCGGTTTCGCGGACGCAGCTGCGGTCGCGGGATTCTTCATCGGCGCGTTCGCCGCGCGCGTTGCCCCCGGCTTCGCCGGTTGCGCGGGCGCCGGCTTCGGTGCCGAAGCGGCGGCTTGCCTGGCGCGAGAATCCTGCGGACGGTTCGCGGGCTTGCGCGGCTCGCGAACCAGATCCGCAAGCGCCAGCGGAAAGCGCTTGGCGCGCTCGTCGCTCATGTGCGACCGCTCCCGGCTCGCGCCCATTCGCGCGTTTCGGTCATGAGCTTCGTATGCGTCAGATCGAGTTGCAGCGGCGTGATCGAGACCAGGCCGTTCGCGACGGCGTGGAAATCTGTGCCTTCGCTCGCGTCGAGTGCGTCGCCCGATGGGCCGATCCAGTAGATCGGGTTGCCGCGCGGATCGCTCTGGCGAATCACCGGCTGCGACGGATGACGCTTGCCGAGACGCGTCACGGTCCACGGGCCGAGCTGATCGTACGGCAGGCTCGGGATATTCACGTTCAGCAACGGATGGCCCGGCATCGGATGCTCGAGAAAATGCGCGACGATCTCGGCAGCAACGCGCGCCGCGTCTTCGAGATGAAGCCAGTCGCGGCCGACGAGCGAAAACGCGATCGCCGGAATGCCGAACATAAAGCCTTCGGTCGCGGCCGCGACCGTGCCCGAGTACAGCGTGTCCTCGCCGACGTTCTGCCCGTTGTTGATGCCCGACACCACGAGATCAGGCCGATGTTCGAGCATGCCGGTGAGCGCAATGTGCACGGAATCGGTCGGCGTCCCGTTCACGAAGTTGAAACCGTTCGGCGCCTGATGCACGCTCAGGGGCCGCGACAGCGTAAGTGAGTTGGACGAGCCGCTGCAGTTTTGCTCGGGCGCCATCACCGTCACTTCGCCGAGCGGCTGCAGGACCTCGTGCAGCACATTGATGCCGCGCGCCAGATAACCGTCGTCGTTGCTGAGTAGGATTCGCATCCGACGATTGTAACCGAGGAAAGTGGCGCGACGACGACTCACAGGCTCGCTCCCGACGTCGTCCCTGCCCTACACTGAGCCGGTTTCAACGCTTTGCACGAGACCCCGCCAAGGAGACGATATGCGCGCCGTACGATGCAACGAACACGGATTACCCGACACCCTTTCGATCGAGACGCTACCCGACCTGCATCCGGAAGCAGGCGAAGTCGTCATCGACGTGAAAGCGGCGAGTGTGAACTTCCCCGACGTGCTCATCATCCAGAACAAATATCAGTTCAAGCCGCCTCTGCCGTTCACGCCCGGTGCGGAGTTCGCGGGCATTGTGCGCGAAGTGGGCGCCGGCGTCACGCGCCTGTCGCCCGGCATGCGCGTGGCCGCCTACACCGCGCAGGGCGCGTTCGCCGAACAGGCGCGCGCGAAGGAAGCGGATTGCATCGCCTTGCCCGCTGATGTCGATCTCGCCGACGCCGCCGCTTTCACGCTCGCTTACGGCACCTCGTATCACGCGCTCGTCGATCGCGGCCAGCTCAAGGCCGGCGACACGCTGCTCGTACTGGGAGCGGCGGGCGGCGTCGGCATTGCGGCGATTCAGATCGGCAAGATTATCGGCGCGCGCGTGATCGCTGCGGCGTCGAGCGCGGAGAAGCTCGCGTTCTGCCGCGAGCAGGGCGCGGACGACGTCGTCGATTACGCGAAAGAGGATCTGCGCGAGCGCATCAAGGCGCTCTCCGGCGGCAACGGGCCGGATGTCATCTTCGATCCTGTGGGCGGCGTGTATGCGGAGCCCGCGTTTCGAAGCATCGGCTGGCGCGGGCGGTATCTGGTTGTCGGCTTCGCGAATGGCGAGATTCCGAAGTTGCCGCTCAACCTCGCGCTGCTGAAAGGCGCGAGTATCGTGGGCGTGTTCTGGGGCGGTCACATGCAGCGCGAGCACGCGCTCGCCGATCAGGAATTCGCGACGATGGTCGATTGGATCAAGACAGGCAAGCTACGCCCGGTCGTCACGAAGCGCTACTCACTCGACGACACGCCACGCGCCCTCGACGACATGATGAACCGGCGCGTGACGGGCAAGATCGTGATCGAGCCGTAACGCGCCTAGACGCGGCGCGATCGCGCGCCGGGCAGCAGGCCGACGCGGGTCGCCGGGGGTTTCTGGGCATCGCTGAAATCGGCCGCCGAATAGTGGTGCATCGCGCGCGCATGCTTGCCGTGCAGTCTCAGGAACGCGGACATCACACGCCGCACGGTAAGCAGGCGTTGCCACAACCGCTCGCGAAGGCCGCCGAAGGGCAGAAAGGAAGGCGCCAGCACGACCGCGCCCGGCCCCCAGCCGGGACGCCACGAGCGCGCGAGCCCCTGGCGCATGAAAAGCGAAAGCGTGGGCACGCCGATGCACGACGCGAGATGGCCAAGACCCGAATCATTGCCGATGAACCACGACGACTCGGCGATCCATGCCGCAACCTCGCTCAACTGCGGCAGCGCGTTGACTTCGCATCCTTCGTCGGCGATTTCGCCCCGGGCATCCATCTCCGACGGTGCGACGAGAAAGCTCGGCTGGAATTTGCGGCGCACGAGCACACGCGACAGCGCAATGAACTTCTCGCGGCGCCACATCTTTTCGGGATGGCTACCGGTCGGGTGGATGACGACACGATTGGAGAAGCGCCCTCGCATGACGCCAGCCGGCACGACGAGGCCATTCGAGCGCGTCACATCGGCGAGTCCCAGCACGTTCGTCGCGATATCGACGATGCGGTCCAACATGTGCTTCGAGCCGCCGTATTCCGGCAGCGTGGCGAGACAGATCGTCTTGCCCGAACGGCTCAGCGCCGATGCATAGTCGGTCGGCCGAAGCTCGATCACCGTGTCGAACACGCCCTGCCAGGCGTCGCGCCGCCCGACGGTCACTTGCGGAAACCATTCTGCGAGCTGCTCCGCGACCCAGCCGAACACGACGGGCCGATATCCGTTGCGGATGAGATTATCGACGAGGACGAGCCCGATGAGGCTGTCACCGATCGGCGATGGCAATACCACCGCAATCGAACTGTCAGTTCGCAGTTTCATTCTTGTTCTCGCGGGATCGCGCGGATGAGCGCCGCGCTGATACCGCGCAACGGCGCCCGACTACGGAGTGTCGCCCGGCTTGCGTTACGACTTGATGTGCGCTGGCGCTTATTCACCCGGAATCATGGCGAATCTCTTGCGACCCGCCGTACGACGCCTGGTCAGCGGAGCATCATAGCGAGATCGGCAGTGTCCTGCCATAACGGAACGCCTGAACACGGTCCGCCGCGTGTTACCGCGTATTCACGATCGAACGCGTCACGGCGCTTCAGAGCTTCTCGGTCTCGCCGCTCTTCGGCTGCCACTTCATGAGCCGTCGCTCGACGAGCGCGACGAGGCCGTCGAGCACGAGCGCGAACGCGGTCAGCACGAGTATTCCGGCGAACACCGTGTTGATGTCGAACGTGCCTTCGGCCTGAAGGATCAGATAGCCGACGCCGCGCGCCGAGCCGAGATACTCACCCACGACCGAGCCGACGAAGGCGAGCCCCACCGACGTATGCAGGCTCGAAAACACCCAGCTAGTCGCACTCGGCAAATAGACATACCGCAACAGTTGCTTGCGATTCGCGCCGAGCATGCGCGCATTGGCGAGCACGACCGGGCTGACTTCCTTCACGCCCTGATAGACGTTGAAGAACACGATGAAAAACACGAGCGTCACGCCGAGCGCGACCTTCGACCAGATGCCCAGTCCGAACCACACCGCGAAGATCGGCGCGAGAATCACGCGCGGCATCGAGTTGGCGGCCTTGATGTAGGGATCGAGAAGCGCGCTCGTCGTGGGCGCGAGCGCGAGCCACAGACCCACGCCCAGCCCGAATACGGTGCCGATCACGAACGCAAGCACCGTCTCGATCAGCGTCACCCACAAGTGGATGTAGATTTCGCCGCCCGTGAACCATTCCCATATGCGCACGAGCACCTTCTGCGGCTCGCCGAAGAAGAATGCGGCCTTGTTGGCGTCGTCGAAATAGAAAGGCGGCAGGAGCGTCGGGCTCGTCAGCGCGTACCACAGCACGAAGCACGCGAGCAGCAACAGCCATTGCCACACGATGAGATTTGCTCGATTCGGGCGCAGCTTGTTCCACATGATCGTATTGTCTTATTCGGCGGCCGGCTTCAGCTGCTGCTGATAGCCCTTCAACACTTCCTCGCGCAGCACGCCCCAGATTTGCGCATGCAGTTCGACGAAGCGAGGATGCGAGCGGATCTCGGCGACATCGCGCGGGCGCGGCAGGTCGATCGCGAATTCGCCGATCGGATGCGTGCCCGGCCCTGCCGCCAGCACGACGACGCGGTCGGACATCGAAATCGCCTCGTCGAGATCGTGCGTGATGAAGAGCACGGCCTTGCGCTTTGCGGCCCACAGGTCGAGCAGTTCGTTTTCCATCAACTGACGTGTTTGAATGTCCAGTGCGGAGAACGGCTCGTCCATCAGGATGATGTCGGGATCGAGGATGAGCGTCTGCGCCATCGCGACGCGCTTTCTCATGCCGCCCGAAAGCTGGTGCGGATAGCGATCGCCGAAGCCGCCAAGACCCACACGCTTGAGCCACGCCTCGCCGCGCGCGTCGGCCTCGGCTTTCGTCACGCCCCGGAACACGAGGCCGGCTGTCACGTTGTCGAGCGCCGAGCGCCAGGGCATCAGGGCATCGGCCTGAAACATATAGCCCGCGCGCCGGTTGATGCCCGCAAGCGTCTCGCCGAACACGCTCACCGTGCCCGACGAAGGCTCGAGCAGCCCCGCCGACACGTTGAGCAGCGTGGACTTGCCGCAGCCGGTCGGCCCGACGACGGACACGAACTCACCCGGCGCGATCGCAAGACTCGTATTGCGGACGGCCGTATAGCGATCCTTGCGATTCTCGCGCGACGAGAACGTGCAGGTGACATCCTCCAGCGCGAGCGCGTGTTTAGAAGTCGACGACATCGGTCAGACCTTGACGGCGGCGAGCGCCTTCTTGACGAAGTCGTTGGTCCAGGTCTTCGACAAGTCGATCGGCTTGCCCTTCACCGTTTCGTCGAAGGCTTGCAGCGTCTTGAGCGATGTCGCGGGACCGTCCGCGGGCATCAGGCCGTCCGGGGACAGCGCCTCCTTCACGTGTTGCCACGCGTCGAGATAGAGCGCGCGATCGCCGAGCAGATAGCTTTCCGGCACGGTCGAAATCAGATCCTTGCCCGATGCCGTTTGCAGCCATTTCAGCGCGCGCACCATCGCGTTCGTGAGCGCCTGCGTCGTGTTCGGATTCTTTGTGATGAAACTCTGCGATGCATACAGGCATCCGGCCGGCATGTTGCCGCCGAACACTTTCACGGTATCGGCGAGCGTGCGCGTGTCGGAGACGATGCGGATATCGCCCGCGCGATCGAGCTTGGTCATCACCGGATCGAGGTTGGCGATGGCATCGATCTGCCCGGACTGCAGCGCGGCGATCGCGCCCGCCCCCGCGCCCACGCCGATGAACGACACATCGGTCGCCTTCAGTCCGGCCTGCGCGAGCACGAAGCTCGCCATGATCGACGTCGACGAGCCTGGCGCCGTCACGCCGATCTTCTTGCCCTTCAGATCCGCGACCGATTTGTAGTTCGGCATCGCCTTCTTCGACACCGCAAGCACGATCTGTGGCGCGCGTCCCTGCAACACGAACTCACGGAAGTACTGATTCTTCGCCTGCAGCAAGAGCGTGTGCTCGAACGCGCCGGACACCACGTCCGCGCTGCCGCCGACCGCCGCCTGCAGCGCCTTCGCACCGCCCGCGAAATCGGCGATTTCGACGTCGAGCCCTTCGTCCTTGAAGTAGTTGCGGCGCTCCGCGATCGTGAGCGGCAGATAGTAGAAGAGATTCTTGCCGCCGACCGCGACCGATACCTTGGCCTGCTCCGGCTTTGCCTGGGCAAACGCGAGCGGCATGGCCGTCCACGCCCCACCCGCGAGCGCGGCGCCGCTCGCGATGAACGTTCTGCGTTTCATCGTTTTTTGTCTCCTGGTTTTATCGTTGTCAGCGCTGTTACGGCCGTTGTCTTCTGATCGAAGCTCAGATCACCTTGGCCGCCCGCAGCCGCGCAATATCGTCGGCATCATACCCGAGCGTTTGAAGTACTTCATCCGTGTGTTCACCGAGTTGCGGACCGAGCCAGCGCGTTTCACCCGGTGTCTCCGAGAGCTTCGGCGTCACGTTCGGCAGCGTGATGTCCTTGCCGTCCTGCCACGGAAAGCGTTGCAGCATCTGGCGCGCGATGTATTGCGGATCGGTGAACATGTCGGCGACGCTGTAGATGCGCCCGGCCGGCACGTCGGCGGCGTTGAGCACGGCGAGCGCCTCGTCGATGCTGCGCGTCGCGAGCCACGCGCCGATGGCGTCGTCGATTTCCTGCGTGCGCGGCACGCGGCCGTCGTTCGATGCGAGCGCGGGATCGTCCGCGAGGTCCGCGCGATCGATCGCGTTCATGAGGCGCTTGAAGATCGGATCGCTATTGCCACCAATCACGATGCTGCCGTCGCGGCACGGATAGGTGTTCGACGGCACGATGCCGGGCAGCGACGCGCCGGTGCGCTCGCGCACCAGTCCGTACACGCCGTACTCGGGGACCACGCTCTCCATCATGTTGAAGACGGCTTCGTACAGCGCGACATCGACGACCTGCCCCTTGCCGCCGTTCACCTGCCGATGATGCAGCGCCATCAGCGCGCCGATCACGCCATGGAGCGCTGCGATCGAATCGCCGATGGAAATGCCGATGCGCGGCGGCGGCAGCTCCGGATAGCCAGTGATATGCCGCAATCCGCCCATCGATTCGGCGATCGCGCCGAAGCCCGGCCGGTCGCGGTACGGGCCGGTCTGGCCATATCCGGAAAGTCGCACCATCACGAGACCCGGATTCTCGGCGGACAGCACGTCATAGCCGAGCCCGAGCTTTTCGAGCAAACCGGGCCGGAAGTTTTCGACGACGATATCGGCTTCCTTCGCGAGCCGCCGCACGATCTCCTTGCCTTCCTCGGCCTTGAGATTGACCGTCACCGATTTCTTGTTGCGAGCCTGCACCGCCCACCAGAGCGAGGTCCCGCCCACCTCGGGATAGAGCTTGCGCCACTTGCGCAGCGGGTCGCCGCCGTTCGGGTCTTCAATCTTGATGACGTCGGCGCCGAATTCGCCCATGAAGCGCGCGGCGAACGGACCGGCGATGAGCGTACCCAGTTCCAGCACCTTGACGCCCGCGAGTGGTCCCGTCGTTGCGCTCATGGTTGCGTCTCCTTTTTTTGCTAGTTCTTTTACAGCGGAATGTCGAGCGGTTTGAAACGTGGCGTGCCGTCGGCGAGCGTCTCGTTGAACATCTGCGCCGGACGCACCCACAAGCCGCGTTCGTGCGGCCACAGATGTTCGTAGACGATCATGGCTTCCTCGGTCTCCGAGTGCCGCGCGACGCCGATCACGCGATAAAGACCGCCCTTGTAGTGACGGTGGGTCGCAAGCGCGAGAGCTTCGGTTTCTGTCATCGGTAGTGTCCTGCTGATGGTCGTGTTCAGACCGAGCGGCGATCGAGCATCGCGCGCGCGATCGTCCCTGCATCGACATATTCGAGCTCGCCGCCGACGGGCACGCCGCGCGCGAGCCGCGTCACCTTCAGCCCTTTCGACTTGAGCGTCTGCGCGAGATAGTGCGCGGTCGCCTCGCCTTCGTTCGTGAAGTTGGTGGCGAGCACCACTTCCTGCACCACGCCGTCGAGCGCGCGATTGATCAGGCGCTCGAAATGGATTTCCTTCGGCCCGATGCCGTCGAGCGGACTGAGCCGCCCCATCAGCACGAAATAGAGCCCGCGATACGTGAGCGTCTGCTCGAGCATGATCTGATCAGCGGGCGTTTCGACGACGCACAGCAAGGCCGGGTCGCGTTCCTCGTCGCCGCAGACTTCGCAGATTTCAGCTTCGGTGAAGGTGTTGCACTTCTCACAGTGCCTGAGATGCTCGGTCGCGAACAGGAGCGAAGCGCCGAGCTTCTCGGCGCCCGCGCGGTCGTGCTGCATCAGGTGATACGCCATGCGCTGCGCCGACTTCGGTCCGACGCCGGGTAGCGCGCGCAGCGCCTCGACGAGCGCCGACAGGGCGGAAGGTTGTTTCATGTGTCCTCATGACGCGCCGAATTCGCTTCGGCGCGCGCGGTTAGAACGGCAGCTTGAAACCCGGCGGCATCGGCATGCCGGCCGTCATGCCGCTCATTTTCTCCTGCGTGGTGGCCTCGGCCTTGCGCACGGCGTCGTTGAACGCGGCGGCGACGAGGTCTTCCAGCATGTCCTTGTCGTCGGCGAGCAGGCTCGGGTCGATCTGCACGCGACGCACGTCGTTCTTGCAGGTCATCGTCACTTTCACGAGACCGGCGCCGGACTGGCCCTCGACCTCGATCTGCGCGAGCTGGTCCTGCATCTTCTTCATGTTTTCCTGCATCTGCTGAGCCTGTTTCATCAGCCCGGCGAGTTGGTTCTTCATCATGGTTCGGCTCCTTACTGGAAAACGTGTGGCGAAAGCGCGCGCGATACGCGCTCGAAATTCAGTGCTTGCGCGCAGCGTCGAAAAAAACGCCGCGCGCTTCGATTCATGACGGATTCGCGCCCGATGCGGAGATCGGCTTGATCGAACCCTGCACGATGCTCGCGCCGAAATCGCGGATCAGCGATTGCACGAACGGGTCCTGCTTGATCTCCTGCTCGGCTTCCCGCTGGCGTCGCGCCCGGTCGGCGGCATCGAGCGCGGCGGCGGTGCGGCGCACGGGCGCGACATTGACGCTGACTTCGATTGCGCGGCCGAGCTTTTCGGCAAGGGCGGTCTTGAGCTTCGAGACGTGCGAGGCGTCGGTGTACATCTGCACGGCGACCGCAAGCGTGACGGAATTCGCGTCGCACGCGGTCAGTTCGCTGTTGAACGCGAGTTGATAGGCGACGCCTTTAAGCGGCAGGCTGACGGCGAGCGCGGCCCATTCGATCGACACGCCGAGTGCATCGAGCGGAACTGCGGGCGGCAGCGGCGTCGTATCGATGACGGGCGCAGGCTTCGCGGCCGGCTCGGCGCCGAAGCGCATGTCGTCCGGACCGCTCTCGAACGCGGGCACGAAGCCGTCGTCCGGCGGCATGAAGTATTCGTCTTCCGATCCCGCCGGCGGATAGTCGTCGGGCGGCATGTCCTCCCACGGCGGGACGACGCCGGGCTTGCCGGCCGCAGGTTTGGACTCAGGCGCGGCGGGCGCTGGCGGTGCGCGACGGGGCGCGGGCACCTGAACTTGCGCAGCGGGTTTCGCGACAGCTTTGGGCGCTGCCGGAGCCGCCGCTTGCGCAGCCGGTGCGCCGCGTGCACCCCGATCGGAGGAAAGACGCATGCCGGCGCTGCGCAGCACTTCGAGCGCCGCACTCGCACCGCCCGCCGCGCGCGACGCCGCGACATCGCGCTCGGATGCGGGCACGGTTGCAGGCGCGGCTTCCTCGACGGCCTGCCGTGCGGCGCTGGGCACCGGTGCAGGTTTCGCCGTGACCGGCTCAGTTGACTCGATAACCGGCGCAGGTTTCGCGCTTTCGACCGGCTGCGTCTCTTTCGCCTTTACGATGACGGTTTCGGCCGGAGGCGTCGGCGCCTTCGCTACGGGCGCGGGTGCGATCGCCCGCTCGGCCATCGCGCCCGCGAGCGCCGCGCTGCGCGCGGGCTTCGCGCCCGAGGGCGCGCTCACGGCGACGCCGCCGCCCGGTCCGCCCGCCGGCTCGAAGGCGAGCATGCGCAGCAGCGTCATCGTGAAGCCGGCGTATTCGTCGGGCGCGAGACCCAACTCGCCGCGTCCGACCGTTGCAATCTGATAGAAAAGCTGAATCTGCTCAGCGGAAAGAATCTCGGCGAAGCGGCGAATATCCGCGGCTTCCGGCCATTCATCCAGCACCGACGACGGCGCGAACTGCGCCCACGCGATGCGATGCAAGAGACTCGCGAGATCCTGCAGCGCGGTCGAGAAAGACAGGCTGCGCAGCGCCATTTCGTCGGCGATCGCGAGCACGCCGGCGCCATCGCCAGCGGCGAGCGCGTCGATGAGCCGGATCAGATAGCTTTGATCGAGCGCGCCGAGCATGCCGCGCACGGCTTCCTCGGTGACCTGGTTGGCCGAATAGGCGATGGCCTGATCGGTGAGCGACAGCGCATCGCGCATGCTGCCGTCCGCCGCGCGCGACAGCAGACGCAGCGCCTGCGATTCGAACGCGATGCTCTCCTGCTGAAGAATGTTCTCCAGATGCGACACGATATGACCCGCCGGCATCTGCTTCAGATTGAACTGCAGGCAGCGCGAGAGCACGGTGACCGGAATCTTCTGCGGATCGGTCGTCGCGAGGATGAACTTCACATGCGGCGGCGGCTCCTCCAGCGTCTTCAACATCGCGTTGAAGGCGTGGTTCGTGAGCATGTGCACTTCGTCGATCATATAGACCTTGAAGCGCGCGTCGACGGGTGCGTACACCGCGCGTTCGAGCAGCGCGGCCATTTCGTCGACACCGCGATTGCTCGCCGCATCCATTTCGACGTAATCGACGAAGCGGCCTTCATCGATTTCCCGGCACGCGCGACACACGCCGCACGGCTTCGAGGTCACGCCGGTTTCACAGTTGAGCGCCTTCGCGAAGATGCGCGAGAGCGTCGTCTTGCCGACGCCGCGCGTGCCCGTGAAGAGATAGGCGTGATGCAGGCGGCCGCCGTCGAGCGCGTGCGTGAGCGCACGGACGACGTGCTCCTGGCCGACGAGCGACTCGAACGATTTCGGCCGCCATTTGCGTGCGAGAACTTGATAGGTCATGCGCGAAATTGTATCAGCAACGACCTTGCGCAAACGCCGCTCCAAAAGGCTGCCGAGGCGCGCGGAGGAAGGTGCGTACCCGCGAAAATACAACTCGCGACGACGCGCGACACAAAGAACGAATCAGGGAAAACGAGAGAGGAACGACAGAAGAAAGCGGAAGGTGACGAGCCCGACCCTCGGCACTGGTGGAAAGCGGCTGTGGCTGCTTCGTTCCCGACCTGACCAGGTTGACCGCGCCACCATGCGAGGAGGCCCGTCACGTCGAATCATAACACGGGGCCGGGCGCGCCCGGAAGCCACGCGTGAAATGCGCGGACCTTTGTGACGCCCTCTTGCGCTTCGTGTCGTCGCCCTCAGATGCGGCCTATCGGCTCCCGGCAACGGATAGCAAAGTAGGCTAAGATGACATTTGAATAACCCGGATGTGGTGCATTTTGCCCTTCGACGGATCATTCGCCGCCGTTCGCGAGCCGTTCTGGCGCACGGCGTGCGGGCCGAATACTGCCCGTTGGCGACGAAAATTTTTTTCAGTTTTGGTGTATCGTGGCGAGCATTCAAACGCGGGCCTCGAAACAATAGAGGTATTCAGACAATGAGCGAATCAATCAAGCACATCAGCGACGCTTCTTTCGAACAGGATGTCGTCAAGTCGGATAAACCGGTCCTGCTCGACTTTTGGGCGGAATGGTGCGGTCCGTGCAAAATGATTGCCCCGATCCTCGATGAAGTCGCGAAGGATTATGGCGATCGCCTGCAAATCGCGAAGATCAACGTGGACGAGCATCAGTCGACGCCGGTGAAGTTCGGCGTTCGCGGCATCCCCACGCTGATCCTTTTCAAAAACGGCGCGGTCGCCGCGCAGAAAGTCGGCGCATTGTCCAAGTCGCAATTGACCGCGTTCCTCGACAGCAACCTGTAACGGCATCATCGGCGGGCGTCGGCATCCCAGACGCCTGCCTCTGGCATTCGTATCGCCGCATCGACACAACCGAGCAGCGCGACCGGAATGCAGCCGATGTTGTCACGCGACAACATCGGCCGACAAGCCCCGCCCAAAGCCCACCCGAGGCCTGCGTGGCGTATGCTATGCTAGAATCACAAGAGTTCAAGAAGTATTAAGTCTCGAGCGGTTCCGCTCACCTCTTCTCCCAAATCTTTCTGTCGCACCTCTCTCCCCGGCGGGAAATCCGTATGCATTTATCCGAGCTCAAGTCTCAGCACGTGTCTGCACTGATCGAGATGGCCAATGGCCTCGAGATCGAAAATGCGAACCGCCTGCGCAAGCAGGAACTCATGTTCGCGATTCTTAAAAAGCGCGCCAAGGCCGGCGACACGATATTCGGCGACGGCACGCTCGAAGTGCTGCCCGATGGCTTCGGCTTTCTGCGCTCGCCCGAGACCTCGTATCTCGCGAGCACGGACGACATCTATATCAGCCCGTCGCAAATCCGCCGCTTCAATCTGCACACCGGCGACACGATCGAAGGCGAAGTACGCACGCCGAAAGACGGCGAGCGTTATTTCGCGCTCGTGAAGGTGGACAAAGTCAACGGGCAGCCGCCCGAGGCCTCGAAACACAAGATCATGTTCGAGAACCTCACGCCGCTGCATCCGAACAAGCCGCTGCCGCTCGAGCGCGAAATGCGCGGCGAGGAAAACGTCACGGGCCGGATCATCGACATGATTTCGCCGATCGGCAAGGGCCAGCGTGGCCTGCTCGTCGCGTCGCCGAAGTCGGGTAAAACCGTGATGCTCCAGCACATCGCGCATGCGGTGAAAGCCAATCATCCAGACGTCATTCTGTTCGTGCTGCTCATCGACGAGCGCCCGGAAGAAGTGACGGAAATGCAGCGTTCCGTGCGAGGCGAAGTCATCGCCTCGACCTTCGACGAACCCGCCGCGCGTCACGTGCAGGTGGCCGAAATGGTCATCGAAAAGGCGAAGCGTCTCGTCGAAATGAAACATGACGTCGTGATTCTTCTCGACTCCATCACGCGTCTCGCGCGCGCCTATAACACCGTCGTGCCCGCATCGGGCAAGGTGCTGACGGGTGGTGTCGACGCCAACGCGCTGCAGCGTCCGAAGCGCTTCTTCGGCGCGGCTCGTAACATCGAGGAAGGCGGCTCGCTCACGATTATCGGCACGGCGCTCATCGAAACGGGCAGCCGCATGGACGACGTGATCTACGAAGAGTTCAAGGGCACGGGCAATATGGAAGTGCACCTCGAGCGCCGTCTCGCGGAAAAGCGCGTGTATCCGTCGATCAACCTGAACAAGTCGGGCACGCGCCGCGAGGAACTGCTCATCAAGCCGGACCTGCTGCAGAAGGTCTGGGTGCTGCGCAAGTTCATCCACGACATGGATGAAGTCGAAGCAATGGAATTCCTGCTCGACAAGATCCGTCAGACGAAGAACAACGCCGAGTTCTTCGACATGATGCGTCGCGGCGGAGGCTGATCCGGCTTCGCAACTTCAGCACAGAAAGCCGCCTGTTTCGTCAGGCGGTTTTTTTGCGCCTTGCGACGGCGCCGCTCCGTACAATCCGGTCTATCGAAGCGATCTGAACGACCGATGGCCAACCTCTTCTCCCGCTGGTTCGGCGCGCAACGCCGCGAGCGCGCGCTGCGCAAGTACGCGATCGACGACGACCTCTGGCAGCGCACACTGGACGCATATCCGTGCTTCGGCCATTTGAACGGGGACGACCTCGGACGCTTGCGCGAAACCGCGAGCCTTTTCATCGCGCAAAAGCAATTCTCGACCGCGCACGATCTCGAACTGACCGATCAGATGATCGTCTCGATCGCCGCGCAAGCCTGCCTGCCGGTGCTCAACCTCGACCTTGACCTGTATCGCGGCTGGGTCGGCGTGATCGTCTATCCGGGCGAGTTCATCATCAGAAAGACGGTCGAAGACGAAGACGGCGTCGTGCACGAGATCGAGCACGACGCGAGTGGTGAGGCGTGGGAAGGCGGTCCTGTCGTGCTCTCATGGGAGGACGCGCAGATGGTGGACGGTTCGGACGCCTACAACGTCGTGATCCACGAGTTCGCGCACAAGATCGACATGGTGACGGGCGTAGCCGACGGACATCCCCCGCTCTTTCGCCGCTGGCACGCACCGCTCGACACCACCGTCTGGTCGGATATCTTCGACAACGCCTTCGACCAGTTCTGCGCGCGCGTGGACGCGGTGCCGCCGCGGCGCTGGAGCCGTTTCGAGCGCGAATCGCTGATCGATCCTTACGCTGCGGACCATCCGTCCGAGTTTTTCGCGGTGTGCAGCGAGGCGCTTTTCGTGACGCCCCAGGCGTTCGAAGCCGAGTATCCCGAGCTTTATCGGCTGCTCGCGCGCTACTACCGGCAGGACCCGGCGAGCGTCGGCGCGCTCGACGCGTGACTTCCGCCGGAACGCCCGAAAAAGATGTCAACCGACTGACTTTCTGGCATAATCGCCGTTTTTCGACCCTAGGCAAGTGACTCGCGCGGCACTGCAAGCAAGTGCAACGGGTTGGCTACCGCCAGATATCAGGAAAGACCATGAAACAAGGCATTCACCCGGATTACCGCGAAGTCCTGTTCGTCGACATGTCGAACGACTTCAAGTTCGTGACCCGTTCGACCATCCAGACGCGCGAGACCGCCGAATTCAACGGCAAGACCTACCCGCTCGCGAAGATCGAAGTGTCGTCGGAATCGCACCCGTTCTACACCGGTCAGCAAAAGATCATGGACACGGCGGGCCGCGTCGAGAAGTTCAACAACAAGTTCGCGCGCTTCTCCACCAAGAAGTAAGTCGGGCTTCGGGTTCAGCAAAAAAGGGCAGCTTTGGCTGCCCTTTTTTGTCGCTGACGGTTTCGCGTCATCCTTTCGTCGTCCATGCGGCGCCCATCGGCACCGCCTTTGCTGCATTTGGTAAGCGTTGTTGCGCGCGGTGACGGGAGCATCGACGAACCGCCCTTAACGCCGCCACGCGACTACAATGCCGGTTGCTCCAGCCCCAGGCTCGCCTTGCGCGAGATCAGCGGACCGTTTTCCATCAAGCCATCTCGCATGCGATCTGTCGTTCGTCTGACCGCCTCCGCCACCAGCGCCCTGCCGCGCTGGCTGTTGCTCGCCATCTGCATCACCTACGCGTCGTTCGGTCTCTTCGGCCGCGACCCGTGGAAGAACGAGGATGCGGCCGGCTTCGGCGTCATGTGGACGATGGCCAACGGCGACGCACGCGACTGGCTGTTGCCGAACCTCCTCGGCAAGGCGCCCACCGCCGACGGTCCGCTGATGTACTGGCTCGGCGCATCGGCCATTCGTCTGTTGAGCCCCTGGGTCGATGCGAGCAACGCCTCCCGCGTCGTGACGGGTCTGCTCTTCTGTCTGGCCTGTGCGTTCGTATGGTATTCGGCCTATCTGCTCGGCCGGCGCGACGAAGCCCAGCCCTTCAAATACGCGTTCGGCGGCGAACCGGAGCCCCGCGACTACGGCCGCACGCTCGCCGACGGCGCACTGCTCATCCTGCTCGCTTGCTTCGGCCTCGCCGAGCGCGGTCACGAAACCACGCCGCAGCTCGCGCAGTTCGCCGGCACCGCGATGCTCCTCTACGCGCTCGTGCGCAGCCTCGACAAGCCGATCCACGGCGGCCTCGTGTGGGGCCTGGCGATCGGCGTGGTCGGACTGTCCAGTTCGCCGGTGCTCGTGTTCGCGCTCCTCCTCTGCACGCTCGCGATGACGATCATCGTGAAGCAGGTGCGGGCCGCGCCACTTCTGATTTACGGACTGCCGGTCGCCATCGTGCTGATCGCCGCGTGGGTGCTGCCAACGCTGCACTACTTCCCTGACGACGGCGAATGGTGGCTGCGTCAATGGTGGCGCAACAGCTTTTCGTACTTCTCGGGCACGCCCGGATCGATCTTCGGGTACGCGATCAAGAACCTGCCGCTCTTCACGTGGCCCGCGTGGCCGCTCGCGCTCTGGGCGTTCGTCAGTTGGGGCGGGCTGCGCCGCTCGCCGCACGTCGGGGTGCCTTTGTCGATCATCGGGCCGCTGCTCGTGCTGGTCGTCCTGCAGGCGCACGAGACCAACCGGCTCTTCATGCTGCTCCTGCCGCCGCTTTCGGTGCTCGCGACCTTCGCGTTGCCCACGTTGAAGCGCGGCGCGATCAACGCGATCGACTGGTTCGCGATGCTGAGCTTCACCATCATCGGCTCCTTGGTGTGGCTCGTGTGGACTGCCGGCATGTTCGGTTTTCCCGCGTCGATGGCGCGCAATCTCGCGCGTCTCGCGCCGGGCTTTCATCCCGAGTTCAAGCTGATTTCGTTCGCGTGCGCGGTGGCCGTGACGGTCTGCTGGTTTCTGCTCGCGCGCTGGCGGCTCGCGCGTCATCCGAAGGTGCTCTGGCGCAGCGTGGTGCTGTCGAGCGCGGGCACGACGCTCATGTGGGTGCTGCTCATGACGCTGTGGCTGCCGGTGGTGAACTACAGCCGGACGTACCGCGACGTGGCCGAGCAGATCGCCGATCACCTTCCGCCCGACTACACCTGCATCTCGCCCGTGCGCCTGGGCGACGCACAGATCGCCACCTTCGCCTATTTCGGCGGCATGCACTTCGCGTTCGACGAGGACTGCGACGTGATCCTGCGTCAAGATCCGGCGGACTACGGAGAGCCGTCGTCGATGTCCGCGTTCCAGTGGAAGCTCGTGTGGGAAGGCCGGCGCGTCGCCGACCGCGACGAGCGCTTCCGCCTGTACGTGCGCATCGAGCGCCCCACGCCGCCGGCGAAAAAACCGCTGCGTCCGAAGAGCCTGCGCCGGACGCAGTAACGCGATGCGCGCGATCCCCACATACCGCGGCACGACCGGCATGTTGAGCGACGTGCGCAAGATCGCCGCGCTCGCGTGGCCGGTGCTGATCGGCCAGCTCGCGGTGATCGCGTTCGGCGTGATCGACACCGCGATGGTCGGCCGCTTCTCCGCGACGGATCTGGCCGCGCTCGGCCTCGGCGGCTCGGTCTATATCTCGGTGTATATCGGCCTGACGGGGATTCTCGTCGCCTTGCAGCCGATCGCCGGGCAACTCTTCGGCGCCGGCCGCGAAAGCGAGATCGGCGAGGAAACGCGTCAGGCGCTGTGGCTCGCCGCTGCGCTCACCGTGATCGGCTTCGTGCTGCTGTACTTCCCCGAACCGCTGCTCTCGCTCGCGAAAAGTCCGCCCGCGCTGCACGACCGCACGGTCGACTATCTGCGCATCCTCTCGTTCGGGCTGCCCGCGAGCCTCGCGTTTCGGGTCTACAGCTCGCTCACCAATGCCGTCGGCAAGCCGCGGCTCGTGATGTTCCTGCAGGTCGGCGGACTATTGCTCAAGGTTCCGCTCAACACGTGGTTCATCTTCGGCGGCGCAGGCGTGCCCGCGCTCGGCGGCCCGGGCTGCGCGCTCGCGAGCACGCTCATCAACTGGGTGCTCGCGATCGTCGGCATGACGGTGCTCTTCAGGTTCGAATTCTTCCGCCCGTTCGGCATCTTCTCGCACTTCTGCTGGCCGGTCTGGCGGCGTCAGCTCGCGCTCCTGCGTCTTGGCATTCCGATGGGTCTCTCGTATCTGATCGAAGTCACGTCGTACACGTTCATGGCGCTCTTCATTTCGCGCTTCGGTACCACGACGCTCGCCGGCCATCAGATCGCGGGCAATCTCGGCGCGGTGCTGTACATGACGCCGCTGTCGATCGGCATTGCGTCGTCGACGCTCGTCTCGCAGGCGCTCGGCGCCGGACGCTACGACGATGCCCGCTCGGTGTCGCGGCACGGCATCGGCATGGCGTGCGTGCTCGCGCTCGCGTACGGCGTGATCCTGATCGCGGCGCGTCCGCATGTGATCGCGGCCTATACGCCGGATGCGAACGTCATCGCGGCCGCGATGCCGCTCGTGCTCATCATCTTCTTCTATCACTTGTGCGACGCACTGCAGATCACCACCGCGTTCGTCCTGCGCGCGTACAAGGTGACGCTCGTGCCGACTGTCATCTACGCCATCGCGCTGTGGGGCATCGGGCTAGGCGGCGGCTATCTGCTCGGCTTCGACGTGGGCGGCGGCGTGCCCGAATGGCTGCAAGGCGCGCGCGGCTTCTGGATCGCGAATTCGGCGAGTCTGGGCGTCGCGGGCGTCGGCCTGTTTCTCTACTGGCGGCGCGTGAGCTCGCGGCACTTGAACAATGTCGACGCGACCTGAGCCGCTCGGCTCGCATCCAATGCGCTGATTTGTGTAGAAAAACATAAGCGCTTCGCTTCATCGGAAAGATTGACGTAAGGCTCCAGTAGAATTTCGCGTCGAGGAATGCCCGGAGCGAGCGGATGAGCCGCATTACAACGTCACAAAAAAAATGGATTCTCGCCGCGACCACGCTGATCGCCGCGCTGGGACTGGGCGCCGCGTTTCATCGCGCCGATGCCGCGCGCATCGCGAGCGTGTCGCCGCAAGGCAAGGTCGCGCAAGTGCGGCAGGTCGTCGCCAAATTCGACGAACCGATGGTCGCGTTCGGCAATACAGCAGCGCCAGCGCCCGGCAAGCTCACCTGTAGCGGCGCAAGCGCGTCGGCCACGGCGGGCTCGCAGCGCTGGATCGACGCCAAGACCTGGGCCTTCGACTTCGAGCACGATCTTCCGCCCGGCGTGCATTGCGCCCTCGATCTCGCGGACGGCCTCAAGTCGGTGGCCGGCAACGCGCTTTCCGGCCCGCGCCGCTTCGCGTTCCAGACGGGCGGACCGTTCGTCACGCGCGTCATGCCGAGCTACGGCGACATCGAAGAAAATCAGGCTTTCGTGCTGCGCCTGAACGGACCCGCGACGCAGGCATCCGTGCTCGAGCATGTCTGGTGCGAATCGAACGCGCTCGGCAACCGGATTCCGGTGCGCCCGGTCGATGACGCCACCCGCGCCGCCCTGCTCGAACATTTCCGGCTGGATAAGGAAAGAGATCGCGTGCTCACGCTCGCGTGCCAGCAAACGTTGCCGTCGGCGACCAAGATGCAGCTCGTGTACGGTGCGGGCGTGGCGGGTCCGGGCGGTATCGCCAACGACGTCGAAAAGCGCTTCGACTTCACCGTGCGCGAACCCTTCACGGCGAGCTTCTCGTGCGAGCGCGAGAACGCACAAGCGCCGTGCACACCGCTTCGCCCGCTGCGGCTGAATTTCAGCGCGCCGATCAGCCGCGCCGACGCACAGAAGTTCGTGCTGCACGGGCCCAAGGGCAACGCCTCGCCCAGGTTCGATGCGACCGACAAGGACGCGGAATTGAGCGCCGTCGAGTTCGCCGCGCCGCTGCCCGAACGCGCCGATCTCACCATCGAGGTCCCCGCGAATCTGAAGGACGTGAGCGGCCGCACGCTCGCGAACGCCGATCTCTTTCCGCTCAAGACCACGACCGCCGCGATGCCGCCGCTCGCGAAGTTCTCGTCGGGCACGTTCGGCATCATCGAGCGATTTGCCGAACCGGGCATGCCCGCGATGCTTCCGGTCACGTTGCGCCACGTCGAAGCGGACTTGCATGTGCAAGGGCTCAATTCGGGCACGCCGCACATCACGAAGCTCAAACTCGACGCCGACACCGACATCCGCCGATGGATGCGCGCCGTCGACCTGTTCGACGGCATGTCGATATCACGCTCGACGATCGAGGAGCGCATGCCGGCGATGCTGAACAACGGCATCGAGCCGGTCATCATCCCAAATAGCGACGGCTCGTCGTCCAGAGATCCGCAAATCGATATCCGTTCGCTGTCGATGCTGGCGAAACAACGCGGCGTCGAAACCCTCACGCTGCCCGCTGCCGATCCGAAAGCGCCGCGGCCGTTCGAAGTCGTCGGCATTCCGCTCACGAAACCCGGTTTCTATGTCGTCGAAATGGGCTCGCCCGCGCTCGGCGCCTCGCTGCTCGGCAAGAATCAGGCGATGTACGTGCGCACGTCGGTGCTCGTCACCAATCTCGGCGTGCATTTCAAGCAGGGACGCGAGAACAGCCTCGTGTGGGTGACGACGCTCGACAAAGGCAAGCCCGTCGCCAACGCCGATATTCGCGTGACCGACTGCAACGGTGACGAAATCGCCACCGCAAAGACCGATGCACAGGGCCTCGCGAAGATCGGCAAGCCGCTTGCCGCCACACGGGAATGCAACGAGCACAGCCTCGCATGGGGCGGCTTTTTCGTGTCGGCGCGCGTGAACGATCCCGTCACCGGTCCGGACATGGCCTTCGTAACGTCGGACTGGAATCGCGGCATCGAATCGTGGCGCTTCAACGTGCCGACGGACATGAGCGCGACGCGCACGACCCGCGCGCATACCGTGTTCGACCGGACGCTCCTGCGCGCGGGCGAAACCGTGTCGATGAAGCATCTGCTGCGCGTCGAGACACTCCACGGTTTCGCCTTTGCATCGAGCTATCCGAGCCGCGTGACGATCCGGCACGTCGGCAGCGGACAGACCTGGCATCTGCCGCTCAAATGGGCCGCGGACCATAGTGCCGACTCGACCTTCACCGTGCCCGTCGCGGCCAAGCTCGGCGAATACAGCGTGACGCTCGACAACGGCGCGACGTCCGAGAATGACGACAACGCCAACGCCAACGCCAACGACAACGACAACGCCGTCACGCAGTCGTACGAATCGGGCAGCTTCCGCGTCGAGGAATTCCGCCTGCCGGTGTTCAAAGGCTCGATCAGCGCGGGTGACGGCAAGTCGCCCGGGCTCGTCGCGGCGCCGGAAGCGGCGGTCGCGGTGCGGCTCGAATATGTGCAGGGCGGACCGGCGTCGAATCTGCCGGTGCAGGTGTCCGCGCTCGTGCGCGATACGGCGCCGCCCTTCGCTTCGCAGTACGAGGCGTTCAGCTTCGCGCCATATCGGAAACCGGCGAACGATGGCGCCAGCGCGCCCGCCGAGGACGAAGACAGCGAGCAGCAGGACAACGCGACGACGAAGCTCATCGCGGACAAGCTGCGTGTCACGCTCGATCGGGACGGCGTCGGCAAGGTCACGGTAAAGCCGCTGCCGGCGGTCGAATCGCCGAAGCGTCTCGCGCTCGAAGCGAGCTTCGCCGATCCGAACGGCGAGATTCAGACGATCAGCGGCGGCACCCTGCTCTGGCCGGCCGCGGTGGCCGTCGGCGTGAAGGCGGGGCATTGGGTGTCGGTCGGCGGCGCGCTGCCCGTGCAGGCGCTCGCGCTCGATTTGCAGGGCAAGCCGCGCGCGGGCGTATCGGTCGATATCAAGGCCGTCGCGCGCGTGATGTCGAGCTCGCGCAAGCGCATGGTGGGCGGCTTCTACGCGTACGACAATCACACCGAGAGCAAGGATCTCGGCACGCTGTGCAGCGGCAAGAGCGACGACCACGGCATCGTCTCGTGCGAGGCGAAGCTCAAGGAACCGGGCAACGTCGATCTGATCGCGCTCGCCAAGGACGGCGACGGCCACACGGCGAACGCGAGCACATCGGTATGGGTCACGCGCGAGGACGAGTTGTGGTTCGGCGGCGAGAACACCGACCGCATCGACGTGTTGCCGGAGAAAACGAGCTACGAGCCGGGCGAGACCGCACGCTTTCAGGTGCGCATGCCCTTCCGCTCGGCGACGGCGCTCGTCGCGGTCGAACGTGAAGGCATCATGGAGACGCGGGTCGTCGAACTGAACGGCAAGGATCCGACCGTCGAGCTGAAGGTCGGGAATGCGTGGGGGCCGAACGTCTACGTGTCGGTGCTCGCGTTGCGCGGGCGTATCCGCGAAGTGCCGTGGTATTCGTTCTTCACGTGGGGATGGAAGGCGCCGGTCGAATGGGCGCGCGCGTTCTGGTACGAGGGCCGGCAGTATCAGGCGCCGACGCCGCTCGTCGATCTGTCGAAGCCCGCGTTCCGTTACGGGCTCGCGTCGATCAGGGTGGGCACGGCGTCGCACAGGCTCGCGGTGAGCGTGAACCCGGACGCGACGTCGTACACCGTTCGGAGCAAGGCGCACGTGAAGGTGAAAGTCGCGCTGCCCGATGGCAAGCCCGCGCCCGCCGGCACGCAGATCGCCGTTGCGGCCGTCGACGAAGCGTTGCTCGAACTGATGCCGAACCGAAGCTGGGACGTGCTCGAAGCGATGCTGCAGCAGCGCGCGTATGGCGTCGAGACGGCGACCGCGCAAATGGAGATCATCGGACGGCGTCACTTCGGGCGCAAAGCGGTGCCTGCGGGCGGCGGAGGCGGACACAGCGCGACGCGCGAGTTGTTCGACACGCTCTTGCTGTGGAATCCGCGCGTCACGCTCGACGCCAAGGGCGAAGCCAGCGTCGATGTCCCGCTGAACGACGCGCTCACCCGCTTTCGGATCGTCGCGATCGCTGCGGTCGGCGCGGGGCAGTTCGGCACCGGTAGCGCTTCGATTCAAAGCGCGCAGGATCTGCAACTGATCTCGGGATTGCCGCCGCTCGTGCGCGTCGGCGATGCGTTTCGCGCGCAGTTCACGCTGCGCAACACGACGGCGCGAACGATGCGCGTCGTCGTCACGCCGCGCGCCGGCACGCTCGCGCTCGACGCGCGCACGGTGCAGCTCGCGCCGGAATCGTCGCAGGAAGTGGTCTGGGATGTGACGACGCCCGATGTGCCCGGCGCGGAATCGTCCGCGAGTCTTGCCTGGGAGGTGAGCGCCGCCGAACAGGCCGGCCCGCGCGCAAGCGATGCCGTAAAAGTGGCGCAAAAAGTCGTCGCGGCGGTTCCGGTCACCGTGCAGCAGGCGACCATCGCGCCAGTCGACGGCACGTTCACGCTGCCCGTCGCGCCGCCCGCCGATGCGAGCAAGTCGAGCGACGGCGCCGTGCGCGGCGGCATCGCGGTGTCCCTGCAGCCGAAGCTCGCCGATGGCCTGCCCGGTGTGCGCCGCTGGTTCGAGCGCTATCCGTACAACTGCCTCGAGCAGCAGACCTCGCGCGCGCTCGGCCTGATGGACGCCGTGCAATGGCAGGCCGTACTCGCGAAGATGCCGTCGTATCTGGACCGCGACGGCCTCGCGAACTACTTCCCGCCCGCCGACGACGAGCGCCCGACCGGCAGCCCCGCTCTCACCGCGTATCTGCTCGCCGTCACCGATGAAGCCGCGAAGCAGGACGGCCGCTTCGCCTTGCCCGCCGATCTGCGCAACCGGATGGCGGCGGGCCTCGCGAATGTCGTCGACGGCAAGATCGAGCGCAAGTTCTGGGCGCCGCGCAACGATCTCGACTTCGAGAAGCTCGCGGCCATCGAGGCTTTGTCGCGCTATGGCCTCGCGCAGGCGCGCATGCTCGACTCGATCACGGTCGCGCCGGATCAGTGGCCGACATCGGCGGTGCTCGATTACTACGCGATCCTGTCGCACGTCGACGGCATTCCGAATCGCGAGGAAAAGCGCGCGCAGGCCGAGCAGATCATCCGTGCGCGCCTGACGTATCAGGGCACGCGCCTCACCTTCTCCACCGAGCGCGACGACGATCTCTGGTGGCTCATGAGCGGCACCGGGACGAACGCCGCGCACGCGGCGCTCATTTTCGCGGACGCGCCCGGATGGAAGGACGAGATGCCGCGCGTCGTCGCGGGCTTGCTCGCACTGCAGAAGAACGGCGCGTGGCAGACGACGACCGCCAATCTGTGGGGCGCGCTCGCGGTCGGCAAATTCTCGCGGCTCTTCGAAAGCACGCCGGTGACGGGTCATACGTCGATTCAACTCGGCGCCTCGACGCAAAGCGTGAACTGGAGCGCGCCGCCTTCGAGCGCGCCCGCATCGGCGACGTCCGTCACAAAGACCGCCAGCGTGCGCAGCGTAATGCTGCCGTGGAGCAGCGCTTCGCTCACGCTGACGCAGGAGGGCACCGGCAAGCCGTGGGCGACGATCGAAAGTCTCGCGGCCGTCGCGTTGAAGGCGCCACTCGCGGCGGGCTATCGCATCGCGAAGACCGTGACGCCGGTCGATCCGGCGGTGAAAGGCGTGCTCTCGCGCGGCGACATCGTGCGTGTGCATCTCGATATCGACGCGCAGAGCGACATGACCTGGGTCGTCATCAACGATCCGATTCCCGCGGGCGCGACGATTCTCGGCTCCGGCCTCGGACGCGACTCCGAAGCGGCGACCCAGGGCGAGAAACAGGATCGCGGCGCGTGGCCTGCTTTCGTCGAACGCAGCTTCGATGGTTACCGCGCGTACTACGGCTATCTGCCCAAAGGCAAGCTGACCGTCGAATACACCATGCGGCTTAACAATCCCGGCACCTTCGGCTTGCCGCCCACGCGCGTCGAAGCGCTCTACGCCCCCTCGTCGTTCGGCGCGTTGCCGAATGCGCCGGTGGTGGTAAAGCCGCTTGCCGCAAAGTGATGTCATGAAACGCGCCGCCGGCTTCGTCACCGCGTGCGTTCTTTCGGCGGCGGCGCACGCGTCGCCGGGCTTCGACGACGTGCGCGCGAACTGGCGCAGCTCCGACTGGGTCCTGCTCGCCCGCGACGGCGAGCCGCTTGCCCGCACGCGCATCGACAAGAGCGCGCGGCGCGGCGACTGGGTCGCGCTCTCGGATGTATCGCCGGCATTGCGCGAAGCGATCGTCGTATCGGAGGACAAGCGCTTCTACGAACACGCGGGCGTCGACTGGCGCGGCGCGGCGGCAGCCGCGTGGGGCAATCTGTGGAACACGCGCACGCGCGGCGCATCGACGGTGACGATGCAGCTCACCGGACTCATCGGAGCCGATAAATCGGCCGGCCGGCGCTCGATCGGCGAAAAGGCCGGGCAGACGATCGGCGCGCTTTGGCTCGAACGAACCTGGCGCAAGGATCAGATTCTCGAGGCGTATCTGAATCTCGTGCCGTTCCGCGGCGAGATCGTCGGGTTGTCGGCGTTGTCGCAGACACTTTTCGGCAAGGCGCCGTCCGGGCTCGACGAACGCGAGGCCGCGCTCGCCGCTGCACTCGTGCGCGCGCCGAACGCCCCGTATGCGAAAGTCGCCGCGCGCAGTTGCGTGATCCTGCGCGATATGCAGGCGCTGCACGGCGTCGCCCGAAGCGTCGATCCATGCGTCAATCTCGACAGCTACGTTCAGCTCACGCTCACGCGCACGGCCGCCGCGCCCGCTTATGCGTCAGGCGACGACGCCCTCGCGCCGCATCTCGCGCGACGTGTCGCGAGCGAGGTGCATCCGGCGGCGGGCGCACGCGTGCGCTCCACGCTCGATTCACGCCTGCAACGCTTCGCCCGCGACACGCTCGCGCGAACGCTCGCCGAACTGAACGCGCGCGCGCATCCGCGCAACGTGCACGACGCGGCGGCCATCGTGATCGACAACCGTTCGGGCGACGTGCTCGCGTGGGTCGGCTCGGCAGGCGGTTTGTCGAACGCGCCGGAGGTCGATGCCGTACTCGCCCCGCGTCAGGCGGGCTCGACGCTCAAGCCCTTCCTCTATGCGCAGGCCTTCGACGAGAAGCGCCTCACCGCCGCCACGCTGCTCGACGACGCGCCACTCGATCTCGCGACCGGCGGCGGCCTCTACATACCGCAAAACTATGATCACGATTTCAAAGGCTGGGTGAGCGTGCGTACGGCCCTCGGCTCTTCGCTGAACGTGCCGGCGGTGCGCACGCTCGTGATGGTCACGCCGCATCGATTCGCGAAGACGCTGGTCGCGCTCGGCATTCCCTTGTCGCGGGCGGGCGACTACTACGGCTTCAGCCTCGCGCTCGGCAGCGCCGACGTCACATTGGCGTCGCTCGCCAACGCCTATCGCGCGCTCGCCAACGGCGGCATCGCTCGCCCCATCTTCGATCTCGCCGAACATCGGCCGACATCTGCCGCAAACCGCGTCTTCAGTCCCGAGGCGAGCTTCATCGTCACCGACATCCTCGCCGACAACAACGCGCGCACGCGCACCTTCGGCTTCGACAGCGTGCTCGCGACACGCACCTTCAGTGCGGTCAAAACGGGCACGAGCAAGGACATGCGCGACAACTGGGCGGTCGGTTTCACTTCGCGATACACCGTGGGTGTGTGGGTCGGGAACGCGGACGGCGCACCGATGTGGGACGTATCCGGTGTGACGGGCGCGGCGCCGGCGTGGAACGCCATCGTCAACTATCTGAACCGGCGATCGGATAGCCGTCCGCCGCCAGCGCCGCCGGGCGTCGTACAGACGCGCGTCACGTATCAGAACGAGATCGAACCCGCGCGCAGCGAATGGTTCGTGCGCGGCACGCAGATGAGCGCCATCGGCCTCACGGCGAATGCGTCGCAGACCGCACGCGGCGCGAATGCCGATGCACGGGCGGCACGCATAGGCGCGCCCACGGACGGCACGATCTTCGCGCTCGACCCGGACATTCCGCCCGCGCGCCAGCGCGTGTGGTTCGAGCGCGCGGACAGCGGCGCGCGCCTTGCGTGGCGGCTCGACGGAAAGCCCTACGGCCACGACGCCCGCGCCGCATGGCTGCCGTGGCCGGGCCGTCACGTGCTCGAACTCATCGATGCAAAAGGCGAAATCGTCGACAAGGTCGGCTTCGAGGTTCGCGGCGCCTTCGCGAAAACGGCCTCGGCCGCGTCGAAGTGATGAAGGTCGGCAGACACCGCGACGTCATCCATCCGGCATTTCGCAACGTTAAAGATTGTGCGGAAAGCGCGGTGCGCGCGGCGGGGTCGTGCACAATGCGAACCGTTATCGTTGCGGGACCGGGTTTTTGCCCTATCCTTAACGGCATCTTTCCGACTGGCCCGAACTTATCGATTCATCCTTTCTCTCTCAAGCTGGAGTGCCGTCATGCTGAAAAAGCTGCTGATGCTGTGCGTAGCGTTGATGCTGTCGATGGGTGCGGCCTTCGCCGCGGTCGATGTCAATACCGCCGACCAAGCCGCGCTGGAAGCGGTGAAAGGGCTGGGGCCGGTGAAGTCGAAGGCGATCATCGACGAGCGCACGAAAAACGGCCCGTTCAAGGACGCCGACGATCTCGCGACCCGCGTCAAGGGGCTCGGCACGAAGTCGGTGGCGACGCTGGAGCAGAACGGCCTGACGATTGGCGGCTCGTCGCTGCCGCCTACGGGCAAGACCCCGAAGCCCGCGACCACGTCGACGCAAGGCGGCAGCGCCGCGCCGAACTCGACGGTGAAGTCATCGGCGGCGGCCACCGGCGCGACGTCGCCGGCGGCCACTACGGCGCAGACGCCGGCTACGGCACCTGCCGCGCCGGCATCCGGCACGAAGGCGTCGAAGAAATCGAAGAAGGAAAGCGCGGCTGCAGAAACGGCGAGCGCTTCGGGCCCGTCCGCCGCGAGCGACGCGAAGCCCGCCAAATCGAAGCGCAGCAAGAAAGACAAGGCCGCCAGCGCCGCGGCTGCCAGTCAGTGATTCTTCGGGGAACCATGTCGAAGGAAAGTTGCCTTCGTATGACCATCGTTGAACGGCCGCTCGCGGCCGATGCCCGCGACGCCATGCCCGGTTCAAAGCCGGACGCGGCGGTGCGGGCGAACCCACCCCGCAACCTCTCGTAGTGAGACTGTCATGAGCCTACTCGATATCCTCGCCTCCTCCCTCGGCAATTCATCGCAACAACCAGGCGGCCAACAGGGCCAGTCCGGCCAGGCCGCGCTGATCGCAGCGGCGCTCGCATTCGTCAACAGCCAGCCGGGCGGCATCATGGGCCTGATCCAGCGCTTCCAGCAGCACGGCGCGGGCGATGTCGTCCAGTCGTGGATCGGCACCGGTGAGAACAAACCCATCAGCCCCGACACGCTCACCAACGTGCTCGGCCAAGACAATGTCGGCGCACTCGCGCAAAAGGCCGGCGTTTCGGGCGACCAACTCTCGGGCATGCTGGCGGCAGTGCTGCCGCATATCGTCGATCGCGCGACGCCCAATGGCGAAGTGCCGCCCGAAGGTCAGCTCGATCTGACCGGCGTGCTCGGCTCGCTCGGCGGCCTCGCCGGTCTCTTCGGCAAGAGCGAAGAGCCGAAGCAGGGTTAAGCGCGCTAATTCGGCTTGCATCGAAGGCCCCGCAGGCATCGCGCCGCGCGGGGCTTTTGCTTTTCGCACAGCGCTTTCGAGCGAGCAAAAAAGAAAAAAGGGCAACGAATCGCTTCGTTGCCCTTTTGCATGAACGGCCGCCCCGCTTGCGGGACGGCCCCGTGGCGCGTCAATGCACGACGCGATCGAACACGAACTCGCCTTCCCGCACATCGACCGGAATGACGTCCTTCGGCCCGAAACGCCCGGCGAGGATGAGCTTGGCGACCGGATTCTCGATCTCCTGCTGAATCGCACGCTTGAGCGGCCGCGCGCCGAACAGCGGGTCGTAACCGACCTTGCCGATCTGCCCGAGCGCCGCATCCGACACTTCGAGCTGCATGTCGAGCTTGGCGAGACGCTCACGCAGACGCTGCAGTTGAATCCTCGCGATCGACTCGATGTTCGTGCGGTCGAGCGCATGGAACACGACGACGTCGTCGATACGGTTCAGGAACTCCGGCCGGAAGTGCAGCTTCACTTCTTCCCAGACGGCATCCTTCACCTTCTCCTGCGGCTCGCCGACCATGCCCTGAATGACTTGCGAACCAAGGTTCGACGTCATCACGATCACCGTGTTCTTGAAGTCGACGGTGCGGCCCTGGCCATCGGTCATGCGGCCATCGTCGAGCACTTGCAGCAGCACGTTGAACACGTCCGGGTGCGCCTTCTCGATCTCGTCGAGCAGAATCACGCTGTACGGCTTGCGGCGCACGGCTTCGGTCAGATAACCGCCTTCCTCGTAGCCAACATATCCCGGCGGCGCGCCGATCAAACGGGCGACGCTGTGCTTCTCCATGAACTCGCTCATGTCGATGCGGATGAGATGATCCTCCGAATCGAAAAGGAAGGCCGCGAGCGCCTTGCACAACTCGGTCTTGCCGACGCCCGTCGGCCCGAGGAACAGGAACGAGCCATACGGTCGGTTCGGATCGGACAGACCCGCGCGCGAACGGCGAATCGCATCCGCCACCGCGCCGATTGCCTCGTCCTGGCCGATGACGCGCTCATGCAGCTTGCTCTCGATCTGCAGCAGCTTCTCGCGTTCGCCCTGCATCATGCGCGACACGGGAATGCCGGTGGAACGCGACACCACTTCCGCGATTTCCTCCGCCCCGACTTGCGTGCGCAAAAGACGCGGACGCGTCGGATTGTTCTGCTCCTGCGATTCGGCCTGCGTCACCTGCTTCAGGCGCGCTTCGAGCTCGGGCAGCTTGCCGTACTGCAACTCGGCGACTTTTTCGAGCTTGCCTTCGCGCTGCAAACGCGTGATGTCCGCGCGCACCTTCTCTATTTCTTCCTTCAACTGCGCGCTGCCCTGCACTGCCGCTTTCTCGGCAGTCCAGATTTCCTCGAGATCGGAATACTCGCGGTTCAGCCGGTCGATTTCCTCTTCGATCAGTTGCAGACGCTTCTGCGACGCCTCGTCCTTCTCCTTCTTCACGGCTTCGCGCTCGATCTTCAACTGAATGAGACGGCGGTCCAGCTTATCCATCTCTTCGGGCTTCGAATCGATTTCCATCTTGATGCGCGACGCGGCTTCGTCGATCAGATCGATGGCCTTGTCCGGCAAGAAGCGGTCCGTGATATAGCGATGCGACAGTTCCGCGGCCGCGACGATAGCGGGATCGGTGATTTCGACGCCGTGGTGCAACTCGTACCTTTCCTGCAAGCCGCGCAGGATCGCGATGGTCGCTTCCACCGACGGTTCATCGACGAGCACTTTCTGGAAGCGCCGCTCGAGCGCCGCATCCTTCTCGATGTACTTGCGATATTCGTCGAGGGTGGTTGCGCCGATGCAGTGCAGCTCGCCGCGCGAGAGCGCCGGCTTGAGCATGTTGCCCGCGTCCATCGCGCCTTCGGCCTTGCCCGCGCCGACCATCGTGTGAATTTCATCGATGAAGACGATCGTCTGGCCTTCGTCCTTCGCTATGTCGTGCAGCACGGCTTTCAGGCGCTCCTCGAACTCGCCGCGATACTTCGCGCCTGCGAGCAGCGCCGCCATATCGAGCGACAGCACGCGTTTGCCCTTGAGCGTTTCCGGCACTTCGCCGTTGACGATACGCTGCGCGAGCCCTTCGACGATCGCCGTCTTGCCGACGCCCGGCTCGCCGATCAGCACCGGATTGTTCTTCGTGCGACGTTGCAGGATCTGGATCGAGCGACGAATCTCGTCATCACGGCCGATCACCGGATCGAGCTTGCCCGCGCGAGCGCGCTCGGTCAGATCGACGGTGTATTTCTTGAGCGCCTCGCGCTGGCTTTCGGCGTCCTGGCTATTGACCTGCGCGCCGCCGCGCACGGCGTTGATCGCGGCTTCGAGCGCTTTTCTCGACAGACCGTGCTGCTTCGCCAGACGGCCCGCTTCGCCCCGGTCGTCGGCCACGGCGATCAGAAACATCTCGCTCGCGATGTAGGTGTCGTTGAGTTTCTGCGCTTCCTTGTCGGCGGCATTGAGCAGGCCCGCGAGTTCGCGGCTCACTTGCACGTTGCCGTCCGTGCCCTGAACTTGCGGCAGACGGTTGATCGCTTCGTTCAGCGAGGTCTGCAGCGCCTGAACCTGCACGCCAGCATGCGAGAGCAGCGAGCGCGCCGAGCCGTCCTGCTGCGCGATGAGCGCCGCGAGCAGGTGCACCGGTTCGATGTACTGGTTATCACGACCGACCGCCAGGCTCTGCGCGTCGGAGAGCGCTTCCTGAAATTTGGTGGTGAGTTTGTCGATTCTCATTTTTTGAAAGCTCCAATTCTGAATACGACCAAAATGAGGCGCTTTTTGTCACTTTCAAGCACGCTTTGGCGCAAAAAGTGCGTTTTTTGCTCTCCGACAATGACGGCGTGCACCGTCCACACGCTCAGGATTGACTGCGGCGTTCGAGCTTTGTTCAGCGCGTGACGCGTCCGCGCGCGTCAGGACGACGCGCGGACCGGCACTAAGGCGTCCGCCGGAAGCGGCGCAATGCTGACGATGCCGAGCAGCCGCGCGAGTTCGTTCGCCGGCTGCGCGAGCTCGCCGACCGTATGCTTGTCGAGTTCGGCGAGAAAGGCGTCGCGCGCCGCCGCGAGCACGCCGCGCAGGCGGCAGTTCGGCTGGATCACGCAGCGCGGACGGGTTGCATCTTCCTGATCCGCGAAGCAACCGACGAGCGCGAAATCACTCTCGGTCTTGCGCACGATGTCACCGATCGTGAGCTCGCGCGAGCGCGACGAAAGCCGCAGGCCGCCGTTGCGGCCGCGCACCGTCTCGACCCAGCCGAGCTCGCCGAGCTGCTGGACGATCTTCATCAAGTGATTCTTCGAGATGCCGTACGCATCCGAAATCTCCTGAATCGTCGAAAGGCCCGAAGGTCGAACGCAGAGATAAAGGAGAACGCGCAGCGAATAATCGGTGTAATCGGTGAGTCGCATGATTTCGCGCGAATAGAATTGGATGAAGGCACATCGGTGATTTGACGGACCGCGCGTCTCGTCAGAAACCCTCGCGCAAGACGCAGCGAACCGAGACGCATAAGATACGGACGAACGTCCATGCGTTTCGGGCAACACTCGGGCAACATTCGGACAACTCACGGCACATGCATGCCGCCCGCGCACGGAAGCACCATTTTGCGTCATCTTGATATGCTTCGTCAGCAAAATATCTGATCTACTCTCTCTTTGTTTCGCAGATCGACGATGAACACCGAACACCCGGCCACCGACGCGCCACGTGAGCGCGAACCCAGCGAAGCTAACGTCCGCGCGTTGGTGGAAGCCTTTTATCGTCGCGTCGACGACGATCCCCTGCTCGGGCCGATCTTCTCGCGCGCGCTCACGGGACGTTGGGACGAGCATCTCGCCAAAATGACGACTTTCTGGTCGAGCCTCGTGCTCGGGTCGAAACAGTATCGGGGAAATGTCCAGGAAGCCCATCGTCCGATCGACGATATCGAGCCGCGCCACTTCGCGCGCTGGCTGTCGCTGTTTCTGAACACGGTCGAGTCGCGCTACGAACCGGCCGCCGCAGTGCAGTTCATGGAACCGGCGCTGCGCATCGCGCAGAGTCTGCAACTCAGCAAGTTCGGCTGGGATTATCAGATTCCCGTCGAGCAGCAGGAATTGCTCGCGGCGCTCAAGCGCCAGCGCACGGGCGGCGCCCCCGAGCCGCGCTTTCCCGAGCGTCCGGGCGCGGAGCCGTTTCCGGCGAAATTCGTCGGCACGGGCGCTGACGAAAAGTAACGCCAATCAGGACGGATAGTCCTGCCAGCGCGCGAGCGCCGCATCGTCGGATTCGCGCGCGTCGACCCAGCGTTCGCCCGCTTCGGTCTTTTCCTTCTTCCAGAACGGCGCTTGCGTCTTGAGATAGTCCATCACGAAAGCGCACGATTCGAACGCCTCTGCGCGATGCACCGCCGTCGTTGCGACGAGCACGATCTGATCGAGCGGCTTCAGCTTGCCCACGCGATGCACGATGAGCACGTCCGAGCCGCGCCAGCGCTCGCGCGCCTGATCGGCGATCGCTTCGAGCGACTTCTCCGTCATGCCAGGGTAATGCTCGAGCTCCATGGTTTCGACGGCGCTGCCCTCGTTCAGATCGCGCACCGTCCCGACGAAACACGCGACCGCACCGACCTTCGGATTGTCGGCACGCAGCGCGGCGACTTCCGCGCTGATGTCGAAATCGGCTTCCTGCACGCGGACTTTGGAACGCGTCGACATGTCAGCCACCCGTGACCGGCGGAAAAAACGCAACCTCACAGCCCTCGGTGATGCGCTGCGACGGATTCGTCATCACGTGATTGCACGCCATGCGCAACGCCCGGCCTTCGGCGAGCGCCTCTTCCCACACGCCGCCGCGCATGCGCAGCCAGGCGCGCACATCGCCGACATTCACCACCGTGTCCGGCACGCTGACCGTCTCGTTCGCGACGCCCAGCGCCTCGCGCACGCTCGCGAAAAACCTCAGTTCGACTTTCATATCAGTTCTGAAAATGGGATGAAGCGCACGATCTCGCCAGCGCTGATCGCATGATTCGGCGGATTGTCGATGAGACCGTCGCCCCAGACGGTCGATGTCAGCACGGCCGAGCTCTGGTTCTCGAAGAGATCGAGCCCGCCCGACGCGTTCACGCGCGCGCGCAGGAATTCGTTGCGACGGTCGCCTTTTTTCTGACTGAAGTCGGCGCGCATCGAGTAGACGCGCGGCGTGACCTTCTGCACGCCCGCAAGACGCAGCAGGAAGGGCCGCACGAACAGCAGGAACGTGCAGAAACTGGACACCGGATTGCCCGGCAAGCCGATGAAGAACGCCTCGCTGCCTTCATCGCCGCGCCGCACCGCGCCGAAGGCGAGCGGCTTGCCGGGTTTCATCGCGATCTGCCACATCGAAATGCGCCCTTCGGCCTCCACCGCCGGCTTCACGTGATCTTCCTCGCCGACCGACACGCCGCCGCACGTCAGGATCAGATCGTGATCGGTCGCCGCACGCCGCAGCGTCTCGCGGGTCGCGTCCAGCCGATCCGGCACGATGCCGAGATCGGTCACCTCGCAGCCGAACTTCGCAAGGAGCGCTCGCAGCGTGAAGCGGTTGGAGTTGTAGATCGCGCCGGGTTCGAGCGGCTCGCCGGGCATGCGCAGTTCGTCGCCGGTGAAGAAGATCGCGACACGCACGCGGCGCACGACATCGAGCTCTGCGCAACCGACCGACGCCGCCAGCCCGAGCGCCTGCGGCGTGAGGCGCGTGCCCGCGGGCAGGATCACCGAATCGCGCCTGATATCCGCGCCTTGCTGCGTGATCCACTCGCCCGCTGCGGGCGTCTGCGCGAACGCGATGCGCCCGTCATCCGCAACACGCGCCATTTCCTGCATGACGACGGCATCCGCGCCGGGCGGCACCGTCGCGCCGGTGAAGATGCGCGCGGCCGTGCCCGCCGCGAGCGGCTTCCCCGCGTGGCCCGCCGGAATGCGCTGGGACACCGGCAGTGCGACGGGCGCGCCTTCGTTCGCGCCGGCGAGATCGGCGGCGCGGACCGCGTAGCCGTCCATCGAGCTCGTATGCATGGGCGGGACGTCGAGCGGCGAGGTCACATCGGCGGCGAGCACGCGGTTGAGCGCGTCGAGCGTGCCGACGCGCTCGCGGCCGTCCACCTGACGCGCGGCGTCGAGCAAACGGCCGAGCGCATCGGCGGTGGCGAGCATCGGAGGACGGTTGGAAGCGGGTGGCGTGGTTGACATGGAGTTTGCTTCAGGCGCGCGAGGCGCCCCGATCGTGAAAAGGGACACGGCAATTCTGGTCAACTATTGTAGCGAGAAGGCAGGCATCGCACCTTCGGCTTCAGGGAAGCCAGTCATGCGACGCGACTGATGCCGCAAACCGTTTGAGTGCCTCAAAGCCGCCGCGGTGCGGTGATACACTCGCAGCACATCTCCCACGTCCATTTCCATGAAATTCTGTTCCGTCTGCGGCCACGAGGTCGGCCTCGCCATTCCGCCCGGCGACAACCGTGAGCGCTTCGTCTGCAACAACTGCGGCACGGTTCACTATCAAAATCCGCGTAACGTCGTAGGCACCGTCCCGGTGTGGGACGACAAGGTGCTGCTGTGCCGCCGCGCGATCGAGCCCCGCTACGGCTACTGGACCTTGCCCGCCGGCTTCATGGAAATGCAGGAGACGACGAGCGAAGGCGCCGCGCGCGAAACGCTCGAGGAAGCGGGCGCGCGCGTCGAGATCCAGAGCCTTTTCACCCTGCTCAACGTGCCGCACGTGCATCAGGTGCATCTCTTCTATCTGGCGCGGCTGCTCGATATCGAAGTCGATCCCGGCGAGGAAAGCCTGGAGGTGAAGCTCTTCGAGGAAAGCGAGATTCCGTGGGACGAGATCGCGTTTCCGACGGTCGGCCAGACGCTGCGCTTTTTCTTCGCCGACCGCGCCGCCGGCAATTTCACGCTGCACACGGGCGACATTTTCCGCACGCTGCGCGACGGCTGATCGCATCGCTCGCTGACATCACAGAACGCCACTCACCCGAGAACATGGTTCCCTGGCTCGCCGACGACGATCCTTTTCCGCCCGTCGAGCGCGCGCTCGGCGCGGCGAGCGGCGCGCCGGGCCTGCTCGCCGCAAGCGCGGACCTTTTGCCGTCACGGCTCATCGATGCCTACGGTCGCGGCATTTTCCCGTGGTATTCGGACGGCCAGCCCGTGCTGTGGTGGAGCCCCGACCCTCGCATGGTGCTCTTTCCGGCCGAGTTCAAGGTATCTGATTCGCTGCGCAAGACCTTGAAGCGCGTCGTGCGCGATCCGGTCTGGGAAATCCGCGTCGACGACGATTTTTCCGCCGTGATGCGCGCCTGCGCCGACACGCCGCGCGACGGCCAGCGCGGCACCTGGATCACCACGGACATCGTGGATGCGTACACCACATTGCACCGCGCGGGTAGCGCGCACAGCATCGAAACGTGGCACGACGGCGTGCGCGTCGGCGGGCTTTACGGCGTGTCGTTCGGGCGCATGTTCTTCGGCGAATCGATGTTTGCGCACAAGACCGATGCGTCGAAAATCGCGCTTGCGGCGCTCGTCGGACACTTGCGCCGCAATCAAATTGAGATGATAGACTGCCAGCAGAACACGTCGCATCTGGCGTCGCTGGGCGGCCGTGAGATCGCACGCCGCGCATTCGTGGCGCATCTCCGGCGGGCCACGGCGGAACCGGCGATCGGCTGGCGCTTCGACAAATCCGTCCTTCTCGACGTGCTGGCACGCTGAACGCTGCGCGCGACGCCCCGAGCGACACACGAAATGCAGCCGCCGCGCGCGCCCGGAAAGTGGAATCTACGCGCCGGTCGGCAACGACGAGACGACGCCTGCAAGAGCCGCCAACGTGACACATCCGAACGAGCTACCGCTGTCACCGCTTTCCGCGCTGCAATTCTATGCAACAGCGCCCTACCCTTGCAGTTATCTGGAAGGGCGCGTCGCGCGCTCGCAGGTCGCGACGCCGAGCCATCTGATCAACTCCGACGTCTACACCGAACTCGTCAAGGCCGGTTTCCGGCGTTCAGGCGTCTTCACCTATCGCCCGTATTGCGACGGCTGCCGCGCCTGCGTGCCGGTGCGCGTGCCGGTCGCGCGTTTCGTGCCGAACCGCTCGCAGCGGCGCGTGTGGAAGCAGCACGGCAATCTGGTGGCGAGCGTCGCGCCGCTGCACTACGACGAAGAACACTACGCGCTCTACATGCGTTATCAGTCGGCGCGGCATGCGGGCGGCGGCATGGATCGCGACAGCCGCGACCAGTACGAGCAGTTCCTGCTGCAGAGCCGGATCAATTCGCGTCTCGTCGAGTTCCGCGAACCCGCCGATCCTGCGCACGCGGACACGCCCGGCGCCCTGCGCATGATCAGCATGATCGACATCCTCGGCGACGGGTTGTCATCGGTGTACACGTTCTTCGAGCCGGACATGCCGAAGACGAGCTACGGCACGTTCAACATCCTCTGGCAGATCGAGCAGGCGAAGAGCCTCGACCTGCCGCACGTCTATCTCGGCTACTGGATTCGCGAAAGCGAGAAAATGGCCTACAAGGCGAATTTCCGGCCGCTGGAAGGTCTGATCGACGGACGCTGGACGCTCCTCGATCCCGCCAGCACGCAATCCGCCGGCACGCTGCCGATGCCCGGGCGCATCCACGGTCCGAGCCAGCCGAAATAGCCGCCGGAGCAACCCGCAGAGTGCGACCGGCCCGCCGTCCAAAGCCGCTAAAATAGCGGTCTTAAAAAAATCCGCCGTCGCCGGCTTTCATTTCGTGTTCAGTTCCCTCTACCCGATCGCGCGTTCGCATCTCTTCAAGATGGACGCGGAAGATGCTCATCACCTGACGCTGCGCATGCTCGGCGCCGCCGGCCGCACCGGGCTCGCCGGCATGCTCGCGAGACGCGGCCCCGATTCGCCCCGCACTGTCATGGGCATCACGTTCCGCAACCCGGTCGGCCTGGCCGCGGGCCTGGACAAGGACGGCGCGTGCATCGACGGGCTCGCCGCGCTCGGCTTCGGCTTCATCGAAGTGGGCACCGTGACGCCGCGCGCGCAGCCGGGCAATCCGCGTCCGCGCATCTTCCGGCTGCCGGAGGCGGACGCGCTCATCAACCGGATGGGCTTCAACAACCGCGGCGTCGATCAGTTCGTCGCCAACGTGAAGGCGGCGCACTATCGCGGCGTGCTGGGCCTCAACATCGGCAAGAACGCCGATACGCCGATCGAGCGCGCCGCCGAGGACTACCTTTACTGCCTCGAGCGCGTCTATCCGTTCGCGAGCTATGTGACGATCAACATTTCGTCGCCGAACACGAAGAATCTGCGGCAGCTGCAAGGCGCGGGCGAGCTCGATTCGCTGCTGGGCGCACTGAAGGAGAAGCAGGCGCGTCTTTCCGACCTGCACGGCAAGCTCGTGCCGCTCGCGCTCAAGATCGCGCCCGACCTCGACGACGAGCAGATCAGGTCGATCGCGGGCACACTGCTCGCTCACAAGATCGACGGCGTGATCGCCACGAACACGACGCTCTCGCGCACCGCTGTGACCGGCATGAAGCACGGCGACGAAGCGGGCGGCCTGTCGGGGCGGCCAGTCTTCGACGCATCCAACGAGGTGATCCGCAAGCTGCGCGCGGAAGTCGGCACGGAGGTGCCGATCATCGGCGTGGGCGGGATTTTCTCGGGCGAGGACGCGCGCGCGAAGCTCGCGGCGGGCGCGTCGCTCGTGCAGCTTTACACGGGGCTGATTTATCGCGGTCCGGCGCTTGTCCGCGAATGCGTCGACGCGCTCGCGTGAACGAGCCGATCCCGCATATAGACATGAGCAAACGGTATTACGCGGCGATTGCATTCTCACTATGATCGCCGCATCCGAAAAAAACGCTGTGCCCATCAAGAGGAAAACAACACAATGAAACTGTCCACGCTCAAGAAACTCGTCGCTGCCAGCCTGATCGGCGCGGCATTCACCGCCGTCACCACCGCGGCACACGCCGACGACCTGCTCGATCAGGTCAAGCAGCGCGGCACGCTGCGCGTCGGCCTGGAAGGCACCTTCCCGCCGTTCAACTCGAAAGCGCCGAACGGCGAGCTGGTCGGCTTCGATGTCGATATCGCCAAAGCCGTCGCCGCCAAGCTCGGCGTGAAGCCCGAGTTCGTCACGACCGAATGGAGCGGCATCATCGCGGGCCTGCAGGCAGGCAAGTTCGATGTGATCGTGAACCAGGTCGGCATCACCGACGCGCGCAAGCAGACGCTCGACTTCTCGCCGGCGTACACGTATTCGAACGCGCAATTGATCCAGCGTTCGGACGACAAGCGCGAGTTCAAGACGCTCGAAGAACTGAAGGGCAAGAAGCTCGGCGTCGGACTCGGCACGAACTACATGGACATGGCGAAGTCGGTGCCGGGCATCGACGTGAAGACCTATCCGGGCGCGCCCGAGTATCTGCGTGACCTCGCCGCCGGCCGTCTCGACGCGGCGCTCAACGACCGCCTGATGCTCGCGTATCTGCTGAAGAATTCGCAGTTGCCGCTGCGCACGGGCGCGAATGTCGGCGCGGGCAATCCGTCGGGCATTCCGTTCAAGAAGGGCAATCCGAAGTTCGCGAAGGCAATCGACGACGCGATGAACCAGCTCGAAGCGGACGGCACGTTCACGAAGATTTCGGACAAGTGGTTCGGCATCGACGTGACGAAGCCCGCGAAGTAAGTCTGCGCTTCTGGCGCTTCAGGGCGGCATCGTTCGACGGTGCCGCCCTTCGCTTTTTCCTCGCCGGTTATGATGTGCCGAATTTTCTGACTCGCCACGCCGGTTCTTTCACGTTCCCCCGTCCATGTCCACGACATCCCTGCTCGTTCAATCGGCGCCCGTGCTGGCGCAAGGCGCGCTGCTGACAATCAAGTTCGCGCTCTATTCGATGTTCTTCGGCCTCATCGCGGCCGTCGTGCTGGCGTTGATGGGCATCAGCCAGAATCGCGCGCTCGTCGCGATCGGTCGCTGCTATGTGAGCGTGATGCGCGGCACGCCGCTGCTCGTGCAGATTTTCGTCATCTACTATGGCCTGCCGAGCCTCGGCATCTCGCTCGAGCCCACACCCGCGGGCGTGATCGCGCTGTCGGCGAACGTCGCCGCGTATCTGTCGGAAAGCATGCGCGGCGCGATCCTCGGCATCCACACCGGACAGTGGCTCGCGGCCTATAGCCTCGGGTTGTCGCGCACGCAGACGCTGCGCTACGTGATCGGGCCGCAGGCGCTGCGCATCGCGGTGCCGAGCTTGTCGAACAGTCTCATCAGTCTGATCAAGGACACGTCGCTCGTCTCGGTCATCACCGTGACCGAGCTGTTGCGAAGCGCGCAGGAAGTGATCGCGGCGACCTATCAGCCGCTGCCGCTCTATCTCGCGGCGGCGTTCGTCTACTGGATTCTGTGCAGCGTGCTCGAATTCGTGCAGCGGATTTTCGAACGGCGTCTCGCGCTGCCGGGACGACACTGAGCGACATCGACGAAAAAGAGCCGCTGAAAAGCGGCTTTTTCGTATCAGTCGGTCTCGAAGGGAAAGCGCAGCTTCAGATCGCGCCGCGCGGCGTCGATGATCGCGATCATGCGCATCGACATCGCGTGCGGCATCACCGGGCTTTCCGTTTCGCCCGCGCGCAGCAGCTCGCAAAAATGCGCGGTTTCGTAGTTGAGGCCGCCGCCCGTGAAAGGCTCGTCGAGTTCGATCTTGCGTCCGTCGGTGTACGCAATCGTCGCGCGCGCCGGATTCCACCAGTTTTCGTGGATCGTCACCGTGCCGAGCGTGCCGCCGATGAGCGCATCGCCGCGGCCTTGCAGATCGAGTCCGCAGAACAATTGCGCGATGCCGCGTTCGTGGCGCACGTTCAGGCTCGCGAACACGTCGACGCCGGTGGCGCCGAGGCGGCCGATAGTCTGCACGTCGAGCGCCTCGCCGAGCCAGTCGACCGCAAGAAACGCCTCGTAGATACCGATGTCGAGCAGCGCGCCGCCGCCCGCTTCGAGCGAGAACGACGGGTGATCGAGCGGCACGTGCGCGATCGAGCAACCCGCGCGCACGAGCCCGATTTCGCCGATGGAATCGTGCTCCAGATGCGCGCGCAGGCGGCGATACAGCGGATAAAACGGCGGCTTCATCGCTTCCATGAAGAGCAGCTTCGCCGCGCGCGCCGCGTCGATCATGCGCTGCAGATCGCGCGCGCTCACGGCGGCGGGCTTTTCGCACAGCACGGGTTTGCCCGCCGCGAAGGCGCGCAACGCGTATTCCGGGTGACTGTCCTGCAAGGTCGCGATGTAGAGCGCGTCGACATGGTCGAGCATCGCGTCGAATTCGTCGAACGCGCGTGCATCGAATGCGTCGGCCAATGCGCGCGCCGGTTCCGCGCGGCGCGACCAGACGGCCGCGAGGCGCGCGCCATCGACATGCGCGAGGCTTTCGGCGAAGCGCCGCGCGATGCGTCCCGCGCCGACGATGCCCCAGCGTATCGTTGCTGCGTTGATGTTCGTGTCGGTCAATCCTGCCTCCATGCGCCATGTTCGTCGTGCGACGCATTGTGCCTGATTGCATCGCATGTCGAATTCGCACGGCGCGCAGACGGCAAAAAGCCGGGACATGTCCCGGCTCCATGCTTGCGGCCCGATGGTCTCCTACGTCGCGCTATTTGAGGACGTCACACTCCCGCGGACGCATTCACATTCGGCGAGGCGGGCTGACTGTTCACCCGCTCCAGCGAGAACGCGCGGCCCACTTCTTCCGCGGCCAGATCGACGAGCGCGCGCGTCGCGGATTCGGCGGCGGCGGAATCCTTCGCCTCGATCGCCTCGACGACGCTCTTCTGCGCCGCGAGCGTCGCCTCACGCACGGACTCGATGCCGTCCACGATAGGATTGACCGTCACCAGCGCGCCGCGCACGATCGCCGTCATCTGGCGAAAGAACTGGTTGCCGCTCGCCGCGACGATGCGCGTGTGCAGCACCTCGTCGGCCGCCTGATACTCCGGCTCGCCGACCTGCAGGCGCGAGAGCGTGTCGAACGCGTCGCGGATGCCGGCGATCTCGTCCGGCGTCGCCCGTGCGGCGGCCAGCGCTGCCGCGCGCGGCTCGATCAGCATTCGGAATTCGATTACATCGCGCAAAAATGTCTGATCGGGCTTGGCGCGAAATCTCCAGCTCACCACGTCCTCGTCGATGAGACGCCAGTCGCTCATCGGACGAATACGTGTGCCCGTTTTCGGCCGCACGTCCAGCATGTGCCGCGCGAGCAGCATCGAGAGCGCCTCGCGCATGACGGTGCGGCTCACGTCGAACTCCTTCGAGAGGATGTCCTGCGGTGGCAGTATCGCGCCATATTTTTGCTCGACGATGCCGGAGACCAGTCCGTCCATGACCTTCGCCACCAGCGATCGCTCTTTGTTGTCATCCATCTCGCTTCTCCCCTTCTCGCCTGTTCCGTAGCCGTATGTATGAGCGCATCGCTTTCGCTTTCCCCGGGCTGCGAAAGGCACGACGAGTTCCCGACAGGCCCATTCGTCGTGCTAGATACGTTGCGTCTTCGTTGCTTCGAATGCCAGTTGGGAAACACCTGACAGGGTAATCCCTCTGACGTCGATATTTCGTCGATTCTTACCGCTTCGCGTGTATCCGCTGCACTCGCGCCGCGCGCGCGCAGGCATTCATCAGGGAAACTGAAGAATGGCGGCGTCGCAGCGCGGCGGGTGCGTTTTTCGGTCCCTTATGTCCTCGGACCGATCATGCACTCATTTGAGCAAGCATCTCGTAGGCGTTCTGTGCGAACGCGAACGGAAGGCCGCTGGCATGGGCCTTTTGTATGATCGGACGGTTTGAACGAAAGCACCGTGGCGCGGTGCGAGCGCGGCGATTCGTCAGCCCTATGCTTAAATCGCGCCATCCGTTGCTCGAGGCCTTCGCGCATCGAGCGCGAGCCGCTGGCGCTGCATCGCTTCGCGTTCCGTGAGCGTGTGCTGATAGACCGCCATGTAGTCGCTGCTTACTCTCTCGACCGAGAGCGGCTGCAGGTTTTGCCGCGCACGCGCCGCGAACTGGCCGCGCGCCTGCCCGTCGAGCAGGAGCCAGCGCAGTTTCGCCGCCGCCTGCTCGATATCGCCTGCGGGCACGAGCACGCCTGCCGCACCGTCGTCGAGCATTTCGGGAATGCCGCCCACGCGTGTCGAGACGATCGCGCAGCCCGCCTCGCGCGCCTCGGCGATCACGAGCGGCCCCGGATCCTGACGCGACAGGAGCGCGAAAATATCCGCGCTCGCGAAATAGGGCCGCGGATCGGCGACAAAGCCGGCGAAGTGCATGATCTCCGCGATGCCGAGCTCTGCCGCGAGTGCTTCCATCGATGCTCGCTCGGGGCCATCGCCGACGAGATACAGATGCGGCTCGGCCATGAACTCCCGCTCGCTCTCCGACTGCTCGCGCACGAGCGCGAACGCTTGCAGCAGATCCGCGATGCCTTTCCTGCGATACATGCCCGCCACGCAGACGATGTTCGGATGCCTAAGGCGCAGCGGCTTCGCGGCGGGCCGGCACACGAGGCGCGGCGCGCCCACGGCGCCGTTGAGCACGATCGACATGCGCCCGGGATCGATGCCGCGCGCCTCCAGATCCAGCGCGAGCGCGCGGCTCACGGCGACCATGCGATCGCCCGCGCGCACGAGCGATGCGCTTTTCTGCAGTTCATGATGAACCGTCGTCACGAGCGCGAAACGGCGCCGCATGCTGGAAAAACGCGAGATGAGCGCACCGGTCATCATGTGCGCATGCACGATGTCGGGATCGAAACGATCGATGAGACGATTGAAGCCCGCGATCATTGACGGCACGCGCCAGGGCTGCCGCGATTGCTGCAGCGGAATATGCAGGATGCCGTGACGGCGCAGGAGCGGCTCGAACCCGCCGCCGGACGACGCGATCACGACATCCTGACCCATGCTCGCCTGCATGCAGGCGAGATCGACCATCATGTTGACGGTGCCGTTGCCGATCGTCTGCGCGTGATTGGCGAGATGGACTATTCGCATGAGATAGGCTGTTTTTGCGCTCGCCGGCGCTGGCCGGCTGCGTCGATCTTATTGTTTCGAGGACACGCTTGGTTATTGCGCCGCTATTTCGTCGCTATTGCGCCTTCCTTGCCTCGATGCCCGGATGGTCTACGCCTTCAATGCCGCCGACTCGTGCGTTCCTTTGCGTCGCTCGTGGCGCTTACAGCAACTCGTACGTGGTGGCGCGCTCGCTCGGCGCGAACCGCGCCTTGCCCGTGCCGGACGTCTCGCGCGGCTGACGGCTCTTTCTCGTCAGACCGATGTAGGGCATGCCATGCTCGAGGAACGGGCCTTCGGTCTTGCGAAAGCCGAACGCCTCATAGAAGCCTCGCAGACTCACGGGCGCGCTCAGGCGCACGCCGCGGCCGGGCCAGCGCTCGGCGGCCACCGCCAGCACGCGTTCGATCAGAGCGTGCGCGGTGCCATCGCCACGACGCAGCGGGCTCGTCAAGATCTTGTCCACCACGACCTCCGGATCTTCCGCATCGCCTTCGTGAATGCGTGCATAGGCGAGCACGGGCATCGAGCGGCTCATGTCTTCGGCGGCGAATACATGCGTACCGGTTTCGTCGCGGCCATCCGGATCGAGATGGACATGCGACTGTTCGACGACGAACACCGCACTGCGCGCGCGCAAAATCAAATAAAGCTCACGCGCAGTGAGTTGTTCGAAATCCAGGGTTTTCCAGTTCATCGATTATCTCCATGCTTTACCGGCAATTACCGGCGTTACGACGATTGAACGTTACGTGCCGGCCCGCCCGGAATCAGTGCGCCATCGCACCGACCCACGCCTCGCGCGCCTTTCAAATAAGCTCGACCACACGCAAAAAGGCGTCCCGGGGAAAAAGACGCCTGCCCGACGATCGACACGACCACGCAACAGCCCTTCGATGCGGGCTGCCGCGCGCGTTCGCATGGCGTCGATAGCGCTCGCGTAATACGGCACCTTCATGGGAAAATCACAATGCATACCGCCATCGAACGCGACAGAGACGCACAACGAAAAGGACACTCGCTCGGACGCGCACGCGGTATCGAACGCCGGCCCTGCCGGCCCGAGGTCACGGCATGAGCGCGTTCCATACGAGCGGTGTGACGGATTCAGGCGCGAGTCGTTCCCGCGTCGTATCGCTCGATCCTTTACGCATGCGTGCGCGGCGCCATCATGCGCATGCGCTGCATCGCGGCGAGCGCATCTGGCGCGAGGCCGTCGCGCCCGTCGATCTGTGGATTGAAATCCTGCACGGCAACGGGCTCGAACCGCGCGCCGCGCTGGCCTTCACCGTTGCTCAGGACTTCGAAGCCGATCAGTTCACGCTCGGCAAGCTGCCGCTGGACGACATCGAAACGCTCTATGGCCTGCAAGTTCAGGAGCTTTCCGTGTTCGATTCGCTCGAAGAGCGCGCACTCGTGCAGACGCGCCGCGCGAACATCGTGCTCGTCGAAGTGGATGCGTTCTTTTTGCCCGACATGCGCACGGCGTCGTATCACCGCGAACATGCGAAAACGACCATCGGCATCGATGTGATCGATCCCGACGCGCGGCGTCTCGGCTACTTTCATCACACGGGTTATCACCTGCTCGACGGTGACGATTACGACGGCGTACTGCGTTCTCAGGCGACGCCGCAGCCCGCACTCTTTCCGCACGTCGAATTCGTCAAGCGGGTACGGGAACCGGTGTCCGGCACGCCGCTCGCCGAGGCCTCCGCCGACGCGCTGTGCGCGCATCTGTTACGGCGTCCGATGCACAACCCCATCGCGCGCTGGCGCGCTGCCTTTCCCGAGCATGTCGATACGATGATCGCGCGCGGCGAATCGTACGCGCGCCTTTACGCGTTCAATGTGATGAGACCGCTTGGGGCCAACTTCGAATTGCTCGCGCATTACCTGCAATGGATGCGCGAACAAGGCTTCGACATTCCCGTTCAGACGCACGCGGGCGCACGAAAGATCGCAAGCGAAACGATGGTCATGCAGTGCCGGCTCGCGCGTGCGCTTTCGCGCGGACGTCACGAGCTTTGCGAGGCATCGTTCGACGCCATCGAGGACGCGTATGAACGCGTTATTCCTCCGCTCGCGAATATCGTGTGTTGACCGAATGCGGGCGCAATCGCATTACGCGCCGATTTGTATAAGCAAACGCTTGTCGCTTAAACATATTCGAACCGCTAATTCAAGGGGTTTTTCACTCGCTTACCTGAATTGTGACGTCGGTTCGTGACTTCGTTATGTCTTCACTGCAATTCGGGCGATGGGTTTTTGCATGCTTAAATCGGTGCCGCATGAAATTGTCCGCGATGAAACATTTCCGGGCACCGCGCCTCGCATGGTCCAGATGTATCTCAAAGTATCGATCCGACGAAATGCGCGCAAACGTTTGACGAAGAAACGCCGTCGCTTGTGGCGCCTGACAGGTTAGCGCAAGCCCTGTGTGAGCCATTCCGCGTGCGGTTGAGCGCTCGGTGCACGCGCACATGCGAGTCCCCGCGTACCGATTTTTCACTTCGTGCAAGCGACGCATCCTTTCCGCTTCATGAAGCGCCTCGCGGCAGACTTTTCCGATCGCCCGCGATACCCCGTCTGGCAAGGCTCCGGGGGCAATCGAGCGCTGGCGAAAATGACGGGCGTTAGCAAGCCCGCTAGGGCGATGGAACATGGATGAATCATTTTCCATTGTCCCTACGAAAGAAGGTGTGCTGTCGAGGGGATGTCGACCTGTGAGGCCTGTCGCACGGTGATTGCAAAACTCTGAACCGCCAAACGGGGGGATTGCGCTGATGAAACGTATCGGTGCCCGCGCGCATTCCTAAGACCACCGATGTTCAAGACTGAAACAAAAACGCCGCGCTGCGCTGCAATACAAAAACCGCCTTATTTATGAGGCCCCGCCAGCATTGCGATTGCGCGCATTGGCACAGTCCTCGCTAATAGAGTCGCGCAACCCGAAAAAACGCGAAACAACAAATTCAATCCACGCGTGAACGGGCGGCTACGGGGCTGGCGAGATGCTTCATCGACGGGTTCGCTACGAGACCACAGTCGAAAACGATCACGCCAGTAAATAAAAACTGAAGCGCAACGCGCGAAGTTACGAGAGAGAACAAATCATGCTGACCCTCCAGTCCGACCTGCACGGCAACCATCTGCTTGGCGCACTTCCGGCCCACGAATGGCAGGCGCTCACGCCGCATCTCGAACTCGTGCAACTGCGCACCGAGCAACTGCTGTGCGACTCAGGCCAACGTATTCACCACGTTTATTTCCCGACGACGGCGATCATCTCGCTGCTGCATACGATGGAAGACGGCGGCTCGGTCGAGATCGCCGCGGTGGGCCGCGAAGGCATGACGGGCGTGCCCGTGCTGACGGGGGGCGAAACGATGCCGACGCGCGTGCAGGTGCAGTGCCCGGGCTTCGCCTATCGCATGAGCGCGCAGGCCCTGCGCGAACAGTTCGGCCGCTCGGACTTCCTGCGCCGCCTGATGCTGCTCTATATGCAAGCGCTTCTCACGCAGGTCGCGCAGACGGCCGCGTGCAACCGGCATCACTCGTTGAACAAGCAACTTTGCCGCTGGCTGCTGATCGAAATCGATCGCACCGCGTCCAACGAGCTGCAAGTCACGCAGCAACTGATCGCCGACATGCTCGGCGTGCGCCGCGAAGGCGTAACCGAAGCGGCCGGCAAGCTTCACGACGCGGGTCTCATTCATCACAGCCGCGGCTGCATCAAGGTCGTGGATCGCGAGGGACTCGAAGCCCGCGCCTGCGAGTGCTATGGGCTCGTCAAGCGAGAGTTCGACCGACTGCTCCCGCGTCTTCGTGCAACCGAGGCGGCCTCTGCCTCCAGTGTTTAACGGCTTGGATTAATGCAAGAAAAAAATCACGACTTGTTTTCATGGCTGGCACGTTGTCTTGATGTCTGTCTCATCATCGCGGGCGGATTGATCGCGCATGACGTACGCTTTTCCTCGCTCGATTTCAGCGATATCGAAAGGCTTCTGATCGCGTTCAACTCCGCACTCGCTCTTCTGCTTTTCCCGGCTTTCGGCGTGTACGAGACCTGGCGCGGCAAGCCGTTCGCCATGATGCTGGCGCGCGTCACGCTGGCGTGGATGGCGGTGGTCGCCGCGGGCCTTCTGCTCGCGTTCACGCTGCATCGCATGGATACCGTGTCGCGGCTGTGGTTCGCGTATTCCACGCTCATATCCGGCGCGCTCATCATCGCGGCGAAACTGCTGGCGTATTCAGCCTTGCGCCTGATGCGCGGGCGCGGCCTGAACCAGCGCACCGTGGCGATCGTCGGCGCGCAAGGCTTCTCGCGCACCTTGCTCGCGCATCTGTGCAGCACGCCCGAGCAGGGCTTCACGCCCGTGTGCGTGCTGGACACGACCGGGGACGCGGAACTGCATGCGACCGGCGCAGGCGGCGTGAACGCCCCGACGACGGCAATCGGCATGGGAGGCAATCGTTTGCCCGTGCTGAACGACTTCGACGATCTCGTGGACAAAGTGCGCGCCGAAGGCATCGACGAAGTGTGGCTCGCGCTGCCCCTGTCGCAGGAGCACACGATCTACCGGTTCGTGCACGCGCTGCGGCACGACTTCGTGAATCTGCGGCTGATTCCGGACACGCGCAGCATCTCGCTCTTCAATCATTCGATGACGGATGTCGCCGGACTCGCGACCATCGACCTGACGGCGTCGCCCGTCAATTCGTTGCAGATGTGGCCGAAGATGCTCTTCGACCGCCTCTTCGCGGCGACGGCGCTCCTCGCGCTGTCCCCTCTGCTGATCGCGATCGCGATCGCCGTGAAGACGACGTCGAAGGGTCCGGTGTTCTTCACGCAACATCGCAAGGGCGCGGACGGACGGCCGTTTCGCATCTACAAATTCCGCTCGATGGGCGTGCATCGGGAGCACAAGGGTCACGTGACGCAGGCGACGCGCAACGATCCGCGTGTGACGAAGGTCGGCGCGATTCTGCGGCGCACGAGTCTCGACGAGCTGCCGCAGTTCCTGAATGTGCTGTTCGGGCACATGTCGGTCGTCGGTCCGCGCCCGCACGCGCTCGAGCACGACGATCTCTACAAGGACCTCGTCTACGGCTACATGTTCCGCTACCGCATCAAGCCTGGCATCACGGGCTGGGCGCAAGTGAACGGCTATCGCGGCGCGACGGAAAAAGTGGAGCAGATGCAGAGCCGCGTGAAGTTCGACCTCTTCTACATCCAGAACTGGTCGTTCTGGTTCGACATCAAGATCGTCGCGATGACGATGTTCAAGGGATTCATCGGACGCAACGCGTACTGATCGATTCAGCAGCAGAAAGCGCGGCACGCCCACGTCGGGCGGCCGCGCGTTTTGTCTTTACTTGTAGTCGATGCGCTCGACGCCCGTTTCGGTGCCGAGCAGACAGATGTCCGCGCCGCGCGCGGCGAACAGCCCGACCGTGACGACGCCGGGCCACGCATTGATCCGTGCTTCGAGCGCGCGCGGATCGGTGATCGACAGGCCCTTCACGTCGATGATTTCGTTGCCGTTGTCGGTGATGAACGGCGAGCCGTCCTTCGTCACACGCACGATCGGCACGCCGCCGAGCGCCGCGAGCTTGCGGCCGATCGCGGTGCGGGCCATCGGCACGACTTCCACGGGCAGCGGGAACGTGCCCATCACCGGCACGCGCTTGCTCGAATCGGCGATGCACACGAACACGTCCGCCACAGACGCGACGATTTTCTCGCGTGTGAGCGCGCCGCCGCCGCCCTTGATCATCGCGCCGCTCGCGTCGATTTCATCGGCGCCGTCGACGTAGATCGAGAGCGTCTCGATGTCGTTCAGATCGAACACCTTGAAGCCGTGCGATTCCAGTCGCGCAGTCGTCGCGAGCGAACTCGACACCGCGCCGCGATAACGCGCCTTCGACTTCGCGATGGCGTCGATGAAACAGTTGGCCGTCGATCCGGTGCCGACGCCGATGATCGCGCCTTCCGGCACGTTCGCGTTTACGTAGTCGGCTGCGGCCTGGCCGACGAGTTGCTTGAGTTCGTCTTGAGTCATGGGAGCGGTGCTGCTTATCGGTGAAAAACGGAATTTTATCGGAGCGCGCGAGGCGCATCCTCCGATCATGCCATCGCGCGCAGGAAGCCGAGCGGATCGTGCGAGCGCGCGACCGATGCGATGAACGCGAACACGATAATCGCCAGAACGCCATACACGGCGCGCGCGCCCTTCGTGCGACCGCGCTTGAGCGCAAACGTGCCGAGCACGACATAGACGACGAGGCCCGCGATTTTTGCGCCGAGCCACGCGGCGTTCGCGGAGAAGCCGATGATCGCGACCAGCGCGATGGCGCTTGCGAGCAACAGCGTGTCGACGATGTGCGGGAGGATTTTCGTCGCGCGCGTCGTGAGGAGCCGCGAATTCGTCAGCATCCAGATCCAGCGCAGCACGAAACCGGCGATGGACACGCCCGCGAAGATCATGTGGAGCGCGCGCAGCGGCAGAAAATAGTCGCTCATCGGGCTTCCTTTTAGTTGGAGAAGTACTTGTCGAGCAAGGCTTGGGCGATGGCGTCGCTTTCCGCGTCCGCATTGCCCGCGTAGTCCGACGGACGGAAGTGCATCTGGAAGGCGCTGAAAACGCGGCGTGTCTTCTCGTCAAGCACGCCGTCGGTCGCGATGTCGTAACCGTAGCGCTTCAGCTTTTCCTGCAGCGCGCGCACGTCGCTCGGCGCTTTGGGATCGCGTCCGGCGAGATGTGCGGCCACGGTTGCGTCGTCGGGCCATGCGCCCACGCCGGCATCGTATAGCGCTCGCCACGGAAAAAGCGGGCCCGGGTCGATCTTGCGTTGGGGTGCGATATCGCTATGGCCGACGACGCGCGTCGGCGGGATCCGGCAGCGCGCGACGATATCGCGCGAGAGTTTGATGAGCGCGTCGATCTGCGCGGGCGGATACGGCTGCCACTTGCGGTCGCCGCCTTGTTCACCGATAGGCCCGAGGTTCACATTCTCGATGCCGATCGAGGACGCGTTCAGTTCCGTCGCGCCTTGCCAGGAACTCACGCCGGCGTGCCAGGCGCGCTTGTCTTCGGGCACCAGCTGATAGACGACAGGCTCGCCCTTTTCGATGCGGGGGGCGTCGGGGACCACGTAATGCACGCTGACCTGATCGCCCGTGAGCACCGCGAGCGATCGTGTCTCGTCGATCTCCGTGTAGTGCATCACGAGGAAACGGACGCGGGAGTCGGCGTTTTTGGCGTGATACCGGGTGTCGGCGATGTAGGTGCCGCGGTCGATCTGGGTGGTGGTGCAGGCGGTGAGGATGCACATCGATATCGATGCGGCTAAGCCGAGCGCTTTTCTTATGCCTATCACGATTGCCTTTCCCGGATCGATCGCACGTGCATCCAGTGAATCTGCAGCGCTTCGCGACTTGGTCGTTGCTGAGGATGCTTCGGCAAACGAAGCAAACGTCCTTCGAGCGAGGCGTATTCGCTTTCTCGCAGCGCTGGAGCGATCGACACTTCGTGAGTCAACGGATCGATCGCGATCAACGCGCGGTCGTAGAGTGTGTGCAAGTCGGCGCGCAGCAAGAGTCCGTTTCGGACGTCGTTGGTTTCCGGGCCCATGTAGCCGCAGATGTGAGCGGCTTCGAGAACCTGTGGGACATCGCAGCCCGTTAGCGCGCAACGCTGTTCATAGGCATTGAGCAAGGCCTTGCGGAACGCGGGCTGCCCTTGACGCATGACGATGGCGGAGAGTGTCTTTTTGCGGGCATCTTCGATACTCGAGGGATTGAAAGCTCCGCTTGCTTCGACTTGCGCCCCCGCCTCGGTTTCGGCCTTGATTTCGGCCTGCGCGGGCCTCTCGGCTTCGCGCCGCAACGTGAAACTCGTGGGCATCGAGCCTTGGTGCGAGACGTATTCGAAGGAACCTTCGTACTTGAATCCAGCGCCCGGGTACTCGTACTTTCTCGTGCGATAAAACAGCAGAAGCTCGATGCCACGAAGCCGATGTTCGACGATCAACGAGTCTGAACGTCCAGCGTTCTGCCCTTGCCAGTGCAGGACGTCGCCTTCGAGCTTATCGACATACTGAACACGGTCCGGCGTTTTCGTCTCGGTGACGAACAGCAGAACCGAATCGAAACCCGCTGGGCGGAACACGCCCGTATTGATCGTCGCGTCCTGGGTATCGAGAACACCCTTCAACTGCTCGCGCGTGTACACGCTTTTTGCGGCGAGCAGATCACTAAGTCGGTTTAACGCCATGACTGATGTTCGAAGCTTCGAATTGCCGATGTGACTAGTGGACGCCGGCCGTTACTTCTTCACCTGCCTCTGCCTCACCGCCTCGAACAAGCAAACCCCGCTCGCCACCGACACATTCAAACTCTCGACCGTCCCCGACATCGGGATATTCATGACCTCGTCGCACGTCTCGCGCGTGAGCCTGCGCATACCCTCGCCTTCCGCGCCGACGACGATCGCCACGGGGCCGTCCAGCTTCGTCTCATAGAGCGAAGCCGTCGCCTCGCCCGCCGTTCCGATCACCCACACGCCCGCGTCCTTGAGCTCGCGCAGGGCGCGCGCCAGATTCGTCACGGTGATGTACGGCACGCTCTCGGCCGCCCCACTCGCCACCTTTGCCGCCGTCGCGTTCAACCCGGCGGAGCGGTCGCGCGGCGCGATCACCGCGTGCGCGCCGGCCGCATCCGCGACGCGCAGGCACGCGCCGAGGTTATGCGGATCGGTGACGCCGTCGAGCACCAGCAGCAACGGCGTGCCCGAGATGCCGTCGAGCAGTTCCGCCAGGTTCTGCGCGAGCGGAAGATCGTTCGCGCGCGCGACGATACCCTGATGCTGGATGTTGCCCGCGAGCCCCCACAGGCGCGATTCGTCCGCCGCGATCAGCCGCACGCCCGCTTCCTTCGCGGTCCGCAGAAAGTCCTGCATGCGCCGGTCCTTGCGTGTGGGGTCGTACAGCACCTCCTCGATCGAGGATGCGTCCGCGCGCAAACGTGCGGTCACTGCGTGAAATCCGTATAGAACCTTGAGACGTGACATGACTGATTCGAACCTTCGGTGAAAACTTGAAAAGCACGACGCGGTCCGAAGCACGAAGCATCGGACCGCGCGTATTCGATGGCGGCAGTATCGCGCCCCGCCCTAACGCTTCTTGCGCGCCGGCCGCCCCTGCGGCGCCGACTTCGACGCCGCACCGCGTTTCTTCGCCGCGCCAGCGCGCGGGTTTGTCGAAATCGGCGCACCCTTTTTCGTGCCGCCACGGGCGCGCGTGCCCGGCAGGTCGTCGTCGCCGAACGGGCGGATACGCGGTCCCGCCCCGCCATTGCCGACGTTCGCGGGCTCGCCCGCAACCACCGGCGGACGCGGCGCCGGCGGCTTCACCGGCGTATCGCGGACGAGCCGGAAATCGATCTTGCGCGCATCGAGATCGACGCGGCCCACCTGCACACGCACGCGATCCGACATCCGGTAGCGGATGCCCGTGCGCTCGCCGCGCAGTTCGTTCTTGATCTCGTCGTACTGGAAATAATCCGAGCCGAGTTCGGTCACGTGCACGAGACCCTCGATGAAAAGGGAATCCAGCTGCACGAAGATGCCGAACGACGTCACGCCGTTCACCATGCCGCCGTATTCCTCGCCGAGCTTGTCGCGCATGAAGTAGCACTTGAGCCACGCCTCGACATCGCGCGAGGCTTCATCGGCGCGGCGTTCGTTCGACGAGCAATGCAGACCGAGCTCCTCCCAGATCGCGACGCTGTTGCGCGCGCGGCCTCGCGCGGTGTCGTCGGCTTTCTGCATCTCGCGCGCCGCTTTCGTGAGGCCGGTGCTCAGCGATACATCGTGACCGATGTCCGGCAGATACTTCTTACCCTGCAAGATCGCGTAGATCGCGCGATGTGTGAGCAGGTCGGGATAGCGTCGAATCGGGCTCGTGAAGTGCGCGTACGCCTCATACGCGAGTCCGAAATGGCCGATATTGTCCGGGCTGTACACGGCTTGCTGCATCGAGCGCAATACCATCGATTGCAGCATCTGGGCATCGGGCCGGTCGCGGATCTGCGCGATCAGCGCGGCGTAATCGCTCGCGTGGGGCTTCGCACCGCCGGTCAGCGTGAGGCCGACGCCGCGCAGGAACGTGCGCAGATTCTCCAGCTTCTCTTCCGTCGGCCCGGCATGCACGCGATACAAACCCGGATGCTTGTTGCGCTTCAGGAAGTCGGCCGCGCAGACGTTCGCGGCCAGCATGCATTCCTCGATCAGTCGATGCGCGTCGTTGCGATGACGCGGCACGATCTGCTCGATCTTGCCCTGCGAGTTCACGACGATGTAGGTCTCGGTCGTATCGAAATCGATCGCGCCGCGTTTCTGGCGCGCGGCATGCAGCGACTTGTACACGCCGTAGAGATCCTGCAACTGCGGCAGGATATCGGCGCGCTTCGCCGCTTCCGGACCCTTCGTATTGGTGAGCACGGCCGCGACTTCGGTGTACGTAAGACGCGCCGCCGAATGCATCACGCCCGGATAGAACTGATACGCCTTGATTTCGCCGCGCGCCGTGATGACCATATCGCACACGAGCACGCAGCGGTCGACATTCGGATTTAGCGAACACAGTCCGTTCGACAGCTTTTCCGGCAGCATCGGAATCACGCGGCGCGGGAAGTACACCGACGTGCTGCGATCGAGCGCATCGACGTCGAGCGGCTCGCCGGGCCGCACATAATGCGACACGTCCGCGATCGCGACCAGCAGGCGGAATCCCTGACCGCGCCCGACCGCGACCGGCTCGCAATAGACGGCGTCGTCGAAGTCGCGCGCGTCCTCGCCATCGATGGTGACGAGCGGCACGTCGCGCAGATCGACGCGATGGCGGATATCCACCGGGCGCACTTCGTCGGGCAGCTTGGCGGCCGAGCTCAGCGCGGCGTCACTGAACTCATGCGGCACGCCGTATTTGCGCACCGCGATCTCGATCTCCATGCCGGGATCGTCGATATCGCCGATCACTTCGGCCACGCGCCCGAGCGGCTGCGAGTGACGGCTCGGGAAATCCGTCAGATCGACGGACACCACTTGTCCGACCTTCGCCTTCTTCGGATTTTGCGTGATGAGGATGTCGTGACCGATGCGCTTGTCTTCCGGCACCAGAATGAGCGCGCCGTTCTCGTTGACGAGGCGTCCGATGATGCGCTTGTTCGCGCGATCGGTCACCTCGACGATATGCCCTTCCGGCCGCCCGCGCCGGTCATATCCGACGATGCGCGCGAGCACGCGGTCGTTGTGCATGACCTTCTGCATTTCGCCGTTGGGCAGGAACAGATCGTCCTGACCGTCGTCGCGGATCAGGAAGCCGAAGCCGTCGCGATGTCCCTGTACGCGGCCCGCCACAAAATTCGACGGATGCGTGAGTTGATAGTGGCCGCGCTTGTCGAGGCGGATTTGCCCGTCGCGTTCCATTGCCGCCAGTCGCTTGAAAAATCCTTCGCGCTCCTGGCGCTTGATCGACAGTGCCTCGGCAATGTCGTTCGCGGCATGCGGTGTCTCGCTCGTGCGCAGCACGCCGAGAATTTCTTCGCGGCTCGGAATCGGATACGGATATTTGCTCAAGGGCGTAGTCGTGATTTTTCTCGTTGGACGGGACTTTTGCGGTGCTTTGCAACCAATAATGCGGTCATCGTTGCGGGTCATTCTAACACCCGTCTTTTCAGCCTCACGGGGCTGGCAAGCCGATACGGCGCGCCCGGCGCGTCGTTACGCGCATTGCTACGAAACGCTTGACAGGCACATTGGGGTCGCTATAATGGCGTTCTTTGCTGGACGCAAAGCAGATTTGCAGCACACGCACCCTTGCCCAGGTGGCGGAATTGGTAGACGCACTAGGTTCAGGTCCTAGCGGTGGCAACACCGTGGAGGTTCGAGTCCTCTCTTGGGCACCAGATGTTTGGAAAAGCCACCTTCGGGTGGCTTTTCCTTTTTGTGCAGGGACCGTGTTTTCGATTCAGCTTAGTCGTATGACTTTGCAGTTGACACGGTGCCGGTTCCCGCTAAAATAGCGGGCTCGCTGTACCCCTTGGCCCAGGTGGCGGAATTGGTAGACGCACTAGGTTCAGGTCCTAGCGGTGGCAACACCGTGGAGGTTCGAGTCCTCTCCTGGGCACCAAGGTCCCTCTTTCGCGATACGCTGATTCAAGCGCATCGCACGCAAAAGCCCCACGCATCGTCGTGGGGTTTTTTGTTTCCCGCCTTCATTTTCTATTCGATTTTCTTTCGTTTCTGATTCGGCTCTCTCCATACCGAATTGAAACTGAATCGAATCCGTATTCTCCGATTCATATCGCTCACGCGCGAACGCGGATTCGCCCGCTCGCTTAAGCAATCGATTAATCGACGGCGTACACTCGCACGGACGAAACCCCGCAACGCCCGGTCCACGCGCCTGCGGCCGTTTCGCTAATTGCTAAACCGCACAAGCAACCCTCGCCAATCGATTATCGAATCGGAGAAACTGGCAATGAGCTGGACGCGCGAACAAAGAAACGTGACGATTGCCGCCTATTTGGGCTGGACCCTCGACGCATTCGATTTCTTTCTGATGGTCTTCGTATTGAAGGATATCGCCGCGGAATTCAATACGAAGATCCCGGACGTCGCCTTCGCGATCACGCTCACGCTGGCGATGCGCCCGCTGGGCGCCCTGCTCTTCGGCCGGCTCGCGGACAAATTCGGCCGCCGCCCCACGCTGATGATCAACATCGCGTGCTACTCGCTGATCGAGTTGCTTTCCGGCCTCTCCCCGAATCTCACGACGCTGCTCATCCTGCGCGCACTCTTCGGCATCGCGATGGGCGGTGAGTGGGGCGTCGGATCGGCACTGACGATGGAAACCGTGCCGACCGCCGCACGCGGCGTCGTTTCGGGGCTTTTGCAGGCGGGCTATCCGAGCGGCTATTTGCTTGCGTCGATCGCTTTCGGCGTGGTGTACCCGTTCGTCGGGTGGCGCGGGATGTTCTTCATCGGCGTCGCGCCTGCCCTGCTCGTGATGTACGTGCGTGCGCACGTGCCTGAATCGCCGGCGTGGCGTGCGATGGAAAAGCGCCCGCGCCCCGGCCTCATCGCCACGCTCAAGCGAAACTGGACGCTCTCGCTCTACGCAATCGTGCTGATGACCGCGTTCAATTTCTTCTCGCACGGCACGCAGGATCTTTATCCGACCTTCCTGCGCGAGCAGCATCATTTCGATCCGCATACCGTGTCGCTCATTACGATCACGCTGAATGTCGGCGCGATCGTCGGCGGGCTGTTTTTCGGGGCGCTGTCTGAGAAGATCGGCCGGCGAGTGACGATTTTCATCGCCGCGTTGATCGCGTTGCCGGTGCTGTATCTGTGGGCATTCTCGACGACGCCTCTCATGCTCGCGATCGGAGCGTTCCTCATGCAGATCTCGGTGCAAGGCGCGTGGGGCGTGATTCCGGTCCATTTGAACGAAATCTCGCCCGATGAGATTCGCGCGACCTTCCCCGGACTCGTGTACCAGCTCGGCAACTTGCTCGCGGCGGTGAACGCGACGATGCAGGCGTCGCTCGCCGCATCGCACGGCAACAACTACGGCATGGCGATGGCGATCGTCGCGGGCGTCGTCGCCGTGGTGATCGCGGGGCTGATTTTCTTCAGCCACGAGCGCAGAGGCATCGATATGACGCGCTCCGCGCGCGAAGCAGGCGCCACGGGATAGCCGTGCCCAACGGAGACTGCCTCGCATTGCGCGGGGGCGACGCATTCAACCGCGCGATTCGAAATGCAATCCCGTGGCGCCACGCTCATGAACGCGAGGTGCCGGAAAGGCGAGCATCCGCAACAGGGAATTCGTATTCCGCGGACGCAGCGCAACGACGCCTTGCAGTCCCTTTCGATACCGGTAGACCGTCGCCTCCGACACGTTCACGCCGCGCGAAACCGCCGCGACCGACGCGCCGTGCTGCAACAGCGCCAGCGCCTGAAATTTGCGTTTGGGATCGATCCGTCCTCCGGCGGCGGCGCTCGGCGATACTTCGATCACGCGAATATCCTTGTGCAGCATTTCGAGCGCGGCCCCTTCCAGCGACGTGGAGCGATAAGCATAGCCACCATCTTCGTTGCCGAACACATAAAGCCTGTTGTCGTAGATGTAGCTTTGGTCGATCGCCGCGATCTCTCGAAATAGCGAGTTGATTTTTAGCTCCACCGGGTAAACACATTTGTTTAGGAACACTTATTCTCCTGTTGCTGCTTGTTCAGGGCAGGTGATTGCTGCCTACAGGAGGAGTTCTGTAGTTTTGCGATCGTCGTGAGCGGGTCTGCCAACTCACTCACGACATGTCCTACGGGTCCCGGCTCCGCGCTAGCGGACCCGGGATCGACACCACGCGCGCGCCCCGACCGGCCAGATCGTCGCGCGCCCACTGTTACCCATTTCCATCGGCCGCCAGCAGACGAATGAGTCGCAATCGCTTGTTTCGATCGATGATTCCGGCAACGCATTGCCAGACTTCGAGCAGCCAGTTCATCGTCGCTTCGGCCATTCCGAGTTCGCGCCTGATAGCCGACGCGGGCACATTGCGGTCCAGAAAAACCAGCGCCAGATACGTCGCCAGTTGTGTCGGTTCGCCTCTGATATCCCGATAGAGGCCACCTCCCTTGCATTCGCTCGACTCCCGTATGCTCATGATCATCTCCATGTCCAGCGGGACGTGCACATAGCTCACTTCCCCGTCGGAGCGCATCAGCATGTAAAGCAAGTCACCCAGAATAAGAACCCAGTCTGAAATATCGAGTTCTTCAGGTATCGCGCCGATGTTTAGCCTGACTAATTGATCCCACGTCTCCATTTATGAATATGCTCCCGTGGCCACCATGCGCGTGGCAGGTGGTCGCAACAGAGCCCGGCGTTGTGACCTGCTGTGGCTTATCCCCCAAGATTCGCCCACAGCGCCCTTTGACGCTCCCGCTTCGGCGGGGAGTCAAGAAAAGTTCCCTCCCCATTGTTTAGTCGTTCGAACGAATCATTCGCTTTTGTCGGTCTTGATGTGAGGCAAAAGAATAGCTCCCGAATATTGGGCTTTGAAGTGGACACGTCCTAATCCGAACAGGACTAGAGTGAACACTCAGGTTCGGCTCATGACACCGGTGCCGGTTCTTATCAGCGACGCCGCCCGACGTCGACCCCGTGGCATGAAGCGTGCTTCTTCCCTGAAAACGCCGGAGACCTTGATGCTCGCGCTATATGTCATCGCCTTCTTCCTGGTAGCCGTTACGCTCACATTTCTCCAGGCGCCCGCTCTCGTCTGGCTCGTCGGGCTGGCGCTCTGGGTGGCCGTCGGGCCGCTCATCGGCGTGACGGGCACAGTCGGCGTCACTCTGCTCGCGATTGCCTTCGTGCTTCCGGCGCTCATGCTTGCCATCACGCCGCTGCGCCGCGCATTCTTGAGCCGCCGCGTGCTGGCGACTTTTCGCAAGATCCTGCCGGAGATGTCGTCGACGGAGCGTGACGCCATAGAAGCCGGCACCGTCTGGTGGGACGCCGAACTTTTTTCGGGGCGCCCGCGATGGGACAGCCTGCTCGAACACGGCGCGCCGAAGCTGACGCAGGAGGAGCAAAGCTTCATCGACAACGAATGCGCGCGGCTGTGCGAGTTGTCGAACGACTGGGACACGACTGCGATCTGGCAGGACTTGTCGCCGCAAGCGTGGGCCTACATCAAGGAACAGGGCTTTCTCGGCATGATCATTCCGAAGCGTTACGGCGGAAAGGCGTTCTCCGCGTACGCGCACTCGCAGGTGATCATGAAGCTCGCGACGCATTCATCGGCGGCGGCTGTATCGGTGATGGTGCCGAATTCGCTCGGCCCCGCCGAACTGCTGCTGCACTACGGCACCGAGGAACAGAAGAACCACTATCTGCCGCGTCTCGCGCGCGGCGACGACATTCCGTGCTTCGCGCTCACCAGCCCTTACGCGGGATCGGACGCCGCCGCGATCCCGGATGTCGGCGTCGTGTGCCGCGGCATCCACGAGGGCCGCGAGACGCTCGGCTTTCGCGTTACCTGGGAAAAACGCTACATCACGCTTGGGCCGATCGCGACCGTGCTCGGCTTCGCCTTTCGCGCGCTCGACCCCGACCATCTGCTCGGCGGTGACGCCACACCCGGCATCACCTGCGCGCTCATTCCGACGAACCATCCCGGCGTCGACATCGGACGGCGGCACTGGCCGCTCAACGCCGTGTTCCAGAACGGCCCGAACCGGGGCAAGGATGTGTTCATCCCGATGGACTGGGTCATCGGCGGGCGCGCACAGGTGGGCAACGGCTGGCGCATGCTGATGGAATGCCTCGCCGCCGGGCGTGCGATCTCGCTGCCTTCCTCGAACGTCGGCATGGCCAAGCTCGCCGTGCGCGGCACGGGCGCATACGCCGCCGCGCGCCGGCAGTTCCGCACGTCAATCGGCCGCTTCGAGGGCATTCAGGAAGCGCTCGGTCGCATGGGCGGCAACCTGTACGTGATGGACGCGGCGCGCCGGCTGTCCGCGCAGGCGGTCGATCTCGGCGAGAAACCTTCGGTCATTTCGGCGATCGCGAAGTATCACATCACGGAACGGGCGCGCAAGGTGATCAACGACGGCATGGACGTCGTCGCCGGCAAGGGCATCTGCATGGGGCCGTCGAACTTTCTCGCGCGCGCGTATCAGCAGATGCCGATCTCGATCACCGTCGAAGGGGCGAACATCCTGACGCGCTGCCTCATCATCTTCGGACAAGGCGCGATCCGTTGTCATCCCTACGTGCTCAGGGAGATGGCTGCGACGCGAGAAGCCGATCCGCGCCGGGCGCTGCGCGATTTCGACGACGCGTTTTTCGGCCACGCGAGCTTTCTCGCGTCCAACGCGGTACGCAGCCTTGTGTATGCCTTCGGCGGCAGCGCGCTCATGCGCAAGCCCGCGCGCGCCGATGCGCGTCTTCTGCCCTACTACCGCGCAGCCACGCGCCTGTCGAGCGCGTTCGCGTTGTTCGCCGACGTGTCGATGCTCGCGCTCGGCGGCGAGCTCAAGCGCCGCGAGCGTCTGTCGGCGCGGCTCGGCGACATCCTCTCGCAGTTGTACCTGTTATCCGCGACGCTCAAGCGCTTCGAAGACGAAGGCCGTCCCGAGAGCGACTTGCCGCTCGTGCGCTGGGGCGCCGAAGACGCGCTCGATCAGGCGAGCATCGCGTTCGAAGGCTTGCTCGCGAACTTTCCGAACCGCGCCGCCGCCGTGCTGCTGCGCGCGCTCGCGTTCCCGTTCGGCCTGCCGCACGCACCGGGCAGCGATGCGCTCGGCAACGAGGTCGCGATGCTGATGCAAACGCCCGGCGCGGCGCGCGAACGCCTCGTCGCGGGTTCGCACGTTTCGACCGTCGAAACCGATCCGATCGCCCGCGGCGAGAAGCTGCTCGCGCTCACGCCCGCCGTCGCGGCGCTGGAAACGCGTGTGCGCGATGCCGTCAAAGCGGGCCAGACCGATCCGCTGCCGCAAAGCCCGCAAGACGTCGAAGCATGGGCGCAGACGGCTTGGGCGTCCGGCGTCATCGACGAAAGCGAGCGCGCGTTGCTGGCCGAATGGGCGGCTCATGCGCGCGAAGCCGTGAAAGTCGATGATTTTTCCGCAGACTTCGGTATCCTCGAAGCATTGCAAAAGCGCAGCGCGGCACTCGAGCGGCAATGGCCCGAAACCGTCGCCTGAAGCCGTCGCCTGAAGCACGCAGGCCCGAGGCCACGCCGCGCGCGCCCCGACGACCGATCGCCAATCGATGAAAGACCGCTATCTCGACTTCGTCAATTCGCCCTTCGGCACGAGCATCGCGCGCTCGCTCGGCCTGCCGCGTCCCGAGGTGTTGCGCCGCCATCGCGCGGATCAGGCCGAATTCGGCGGCATGGCCGCTATCGGCGCGGGTCCGTCGCCCGCGCTCTTCGATGAACTGATGGGCGTGCTGTCCGCCATCGGCATGACGGGCATCGCCCACGAAAGCGCGACCGGCTGGCTGCCCGTCGCCGCGCGCCACGGCGCGATGAGCGGCCGCTTCGAGCCGCGCGCGCGCGACGCATCCCCGAGCGATCGCGTCGAGGCGCTGATCTTCGATGCGACCGGCATCGACGAAAGCGCGCAACTGCATTCGCTGTACGCCTTCTTCCACGACGCGCTGCGCTCGCTCGCGAAGAACGGACGCATCGTCGTGATCGGGCGTCCGCCCGCCACGCGCGCGAGCGTTGCCGCCGCCACCGCGCAGCATGCGCTCGAAGGCATGACTCGCTCGCTCGGCAAGGAAGCGCGCAACGGCATCACGTCGAATCTGCTGCGCGTGGCCGATGGCGCGGACCTCGAGTCCGCACTGCGCTTCTTCCTTTCGCCTCGCTCGGCCTACGTGTCGGGCCAGGTCGTGACCCTCGACGCACCCGCCGCCGCGCCCGAAAGCTGGACGAAACCGCTCGCGGGCAAGCGCGCGATCGTGACGGGCGCGGCGCGCGGCATCGGCGCGTCGATCGCGGCGGTGCTCGCGCAACACGGTGCGATCGTCACCGGGCTCGATGTCGACGCCGCCCGCGACGCGCTCGATCAGACCATGCTCTCGATCGAAGACGGCTCGCCCTCGGGCGGCGCGCATGCAGCGCTCGTCGCGGACATCGCCGCGCCCGAAGCGCCCGGCGAGATCGCCGCCACGCTTGCCGCGTCGGGCGGAATCGATATCGTCGTGCACAACGCGGGCATCACGCGCGACAAGACCATCGCGCGCATGAGCCCGGACATGTGGGATAGCGTGATCGACATCAATCTGCTCGCGCAGGCGCGCATCGACGACGCGCTGCTCGCGCAGAACGTGTTGCGCGAACACGGACGCATCGTTGCTGTTTCGTCGATCAGCGGCATCGCGGGCAATCGCGGGCAGACCAATTACGCGACCTCCAAGGCGGGCGTGATCGGCCGCGTGCGCGCGATGGCGCCGTCGCTGCGGGGCCGCGGCATCACGATCAACGCGGTCGCGCCCGGCTTCATCGAAACGCACATGACCGCGCGCATGCCGTTCGGCGTGCGCGAGGCCGGCAGACGGCTCAATTCGATGGGACAAGGCGGCTTGCCCGTCGATGTCGCCGAGACCGTCGCGTGGCTCGCGAGTCCGGGCAGCGCGGGCATCACGGGCAACGTCGTGCGCGTGTGCGGCCAGAGCCTCATCGGCGCGTAGGGAGGCGACTGCATGCACGCACCGACCATGCCGCGCGCCCGCACCGTCGTCATCGATACCTTGCCGCCGCCCGCAAAGCTCTACGGGCGCGCGCTGCCCGCGCTCTTCAGGCGCGCGCGCTCGCCCGAGCTGCCCGCGCTGCGGCTCGTGCGCCCCGATGTCAGGCTCGACGCGGAGCAGGTCGGCCGCTACGCGCGCGTGTGCGGATTCATCCCCGAACATGGCGTGCCGCTCACGTTCCCGCACGTGCTCGCGTTCCCCTTGCATCTGATGATGCTCACCGATCCGTCGTTTCCCTGGTCCGCGCTCGGCGTCGTGCATCTGTCCAACAGCGTGCGGCTGCGTCGTCCGCTCGCGGCGGGACAGGGCTTGCGCATCGAAGTCGAGTGCGGTCCGCTGATGCCGCATCAAAAAGGTCAGGCGTTCACGCTGCATACGCGCATCTACCGGCGCGGCGAGGCCGTGTGGGACGGCGACAGCGTCTATCTGAAGCGCGGCGTGCGCAGCGAAAGCGCAGCGCCTTCGATCGAAATGGCCGAAGCATCCGATGCGCGCGTGCCGCTCCTCGCACGCGAAGCGCGCTGGCAGCTTCCGCCGCAGCTCGGACGCGATTACGCGAAGGCATCGGGCGACTTCAATCCGATCCATCTGCATACGCTGAGCGCGAAAGCGTTCGGCTTTCCACGCGCGATCGCGCATGGCATGTGGACGCTCGCGCGCACGCTCGCGGCGCTGCATCCAATCAAGCCGCTCGCCTCCGGATACGCGCATGGCGATTTCAAATCGCCGCTGTATCTGCCCGGCGACGCCACGCTCTGGACCGCCGCGCCCTCGCCCACCGCGCGTGATTTCGAAGTGCGCGATCTTGCGGGCGACCGGCCGCATCTGCGCGGCCATTTCGAATGGGAGCTGCCATGAGCGAAGCGCGGCGCGAGATTCGGCGCGAGGTTCGTCGGATTGCGATCATCGGCAGCAACCGGATTCCGTTCGCGCGCTCGAACACGGCGTACGCGAGCGCGTCGAATCAGGACATGCTGAGCTTTACGCTGCAAGGTCTCGTCGATCGCTTCGACCTGCATGGCATGCGTCTCGGCGAAGTGGCCGCGGGCGCGGTCGTCAAGCATTCGCGCGACTTCAACCTGACGCGCGAGGCCGCGCTCTCGACCACGCTCGCGAAGGAAACGCCCGCCTACGACGTGCAGCAGGCATGCGGCACCGGCCTCCAAACGGCGATTCTCGTCGCCAACAAGATCGCGCTCGGGCAGATCGACGTGGGCATCGCGGGCGGCGTCGATACGGCATCGGATGCGCCCATCGCCGTGAACGAGCGCATGCGCAAGATCCTGCTCGAAGCGAATCGCGGACGCTCGGCGGGTCAACGCGTCGGTGCGCTCGCGAAACTGCGTCCCGGCATGTTCTTTCGCCCGCTCCTGCCGCGTAACGCGGAGCCGCGCACGGGCCTCTCGATGGGCGAGCACTGCGAACTGATGGCCAAGCGCTGGAAGATTTCGCGCGAGTCGCAGGACATGCTCGCGCAGGAAAGCCATCTCAAGCTCGCGTCCGCCTATGGGCGCGGTTTCTTCAACGATCTGATGACGCCGTACAAAGGGCTCGCACGCGACAACAACCTGCGTCCCGATGTCACGCTCGATCAGCTCGCGCAGCTCAAACCGGTCTTCGATCGCGACGCCGGCACGCTCACGGCGGGCAACTCGACGCCGCTCACCGACGGCGCATCGGCGGTGCTGCTCGCGTCCGAGCAATGGGCGGCCGAGCGCGGCCTGCCGGTGCAGGCGTTCCTGACATTGTCCGCGACCGCGGCCGTCGATTTCTTCGACAAGCGCGAAGGCCTCCTGATGGCGCCCGCCTACGCGGTTCCGTCGATGCTCGCGCGCGCCGGGCTCGCGTTGCAGGACTTCGACTTCTACGAGATTCACGAAGCGTTCGCCGCGCAGGTGCTGTGCACGCTCGCCGCATGGGAAGACGAGGAATACTGCCGTACCGCGCTCGGCCTGAACGGCCCGCTCGGCCCGATCGACCGCGCGCGCCTCAACGTGAACGGCGGGTCGCTCGCGACCGGACATCCGTTCGCGGCGACGGGCGGGCGCATCGTCGGGACGCTGGCGAAGATGCTGGCGAAAGCGCCCGAACGCAGCGACGGCAAGCCGTTGCGCGGACTGATCTCGATCTGCGCGGCGGGCGGCCAGGGCGTCGTCGCGATACTGGAGCGGTAAGGAGCGGAAGCAAAAATAAGGCGCGCTGTTCGACGAAAACGGATCGCGCCAACGGAGACACCACATGAGCCCGGGACAGACAGCGCCGCGCGGGGCGTCCAAGCCGCACGCGACGGACGGCATCTGGTACGCGTCGTATCCGCGCGATGTCGCGCACGAAATCGATCCCTCGCGCTATCGCTCGCTTGCGCATTTCTTCGATGAGTGCGTCGAGCGCTTTCGGGATCGCGTCGCCTTCGTGAGTCTCGGCTCCGAGCTGACATTCGCCGCGCTCGGCGAGAAGGCGCGCGCGTTCGCGTCATATCTGCAGAGCATCGGCGTGAAGCCCGGCGATCGCGTCGCGCTGATGATGCCCAACACGCTCGTCTATCCCGTCGCGCTTTTCGGCACGCTGATCGCGGGCGCGATCGTCGTCAACGTGAATCCGCTCTACACGGTGCGCGAACTCAGCCATCAACTCAAGGACAGCGGCGCGCAGACGGTGGTCGTGTTCGAGAAATTCGCGAAGACCGTGCAGGACGCGCAGCCGGGCACGCGCGTGCGGCATATCGTCGTAACCGGGCTCGGCGATCTGCTGGGCAGCGGGCTCAATGTGAAAGGCCGCGCGATCGATCTGTTCCTGCGTCACGTGAAAAAGCAGGTGCCCGCTTACGCGCTGCCCGATGCGGTCCGCCTGCCGCAGGCGCTCGCGCGCGGCGCGCGGCAGAAGTTCGAGCCGGTGAGAGTCGGTCACGGCGACATCGCGTTCATTCAATACACCGGCGGCACGACGGGCGTCGCGAAGGGCGCGATGCTCACGCATCGCAATGTCATCGCCAATCTGCTGCAGGCGCTCGCCTGGGCGGGCGGACGGCTCGTCGACGGCGAGGAAATCATCGTCACGCCGCTGCCGCTCTATCACATCTATTCGCTGACCGTGAACGCGCTCGCCTTTCTCGCGATCGGCGCGCGCAATGTGCTGATCGTCAATCCGCGCGACATCGGCGCACTCATGCGCGCGCTGCGTCACGAAAACTTCACGGCGATCACCGCGCTCAACACGCTCTACAGCGCGCTCATCGACAACGACGCATTCCGCCGGCGCGACTTCTCCGCGCTCAAGCTCGCGATGGCGGGCGGCATGGCGACCCAGCGCGTGATCGCCGAGCGCTTCCGGGCGATGACGGGCCAGACGCTCGTCGAAGGCTACGGCCTCACGGAGTGTTCGCCGCTCGTCGCCGCGACGCCGCTCGATGCCCGCGGCGCGAGCGAATTCGACGGAACCATCGGCGTGCCTGTGCCGTCGACACTCGTGCGCATGCGCCGCGACGACGGCACATGGGCGAACGTCGACGAACCGGGCGAGCTCTGCGTGCAGGGCCCGCAAGTGATGAAAGGCTACTGGAACCGTCCCGAGGATACGGCGAAAGCCATCGACGCGGAGGGCTGGCTCGCGACCGGCGACATCGGCGTGATGGATGGACGCGGCATCATCCGGCTCATCGACCGCAAGAAGGACATGATGATCGTGTCGGGCTTCAATGTGTATCCGAACGAGATCGAGGAAGTGCTCGCCGCGCATCCGAAAGTGCGCGCGGTGGCCGCGGTCGGTGTGCCCGATCCGGTGACGGGTGAACGCGTGAAGGCGTTCGTCGTGCGCCGCGACGACGCGCTCACGGTGGAAGAACTGTTGAAGTTCGCCCGTTTACACCTGACCGGCTACAAGGTGCCTTCCTACGTCGAGTTTCGCGACGCGCTGCCGCTCACAACGATCGGCAAGGTGCTCAGGCGCGAACTGCGCGACGCCGAATCGCAAGCACGGAAATCGCAAGACTGACTTTTAGGAGATGTTCATGCCGCGTGCGCGATGCCGCCGGGCTTCGGACTTGCGGCTCGCGTGCGCGGGCCTGTTGTGTTTCTTCATCGCGTTCGCGGCCGTGTTCGTGCCCGCGCCCGCGCGCGCCGACACGACGGAGGACGCCGCGCGCGTCGGCGATCTGGGCGTCGAGCAGCAGGCGCAATGGCTGTCGCACGCGGCCGAAAGCGGCGCGCTCGCGAAACTCGACGACGCGCAACTCGTCGCCCTCTTTCACTCGCTCGACGCGCGCACGCTGCCGCGCTACTTGCAGGAAGGCCTGCACGAGTTCCAGTCCTGCGAGTTCACGATGCGCCGGCGCGAGCGCATCAAGGGAAAGTGGCCGAGGCGCGCGGATCACATGCTCGTGCGCGTCACGCGCGAGCCGTTGCGCATCTACGCGAAATGGCTGCCCGATGGCGCGCATGCGGGCCAGGAAGTCATCTACGACCATTCCAAGCGCCCCGACGAGCTCTACGGTCATCTCGGCGGCTTTCTGGGCGTCGTGCCGATGTGGGCGTCGGTGAACGGCGCCCTCGCCCGTGCGCAGTCGAATCATTCGATTCGCGAGCTCGGTATCGAAGCGGTCACGCAGCGCTTCATCGACGAGGGGCGCAGATTCGCCGAAGCGGGGATTACGAAGCCGGCGAATATCGAGGTGAAGACCGTCGACGGACTGCGCGTCGTCGCGCTCACGTATGAAACGCCCGAGGGACAGCCCGGTTTCTACGCGAAAAAGGAAGTGCTCGGACTCGACCTCGAGCGGCCGGTTTTCCGCACGCTGGAGTCGTACGACAACGAAGGCAATATTTTCGAAAGCGTCGTGTTCGAGCGCATCGAAGTCAAACCCTTCGATGATCTGACGTTCGACCCGAAGAATCCCGACTATCGCTTCTGATCGGCACGCCAATGAAATGCCCGCTGATTTCGTGACATCGAATGTAACAACGCGTCGCACCGCGCGCCGCCCATTTTTAAGTTTCGCCTAAGAGTCGGCCGATAACCTGCCCGCACTCCATCGACATCAAGATCCGCGCGCAGGCAATAGCCGGGAGCGCCGCACATCGTCATGCAAACCTGAGGACATCTTTCATGAACCTCCGCCGTCCGGCCTCCGCACCCGTGCGAGCCATCAAAAGGCTTCTGAGCCATCACGAAATCGCCACACTGCTGTTGCTGTTGCACGCGCCTATCGACGCGATGGCCGCGACGCCCGACGTTGCTTCGTTGCAGGAATACGGCTATGTCGAGATCGTGTCGCCGGATACCGGTGCGCCGAAAGTGCGTCTCACCGAGGACGGCAACGCCGTGCTGCGCGGCCTGGGCGTCAGGTAAGGCGTCGGGCCGCGGGACGCCCGAATACGCGAACTCTGTAATAATCGGTCGATACTTTTCATCATCGACCAAGGAGTGATTCGCGATGTCCGCCCTCTCACCCATCGTGCAGCGTGTCCTCATCACCAACGACGACGGCATCGACGCGCCCGGCCTCGCCGTGCTGGAAGCGGTCGCCGCCGAACTCGCGCACGAAGTCTGGGTCATCGCACCCGAGCACGATCAGAGCGGCACGTCGCACTCCATCAGCCTGCATTCGCCATTGCGCGTGTCGCGCCAGGGCGAGCGGCGCTACGGCGTGCAGGGCACGCCGGGCGACTGCGTCGTCATGGGCGCGCGTCATATCATGAAAGACGCGCCGCCGACGCTCGTGCTCTCCGGCATCAACCGCGGCGCGAATCTCGGCGTGGAGACGATGTTCTCCGGCACCGTGGGCGCCGCCATGACGGGCCTGCTGCTCGGCCTGCCGTCGATCGCGCTCAGCCAGGCTTTCACCGATCGCGAGAACGTGCGCTGGGATACGGCGCGCGCGCTCGCGCCGGGCGTGATCCGCCAGTTGCTCGCGATCTCCCACGATGCGCCCACCTGCCTGAACGTCAACTTCCCCGATTGCGACGCGTCCGCCGCCGGTCCGCTCACCGTGACGCGGCAAGGCGTCGGCCTCGTGGAAGGCATCGATGTGCTGCCGCTCGTCGATCCGCGCGGCATCGAATATCACTGGCTGCGCTTTGAGCGCGGCCCGCGCCCGAATTCGCCCGATAGTGAAACCGCGGTGGTCGCGTCCGGCCGCGTCTCGGTCACGCCGCTGCATTTCGATCGCACCGACGAGCGCACTTTCGCGACACTCGAAGCGGGTCTGAAAGGCGGCGCCTGAGTGGTGAATGCGCGCCGCTAGAACGTTTCCTCCCAGACGGGATCGATCGCTTTCTCGTATGCTCGGGCGATCACGACAAGGAGACGACATGACCCGTTCCATCGGCTCGCGCGGCGCGCGGGTGACGCTCGGCGCGTTTTGCGCCACCTTTGCCATGAGCGTGTTTGCACAAGCGGCAACGCCCGTCGGCACCTGGCAAACCATCGACGATCAGACCGGCAAGCCGAAAGCGATCATCCAGATCGTCGACGACGGCAGCGGCCAGTTGTCCGGCAAAGTCGTGCGCGGTATCGGCGAGTTCGATCATCCCGACCGCCGCTGCACGGCCTGCACCGACGAGCGCAAGGATCAGTTGGTCAAGGGAATGACGATCATCACCGGCATGCGGCAGAACGGCGATGCGTGGGACGGCGGCCAGATTCTCGACCCCGAGAGCGGCAAGCTCTACAAGTGCAGGATGAAGATGGAAGACGGCGGGCAGAAGCTCGTCGTGCGAGGGTATATCGGCGTGTCGTTACTGGGGCGTTCGCAGACCTGGCTGCGTCAGCAATAGGTTTCAAAAAGCACAAAGCCGCTCGAAGAGGTGTGTCTGCGACCGGCTTTGTTCATTTCGCGCGTGCGCCCGAGTCGATCATGCGGCGCGACGCTGGTGCGCCTCGTCCGCTTGCACTACTACAGGCAACTCAGCGCTCTCGAGCTTGAACTCCGGCGGCACGCGCATGCGGGATGTCATCAACGCATAAAGCGATTCTCCGGCCGGCCCGAACAACTGTGTCATCACGCGCAACAGGACGCCCGATTCGTGCCATGTCTTGAAACGCCGATACGGAAAAGCGCTGTGGGCCGCGTCCAGCAAGGCTGTAGCTTCTGACCGGGTTCCATTGGGACACTACTGGGACACCGACATGGCGACGATCACACATAGACCGGACAACGCACCTGCACGCAAATGGCAGGCGAAGGTCAGAAGGAAAGGTTTCCCGTCTCAGAGCAAAGCATTCGCCTCGCGCCCCGAGGCAGAGGTATGGGCTAGAGGCATCGAGGCCGAATACGACAAGGGTCATGCGGTCGATCACAGCGACGCTCGGGACACCATGCTCCGCGATCTGCTCAGGCTTTACCTCGCGGAAGCGGTGCCACGTCAGAAAGGCCGTGAGCAGGAAGGTTACAGAGTCAAATTCCTATTGCGTCAGCCGGTCACGGCGTTCTCGCTAGCCAACCTCACCCGCTCGGCGCTCGTTGCGTACCGTGACCATCGGCTGCGCGCCGTCAGCGGCTCGACAGTGCGGCACGAACTCCTCGTGATGCGTCGCGCCATCGAATACGGCAGGAAGGAGCTAGGGCTGTACTTGGCTGAGAATCCGCTCGCATGGATCAGGTTGCCGGATGAAAACGAAGCTCGGGACAGGCGGCTCGCGCCGGGAGAGGAAGAACGGCTGCTCGTGGAGTGTCAGGCGGCTCGTGCGCCGTACCTGCTGCCGCTCGTAGTGCTCGCCATCGAGACGGGCATGCGGCAGTCCGAGATGCTTGCGCTAACGTGGGAGAGAATCGACACGGCGCGGCGGGTCGCGTACCTGCCAACAACGAAGAACGGTCAGCCGCGAGGTGTGCCACTCACTAGGCGGGCTGTCCAGGTACTGGAAACGATGCGAGATGCCCGCATTTACAAGTGGTCCCGCGAACCTGCTGACGGGCCTTTCCTGCACGTCTCTGCGACCGTAGTGCGCCACGCTTTCATGCGGGCCAGAGACAAGGCCGGGATGCACGAACTGCGGTTCCACGATCTGCGACATGAGGCTGTCTCGCGGCTATTCGAGCGCGGGCTGAACGTGATGGAAGTCGGTTCAATCTCGGGCCACAAGACGCTTTCGATGCTTCGCCGGTACAGTCACCTGTCTATGGATCACCTACTGTCCAAGCTCGATTGACTGCGCTTATCGGTTGGGCGGGCTGCTGGCGGGTTGAGATACCGCGCCGCTGCCCTTGCATCGGACGCACTCTTGCTGCATGAGAGCGTCTAGGAATCCTCGCCCGCCACAGCGCGGGCATAGGCATTGTCCTTCTTTCAGTTCGGGTGGTTGCATGTTCGCCCTCTCCTCTTTGCTATCAGTCTACATCGTGGGCGGTCTTCCGGCCTGCGCGGCTCGCGTCGGCTTCGCCTCGCTCGGCTGACGCCCGCGCCAACAGATGGCGCATCGAAAGGCGGCTCGCGCCGCCCTCCTTAGATGAACGTCCGATGCTTGCGCCGCACGATCAAGGAGACAAGCGACTCGCTCACGCCGTACTTGCGGGCGAGCGCTGCGCCGCCGTACTCCTTGCTGCCGCGCACGTACTCCGCACGGATAGCGCGCACCTGCTCCTCAGCCAGCTTCGAATTGCCGTTACGTGCGCCGATGAGTTCTGTACCGTCGCGGCGTCGGTCCTTCGCGTTCTCCTTCCTCGTCTTCCAGTTCAAATGCACCGGATTGCAGCATAGCCGGTTATGACAGGGACCATGAGCCGCCTCAACGTACTCACCGTCCTCCGGCCAACCACGCGCCAGCATCAGCGAAAGCCGGTGCGCATTGATCCATCGGCCTCTGTGATAGGCCCGCCCGTATCCGTTGTCTCTGCGCGGGCCTTGCCAAATCCAGCAGCCCTGCTCACTGACGATGCTCCGGCTTCTGATCTCATTTAACGTCACATATTCTCCTTAAAGGTTTGGTGTTGATGTAGTCCTGAACCTCGTGTCACACTGTCTCCGCTGAGTGGCACGCGACACTGACCGGCCTGCACCTGCATTCGATCAACTATCGGAGAGCAAGGTATGGGTACGCTTCAGGAACGTCCGAACGGCAACTGGACGGGCAAGATTCGCCGCAGTGGTTTTCCCTCGCTATCGCAGACATTTCGCCATCGCTTCGAGGCCGCAGCTTGGGTCGCAGAACAGGAAGCCGCGCTAGAGAAACGCATCGCTGCTGTGCGCGCTGCGGGACACAACAAGCGCATCGCGTCCGAGGGCGACTCCCGCTACTTGCTGTTCGGTGATCTCATGCGCCGCTATTTGGAAGAGGTGTCACCGCAGAAGGACGCTTCTGGCGAGGAGGCCATCCGTATGCGAGGGTTGCTGAAACACAGCATCGCCGCATGTCCAGTCGGGGCGCTGAATGGCGCACGCGTCGCGGAATGGCGCAACGAGAGACTGAAATCCGTTAGCGGATCGACAGTGAGGCGAGACAAAAACCTGCTCTCCCATGTAGTCGAGATCGCCCGGAACGAGTGGGAGGTGAACATTGACCCTAACCCGTTCAAACGAGTTCGGATGCCGCGAGAAGGACTGCCTCGCGAGCGTCGCCTATCGCCCGCAGAGGAGGCTGCGTTGCTGGCCGCGTGCAGCGAAACGTGGAGTCCCTTCATCCGACCTATCGTCATCCTCGCGCTGGAAACAGCGATGCGGCGAAGCGAGATCATTGGGCTGACGTGGGAGCGCGTCTTCCTGTCGGAGCCGTCCGTCCAACTCGTACACACCAAGACTGGTAAGCCTCGCGGCATCCCATTGTCTCGGCGGGCAGTCGCAGTGCTGCAAGAGCTACGTCCGAACTCTCCCGAAGGCGCTCAGTTGAAGGGCAGCGTCTTTCCGGGCTTTACCGCCAACGCGTTGAAACTCGCATTCCGACGCGCTGTCGAGCGAGCGAAGATAAAGGGCTTACGCTTTCATGATCTCCGGCATGAGGCAACGTCGCGGCTATTCGAGAAGAGACTAGCCGTCATGGAAGTAGCCAGCATCACCGGCCATCAGGACGTGCGGATGCTTCGTCGGTACACCCACCTGCAAGTACGCGATCTAGCTCGCAAGCTCGACTAGAGAACGCTGGCGCGGCAGCAGCCTCGTGAGAAGCCGCTGCTGCACCGCGCTAGATTAGAAGACGCCCGCTACCGGGTCGCCCAGTACATCGCCGGGTTTGTTGCCGTAAGACGAGTCCAGCGACTTCTTCGCCATACGCTTGCCGAAGCTCGCCGCATCGACTGTGATGTTCAGCGGCGCGTGGTCGCCCTTGCGCATCAGGTTGAGGTTGAGGTGCCCGCCGCCGATGTAGGTGCCCCACTGAACGTGATAGTCGTCAGGGTTGAAGTTCGCCATGTCAGCGCCCTTGCCCTTGACTGCCTCGCGTGCGAGATCAGCGATCTCCTCGCGCATCGAGTCCTGATACAGCTTCGAGTCCTGCGAGGCGGTCGCGCCGGGAACCTTCGCCACGAAGTCCTTGAATCCCTCGCCGCGTCCCCACCGACCCTTGTCCTCCGGGATCAGCGCGCCGGGCACAGCCGTGGCCGAGCCGACGACTTCCTGATACGCCATGCGGCTCGCGTCCTCGTCGGACAAACCGAACGCGGCCTTCTTCGCCGCCATGCGATCAGCGATCTTGCCTGCGAGCAGTTGCTTGTTGCCGTCGCTGATGTCCCATGCCGAGAGGTTGCCCTGACGGAACGGGTTCCACCACGGGCCGGACTGTGCGTTCACGTACGACAGCGCCTCCTTCTTGTCCGCTGCGTTCGCCTGCGCGAGTCGCCCGCGATTGCGTTGCGTGCGCAGCATGTCGAACTGCTGCGGGTCCGTGATGTCCGCGCCGCTGTCGAGGATCGAGAGCACCGACTCGGCGTTATCACCGAAGTACGCCTTCACCGCGCCTGCGCCGCCCGGTCCTTCGCGGAGCTTCTGTGCGAGGCCGATAACGTCGCGCTGTTGCGCGGTCGCAGGGCCGGTGCCGTCGAACAGCGTGCCCATCGTGCTGTTGATGTAGCCTTGGAGCATCGGTGGCTGCATGTCCTTGTCGCGTGCATTCGCGCTGGCGTGCTGCCAGAAGGTGTTCCACGTCGGATCGTTCTCGCCGTTCGCCAGCTTCGCCTTCAGCGCGTCCTGCCATGCGCCATTCAGCACCGACACATGCGCGCCTTCGGGGATCGGGATGCCCTTCAGCGACTCAGGATTGTCCGAGGCCCACGCGTTGGCGACCATCGTCTGACCCTGCTCGAAGTTGAGCAACCCTAACTGCGCTCGCTGCAAAACGCGTTGCTGCCGCAGATTGTTCACGTCCATCTTCTGCAACGTCTCGGTCATCTTCTCAGGCGTGAAGGGAACTGTGGCGTCACCGTTCTTCAGCTTCCAGTCCGCGTTCACCTTCTCCATCTGAGCAATCGCGGCTGCATGCCCTTCCGTCGAGGTAGCATACGGACTGATGCCCTGCGTCATGCGGAACTCCAGCGTGTGAACGTCCTCCAGACCCTTCACGTTGTCGGGGTTCTTCATGGCCCACTGCGCTTCGAGGCGCGGAATCTTGTCGCCAAGTTCAGCCTTCATGCTCGCATCGAGCGACTGGTACTCAGGCTGCTGCTGGATAGCACGCACCGCCTGCCAGTTCCCGGTCATTGCATTGGACACCGTAACGTCACGCAGCGCCCGCTGGTACGAGGTGAGGTCCATGTTCTCCGGTCGAGCGATCTGCTGCCTGAAGTTCTCGTGGGCCTGTGCCACGTCATCGTCAGTGAGGTTCGGATTCGCACCGAGCGTCGTCTGCATGGACTTCGCCGCAGTCGTCGCCATGTTCGTGAAGCCGTTGTAGTTCTGCTCCTGCGTGAACTGGACGTACTGCTGCATGTGCTGCGAGAGCATCTGCGGCATCTGCTCCGCGAGCTTCTGCTGCACCATCGCGTCAGTCCACTGGTCGCCTGTCGGCTGCACCTCGGACATCTTCTGCACGACGTACGCCCGCACCTGATCCGGTGACTTCTCGCGCAACTGAGGCATGGCCTGCATGAACTGCGTCTGCGCATCGTTCATCGCAGCGTTCACGTTGAACATCTGCGCGCCCTGCACCGTGGCGTCGGGGCCGTACAGCTTCGTGTACCACGGCTGGTCGTTCTCGATCTCGATAAGCGACTTGCCCTGCGATGCCTGTGCCATACCCTCGGCGTACTGCTCCTTCTTGGCGCGGTCGATGTACGGCTGGATCATGCCCTGCGTCAGCTTGTTGAAGCTGTCGATGTCGATGCCTGATCCGAGCACGCCCTGCCGCCGCATACCATTCGCCAGTGCGTCGATACCGCCGCCGCCCTGTGCTACCTGCCCACTCGACTGCTGAGCGTACGAACCACCGCCGCTGAAGGAGGTGGAGCTTCCGCTCGTTCCGCTGGGCTGCTGGACGACTACACCGCCGTCGCTGCCGAGACTGAAATTGATTCCCATAGTATTCCTTATCGTTAGTCTGTTGGGTAGAGCATTAAGACGGCGGGCTATCGCGCCAAGAGCGAGCGGCTACCCATCAAACGTCGCCCGACAATGTGAAGTTGAAGCCGCCGCTGCTACTGCTGTCGCTGCCGCCGAGATTCCAGTCATTGCTGGACTGGCCGCTGCTGAAGCCGTAGCTGTTGCCGCCGCCTGCGTTTGTGCTCGTCCATGTGTCACCCACTGAGTTCACGCCGTTGATGACCGCGTTGGACGAGTAGCCGTTCGTCTGACCCACACCACCGCTACCGTTGCTGTTGTCGCTACCGTAGCCAACGGACGTACCGCCACCGCCGCCATTGCGGAACTGGCTGAAGCCGCCACCACCCGCTGCGCCCATGAGCGCCATCTGCTGAACTGTGAGGTCGGGAGCCTTCGCGGGCTTGATGTACGTTGTGGGGATCGCTGCTTGGTAGTTCATATTCGCCACCGTCGCGCCGTAGTCCTGCGACATGACGAGATTCGAGCGCAGCCCGCTGTTCTGCATCGCGGCGTCGAACGACACCTGCTGCATCTTCGTCGTCTGGTTGACGCCGAGCCGCGCATTGCGACCCTTCATCGTGGCTCGCATGATGTCGGCGCTGGAGCCGCCTACGCCTCGCGCCGCGTTGTCGGCGTTGATCGCGCCGAGCGTCTGTGCAGCTTGGATCTGCTGCTCGACGTTGCCGCGAATCATCGAGTCGAGCACGCGACCTTGGTTCACCTGTGCTGTGTTCCACTGCGCGCCCGCCGCCGACGCCTTGATGTTGTTGCTGATCGAGCGTTGCGTGTTGGCTAGATTCGCCTGCGCCGCCGCAAAGCCGTTACCGGCCTCGCGGAGCTTGTTCGCATTATCCGCTTGATCCTGCGAGAGCAGGTTGGCCGCGTCGGTCTTGGCAGAGTCCACCGTGTACTGCGCGTTGTTCTGCGCATTCAGGATCGTGCCTTGATAGACACCGCTAGCCGCACCCGCGATCATCTGTACGAATTGACACATAAGTTTCTCCCTTAATGAATTGTTGGAGAGGCCATCACTGGGATCAGCCCGAGCATTGCGCCTCGCCCGAACTGCGCCAGATAAGTCAGCACCTCAGACCGCGCCGGATGTCCCGGTCGGATGATTACTAGACCCATGAATTGAGCTAGCTTCATCTCGCCCTCTGCCGAATTGCGAGCGTCTTCGTTCGCCTCGGCTGCGAGTTCCACCAGCGTCCGGCCTGACGGCATCCGGCAAGGCTCTCCGATGTAGTTAATGCTCATTGTTCTCTCGTTAGATTGACCAGCCCGCGAGCCGAAGCACAGCGATCAGGTCGGGGAATTGTTCGCAAAGCTGAAGGATGCGCCAGCCGGGAACGCTGTTGAAATCCTCGCTGTCGATGTGGAGCGAAGGACAGCGCACCGCGAGCCGCCCTGTCGGGTATTGCCGAGCGCACCATTCACCACTGCGGTACTCGACGGATTCGCCAGCCCGCTCGCGCCGTCGCTCGTCTTGTCGCGCCAGATAGCCGTCGCGGGATTGGTTCGCCGTCCACCGCGTGACGCAGCGCCCTCGGACGTCCGTCTCGAAGGGCGTGCGCTTCCGCTGGCATGTCCAGCACGAGGAGTCGTACACCCTGCGCCGGGTCGTGCCGCACCTTGCGCACAGCCTGCCGTCGAACCATGTGCGGCCAGCTATCAGCGCGTCAATGCGGGTCGGGTAGCGCGTCTGCTCGCGCAGATCGCGCTCGAAGGCGTGGTCAATTCTCGCGATGTCGCGGTGCCGCCTAGTCAGCTTCGCCGCGTACGGCGCGATGTGCCAAGCGGTAAGCGCTCGCTTCTTACGTGCGCCGCGAGGGAGGCTCACGGAATCGCCGCCAGTGACTCGGCAATGCCGGGGGCGCCTTCGGCCTGCGGGAGCGTCATCGCCTGTTCCACCTGCGCGAAGACGAGGGCCAGCCTCAGAATGGCCTCTACCTCACTGGGTTCGATGTCAACGGTCGCTGCGATGGTCGCGATACTCGCGCCGCACAGGAACAAGCGCGTAATAAGCATCCGGTCCGATCCAGTGCGGCACATCACAGCGCGGCCCCATTCAGCACAGCAGCGGTGCGGGCGTGGATCAGCGCGCCGCGCACGGTCTTCAGCACAGCCGTCTGCGTGCTGCCGAGGTCATTCGCAATGTCTCCGATTCGGTCGCCCGACATGAAGCGGTCGAGAACTGTGGCCCGCTCGTCGGGCGTCAAACTCTCGTAGGTCATGGCGCGGTGAACGTCAGACGGATGCACGCCGATACGCGCAGCCGTAGCATTGAAGCGTTCGTCGCTATTGCCGACGCGAGCGGTACGGATTTGGTTAGGCGTCAACTTAGCCATTGATGTAGCCCCGCGCATGGTCGGCCCTGTGCTTGATGAGCGCGTTATGAGGGTCGGCCGGATCGCGCTGCAAAACCGCAGCCGGGATCAGTCCAGGACAGCGTGCCACGGCAAGCAGGAAGATGCGGTCTTGATTGTTCAAGGGCTGCTGGATCGGACTTCCGCGATGGGTGCCATGCACGGTGAAAGAGGGCATGCCGCCGTTGCGAGCGTCGCCTACTAGCGTGATGTCGGCGATCTCGTACTCGCGGACAGCGCGATCATCGTCGGCAGCGCGAATACCTTCGAGGTGTTCATTGATGAATGCCGCCTCGGCGGCGGCGGCTTGCAGAAGCTCGCCCGCCGCTTGCAGGCGCTTCAACTGTGCCACCAGCGGTTCAGCGTCGCGGATAATCCCGCCAAGGTGAATCAAACGGTCGCGTGCCTCCACTTCAGTGGTGGGCAGCGGGAATTGGTTCTCGGTCTTCTTTGCCATGTGTTACTCCTTTAGTCTGTTGGTTGGATGCCCGGAGAGCATCCGGGCTTGTGCTCATACATTCGCGGGCTGTTCGCCAGCGCTTCTATCTGCTGCTCTTTCCAGAGCCGTAGGCTGGCCCGCGCCGACTCGTGCTCGGAACGCAGCGGCGTGACGTGCGGACGCCTCCTCATACATTCGGACGCGCAGTTCAGTGGGGATCGGCTCGCCGTCGATGTGCGTCGGGACTCTTTCCATCAAGCGACCCTCAGCGCAGAAGATGCGGCGCGATGGCGAACATCGCTTTGCGACCGCGATAATCGCTGCCTGTTGCGGTCGTCGCTCGTACGCGACCATTGCTTGCGCGGGCCATGCTCATTTGCTTGCCCATGTCCACGATTGCGGAGCGCACGATGTCTGGAGATTCGTGTACCGCGTCGATACTGGCTTGATCCGAAACTGTCAGACCGTTAAGCTCCGCGAAGCGGATCGGGTCTTCATAGAGGTTCACGCCGTACATCGTGGTGAGCACGCGCTCCAATTGCTCGTCATGCGTGACTGCGGCACCGGTCCCGCCGCTGAGACGCGAACGACCTAGTGGCGAGCCGTGCCCGCGAGACGGCAGCTTCCCGCCGAATTGCTGGACCTCATTGCCGCTCGCATCATTCCGAAACACTCTTGCTCCACCTGCCATGATTAACACTCCTTATTAATTGCTCGTGCGGGAGGCCACGAGCTAGCCTATGGTTACTGCTGGACTGCCTTCACTGCTGCCTTCTCGCGGGCCTTGTACTTACGGGCCGCATACGTCGGGAGCGAGCCGGTAAGCTGCTCAACGACTTCACGCCATGTGCAGACGCCGCTCTTGCTCGCCCGCCGCGCCAGCGACTCATAGTAGGCGCGTGCTTCGACGTTGTGCTCCAAAGGGTGAACGATGGTCTTCATATTGCTCTCCGTAGGACGCCCGGAGCGGGCGTCACTTATTCAGGTTGGACGGTAGCGAGAAGCTAGCCTCGGCTTCTCGCGCCTCCTTGATGCGCTCCGTGTGCGCTTGATCCTCAAGCTGCTTCGGCGTGAGAACTGGTTTTCTGTCTTTCAGATCACAACGGAAGCCTGCCGTTGCTTGATACCGGCGTCGTGCATTCATGCTGAACCTCCCTTCCACTAGTTGACCGGATCGGCTTTGAATTGTTCGTTGCTCAAAAAATAGGCAACGAAGGTGATTGCGATTAAAGGGACAGACCGCTAGCCCGCGTAGCTAGCTGCCTACATTTTGAGCAGCTACCCGCAAACCCTTGTCGCGCTGTAATCCCTTTAGGGCAACCTCGGCGGCGATAAGAGGCCTTCTAGAAAGGAACGTTCGACGGCTCAATTCCGACCATATTCAGGACGCGATACCTCGGCAGCTTCTCCATTGCCTGGACCAGCGCAACGATGTTGCCGGTGTGCCTCGCTCGCTTCGCCCGCTCGATCTCACCGTCCACCACGTCGATCGCGTCCGCGATTACCATCCTGCGCACGCTCGCATCCACGATGCCCTCGGCTCGCTGCTCGCGCCTCTGTGCAAGCAATGCCTCCTCAAAAGGAGTCGGCGTGTCGTTCGGAATCAGACTGCATACGTCCCTCGCCATGAACGATGCTCCGTCCATCTGCTGTACCTGACCTCGCCGCATGGACTTCGACGCTTGCCCGAGAGATACCCCATTGAATCGGGCATCTGCACGGACTCGCTTGTCTGCGGCCAAGTCGTATCGGCCTTGGGCTTCGCTCGCTGTCGCTCGCTGTCCCGGCCTCCTACGTGTCGTCATAATCCTCCGCTGTAAAGTTACCTTGTTGCAGGACGCTCGGATGAACGCCCTGTAAAAAGGTTGGTCGCCATGTGGATCGAAGCGGTAGCCCCTACTGCGGCCTGCACTCCCCACTGCTGCCTCGGTCGGCCTCAATCAGCCTGTCCCGGTCCTGCTACCGCACGCCCGCCGATGCGGGGGCCGTAAACGACAAAAGGCGGGTTCTGCGACCCACCGAAACGCCAACATTGGCAATCTCGATAAGCCATAGAACCCGCCTTCCTACCGCGCCGAGAGTGCGATGTCTCGGGCGGTCCTCAGTACCGGTGCGGTTCGGGAGAATTGCTTCTCGCCTGTCCAGTACTGCACGGGAAGGATTCTGTCATCGCTACCTCAGGCTGTCAAGCGGTATATCGAATCCTCGTTCGGTATATTGGAATTCAGACGAAGTACCGAACGAAACGCTAGTTCAAAGCCCTCCGAGGGTGGCGGGCCTGAGCGCGCTCTTGCGCCGGATCGAAAGCCGTAGCCGCACGGCACGAGATAGTCCTGTGCCATTGACTGAATCCCTAGTTGTTGTGTCTTTCAAGTCGTCCGTAATTGCCCCGCCTTGCTGGACGGGGCTTACGCGGTTACTGGATGCCGTTCACCAGCGCGGAGCCGATGAAGGTGTTGGAATCATTAATGTGCGTATTCGGCGCTCGCCGCCACGTACCGGCAGCCCAGCGCGCACTCGCCAGCGGCCTCAGCCCGGATCAGCGCCTCAATCGCCCGAAGCTCGGTGTGCTTCTCGCCGGTCGCCTCGGCTACGGCGTGCCAAGCTGCCGCGCCAGCCCACGCTGCCCGTAGCGCCCGCAGCGCCTTCTCGCCGTCGCTGGCGTCAGCCGTCCACGGTTCGCCCTGAAGCTTCCAGCCCGTCGTATCTGCGACCGTACCGGCCTCGGCAAGCACTTCGTACCCTGCCTCGCCAGCGTCAGCAAGCTCCGTCGCCCGGCCCTCATAGCCGTCATAGAACTCCATCTGCGCCTCCCTGTCGCCCCGCCATGCCGGGAAGACTGCCCGCGACACGAACGCCCAAGACATCGCGCAATGCTCGGCCATGCTCGACGGGCGATGGCCCATCATCTCGGCTTCTTCGGCGGTCGGCTCCTCGCCAATCGACATCAGCCACGCCCAATCGACTTCAGCGAAGAATGCGCCCTCGCTGTACGCGTCGTGCGGCATGCTGCGCGTGATGGACGGATTGAAGGTTCCTGCATTGTTGTTCTGGTTCATGATGGTCTTTTACGGTATCGTGCGAGCGCGCTGGCCCGCGTGTTCAAGGGTTGCCCGGTCGGTCTTGGCGGATAGGCCGGGTTGCTACGGTGTGCGGTGCCAGCGCCCTATTCGGCTGCTCCTCCTTCTCGCAGGTCCGCGCAGATGCGCTGGATCATGGTTCGATTCGTGTCGTACTTTCGGGCGAGCGCGGACACGTTGCGGTCTGCTTCGAACTCTGCCCGGATCGCTGCACGCGTCGCCTCGTCAAACACAGCCTTGCGCCCGAACTTCACGCCCTTAGCCTTCGCCTCGATGCGGCCCGCCGTCATACGCTCCGCAATCAGCGCCCGTTCGAACTCCGCGAACGCGGCCATCATCTGAAGCTGCAAGCGGCCCGCTGGTGACGTTAAATCGACCGCACCTAGCTGTAGGCACAACAGATGCACGCCGGTCTGCTGGAGGCGTTCTACAGTCTGTTGGACATCGATGTTGTTGCGACCCAGTCGGTCCAGCTTCGTGACGATCAGCGTGTCCCCTTCTTCGAGGCGGTCCATCAGCTTCGCGAACAATGGCCTCTCTGCTGCCGGTACAGCGCCGCTGATGTTCTCGCACACGATGCGCTTGTCCTGCACGTCCCTCGCCCTTCGAATCTCGGCCACCTGTGCGGCTGTGTCCTGCTCCACCGTGGACACACGGCAGTACGCGAATACACGTCCGTCCTCTCGTCCCATTGTGCGCTCCCTGCACGAATCATTTGAGCGATCAATGTGCATGCATGAAATTACCGAGTCAAGAATTTTCGTGCATCTAGTTGCAGGCATGCACATAACTTTGAACATTCGTGCACTGTCGCTGGCTCTCGATCCGACCGCTGCGCATTCTGCGGCAGGTGCGGCGCGATTCATTCAGGGAGATGAAGGCATGCGTGGCGGCTGTTCGACCGGTCACTGTCACCGGCTGGCCGAAGCTCGCCGCAGGGCGTGGGCTGTCACCTGCCGTGCGGCGGTTACTCAGAGGTGCCTACATGCGCGAGCGCCCGCTCTAATAAAACGCGCACGCGGGCGTACGGGGGCGTGTGGGCGCGCATGGGCGGCGTAAGTGCCCGCGAATAGGTGAAGCAAAATTGGGCCGGGAGGTGCCTGAGCGAGCAGCCTAGGGAGACGGCTCAGGGCAGCGTCCATAGGCGCTACAAGGGCACGTTGTCAAAGCACATAGCCGCCCTCACAATATACGTCAGTAGAAAACCACAACTACATTCATGGAGCTAATCTTTATGGCGTTCGATGCAAAAGTGTTCAAGGTTCTGGTCGCAAGCCCCGGAGACGTGACGGAAGAGCGAGAAGCGATACCCGAGGTTATCGCACGCTGGAACAACGTTAACTCGGAAGCGATCAACGTGGTTCTTTTGCCAGTGAAATGGGAAACTCACTCAGCACCTCTCATGGGGAACCGCGCACAGGGCGTGATCAACGATCAACTGGTCACCACCTGCGACATGGCGATCGGCGTTTTCTGGACCCGACTCGGTTCTCCGACGGGCGTCAGTGAGAGTGGTACGGCGGAAGAGATTGAATGGTTTATTCAACACGAGAGACCGGTGATGGTTTACTTCTCCTCCCGCAGCATTGACCCTACGAAACTTGACATCGACCAGTACAAGGCGCTCAAAGAGTTCGAAGGAAAGATGCAGAAGATCGGACTTACCGGTGCTTATTCGAACATTACAGACTTCAAAGAACAGTTGTTCAACCAGTTGTCGATTAATGTAAAACTTCTTACATCAGGAACTCCAATCGCACGGCCATCAGAAGCAGCCGCTCGTGAGAAGGCCGCAACATTGAAGAAGGTGCTGAAGGGCGAGAGCGTCTACATGGAGGACTATGAAAAGGACGGTCAGGTACGGTCATTCATTGTCAAGGGGAATACCAAGGGATTGAAGGAAGGTTTGAAAGAACTCAAAGGAAGATGGAACAGTCCGCTCGGCGGTTGGGTCTTCCCTAAGACTAAGGAAGTCGAAGTCGCCGAATTCCTAAAGAAGAACGCTTAGCCAACTTAGGACAAACCGATGATGCGTGTCCTTACTCGCTGCGCGATACTCGTTTCTCTACTGTCGTGGCACACCTATGCATGTTCAGCCGGGCCATCCGGCGAAGACCTTCTTGGCGCTTGCAGCGCGACAGTAAAGCAGCAGGATGGCGGACAACTGTCAGACGCAGAACTCGCCGGATCACTTTGGTGCATAGGCTATCTCTCGGGCTTTCTCGACGCGGTAGGTCTGACATCTAGCATGTACGGGAAACCGGCCATCTGTCTGCCCGCGAACGGGATTTCCAATGACCAACTCGTCCGTATCGTGACGAAATGGCTCCGAGACAATCCAGAACATTTGCATGAGAGCGGTCGTATGGAAACGATGATCGCTCTCGCTAAGGCATTCCCCTGCCAATAGTTCATGGCATCCCCAATGTACCGCGACGCGCATTGGACACTCGACGTTCTTGAATTGCTGGGACACTACTGGGACAATTAGCCTGCAAAACCCCAGTCAGAACCTACGCCCGCGCCCGCCGAGGCCCGCGCCACAAGGCTCGCGCAACAGCACGCCCGATTCGTGCCACGTCTTGAAACGCCGGTGGCACGTCTGATACGACGGATACTTGCGTGGCAGCGTGGACCACGACGCGCCGCTGTACATCACCCAGAGCACACCGTTGAGCACGGCGCGGGTGTTGGCGAGCGGCCGGCCCCGCAGTTCCAGACGGGGGCGCAGTTCGGGAAGCAGCGGTGCGACCATCTGCCATTCTTCGTCGGACATGTCGCGGTAGGGCTTCACGGTAATTTCTCCAATTTGCTGACTCATAACCGGCATCGACGATACCGAGTACCCGAAAGCCGGCAAATCGGAGTGATCCGAATCTTGAAATAGCCAGGCGGTTTCAAGGATGAAGTGCAACAGCGGGTTTAGTGTTTAGAGTCGTGAGGCTGGCTTGCTGATGCAAGGGTCGC
>NZ_JALQDI010000013.1:0-244 GCF_023631305.1 Caballeronia sp. INML3B
ACCTTGTGCAGCTTCGGCGCGTCTTCGTCCGGTTCCAGCACGCGCTTTTGCGGTGCATTGCGGCCGCGTCGCAGCATCGGGGCGCGCACGCCGGCCGAACCGTTGTCGGCGTCGAAGGCCGGCGAGGTCACGTAGGCGAACACGTCGTCGACGGCTGCAGCAGCCGCGCTCTCGACGGTCGCCGGTCCCGCGTCGCTGCGCTTGCCGCGCTTTTGCTGCGGCGGATTCTTGCGCCGGCCGCCTT
>NZ_JALQDI010000014.1:0-59835 GCF_023631305.1 Caballeronia sp. INML3B
GTTGCTTGTACTGGGTTCTTTCGTTCATCGCAACACCTTATATGAGACAGGTGTTGCACTTCAGATTTGAGGCCGCCCCACCAAAGCCTTATGCCGATTGGCCTATCGCAGATTTTTGATACTCGTATTAGGTGAGCGAAATATCCGCGACGCGCCGTGGCGCCTCGAGATACTCCTTCGACTGCATCTCGATGATGCGCGACACCGTGCGCGCGAATTCGTTGGCCATGGGCCCTTCCACGTACAGCTCTTCCGCGGGCACGGCTGCCGACATCAGCAGCTTCACCTTGTGGTCATAGAACACATCGATGAGCCACGTGAAGCGACGCGCCTCGGACGCCATGCGTGGCGTCATCTGCGGTACGTCCGACAAGATCACCGCATGAAACCGGTTCGACAGTTCCAGATAGTCGTTCTGCGAGCGCGGCCCGCCGCAGAGCGTCGCGAAGTCGAACCACACGACGCCGTCGGCACGGCGCAGCGCCTTGATCTCGCGCTTTTCGATGTGCAGGATCGGGCTTTCGTCGGGGACGGCCGCGAGCTTTGCGTAGTCCGCGCGCAACGCCTCGCTCGCCGCCGCCCCGAGCGGCGTGTGATACGCCTTCACCTGCGACAGCGTGCGCTTGCGGTAGTCGGTGCCGGCGTCGACGTTGAGCACGTCGAGATGTTCCTTGATGAGCTCGATCGCAGGCAGAAGACGATCGCGATGCAGCCCTTCCGGATACAGCGTGTCCGGCTGGTAATTGGACGTCATCACGAACTGCACGCCGTTCTTGAAGAGGCGGTCGAGCAGGCGATAGAGAATCATCGCGTCGGCGATATCCGAGACATGGAATTCGTCGAAGCAGATCAATCTGAAACGCTTGGCGATGCGTTTCGCGAGTTCGTCGAGCGGATCGGCCTGCCCTTTCAGCTCTTCCAGCTCGCGATGCACCTCGCGCATGAACTCGTGAAAATGCAGGCGCGTTTTGCGCTGCACGGGCACGACGGCATAGAAGCTGTCCATCAAAAAGCTCTTGCCGCGCCCGACGCCGCCCCACAGGTAGACACCGCGCGGCAGGTCCGGACGCACGAGAAACTTCTTGAGCGCGTTGGAGCGGCGGCCCTTGTAGGCGACCCACTCCTCGTAGCAGCGCTGCAGGCGCGCGACCGCCGCGAGCTGCGCCTCATCCGATTGATAACCCCGCGTGCGCAGTTCGCTTTCGTAGTATTCGGTGACGTTCATCTTCTGCCGTATGAAGTGACGAAGGCGAGCGGTTTCATCCGCTCGCCTTCGTGTGCGATGCCTTACTGCCCGAAGCCGAGCTTCTTACATGTTCAGCGCGCGCTTGTCGACGGCCAGCGCCGCTTCGCGCATCACTTCCGACAGCGACGGATGCGGATGGCAAATACGGCCGATGTCTTCCGACGCCGCCTTGAACTCCATCGCGACGACCGCTTCCGCGATCAGATCCGACGCGTCGGCGGCGATCACGTGCACGCCGAGGATTTCGTCGGTCTTCGCGTCCGCGATCATCTTGACGAAGCCTTCAGCCTTGCCGATGCCCAATGCGCGGCCGTTGGCCATCATCGGGAACTGGCCGGTCTTGTACTCGCGGCCTTCGGCCTTGAGCTGCTGTTCGGTCTTGCCGACCCACGCGATTTCCGGTTCCGTGTAGATGACCCACGGAACGCAGTTGTAGTCGATGTGCGGCTTCTGACCATCGATGATCTCCGCCACCGCCACGCCCTCGTCTTCCGCCTTGTGCGCGAGCATCGGGCCGCGCACGACGTCGCCGATTGCGTACACGTTCGGCACGCTCGTCGCGCAATGATCGTCGACGTCGATGAAACCGCGCTCGTTGGCCTTCAGGCCGATCGCTTCCAGACCGAGGTTATCGGTGTTCGGCACGCGGCCGATCGACACGATCAGGCGGTCCGCTACCAGCGTTTGCGCGTTGCCCGCGTTATCCGTGTAAGCGATCGACACGCCGTTGCCCGTCGTCTTCACTTCGCCGATTTTCACGCCGAGGTGAATGTCGAGGCCCTGCTTCTTGAACTGCTTCGCGGCTTCCTTGGCGAGGGCTTCGTCGGCGGCGCCGAGAAATTGCGGCAGCGCTTCGAGCACGGTCACGTCCGCACCCAGACGACGCCACACCGAGCCGAGTTCCAGACCGATCACGCCCGCGCCGATCACGGCGAGCTTCTTCGGCACCGAGTCGAACGAGAGCGCGCCTTCGTTGTCGGCGATCAACGTGTTGTCCACCGGAATGTTCGGCAGATGACGTGCCTTCGAGCCCGTCGCGATGATGACGTTCTTCGCCGTAACGACTTCCGTCTCGCCTTCGCCCGAGACTTCGATCTGCACGCCGGCGTTGTTCTTGCCCGTGAACTTGCCGTGCCCCTTGAGCCACGTGATCTTGTTCTTGCGGAACAGGAACTCGATGCCCTTCGTCATCTTCTCGACGATGCCGTCCTTGCGGGCGAGCATCTTCGACACATCGAGCTTCACATCCGACACGCTGATGCCGTGATCGGCCAGATGCTTCGACGCATTCTCGAATTCTTCCGACGACGCGAGCAGCGCCTTCGACGGAATGCAGCCCACGTTCAGGCACGTTCCGCCGAGCTTCAGCGCGCCGGCCGGATTCTTCCACTTCTCGATACACGCAACCGTCTTGCCGAGCTGCGCTGCGCGAATCGCCGCGATATAGCCGCCAGGGCCCGCGCCGATCACGACGACATCAAATTCTTTGGACATGACTTTCCTTGGTCTATCTCCGCTCATGCGGAGCAGCCTCATGCGATGCGCGCGAGCCTATCGCGCGCATCGAAGGCACTGAGTTCTTACAGGTCCAACAGCAGACGGGCCGGATCTTCCAGCGCGTCCTTCATCGCGACGAGCGACAGCACGGCTTCGCGGCCGTCGATGATGCGGTGGTCGTACGACAGCGCGAGGTAGTTCATCGGGCGGATCACGATCTGGCCGTTCTCCACGACCGCGCGTTCCTTCGTGGCATGCACGCCGAGAATCGCGGACTGCGGCGGGTTGATGATCGGCGTCGACAGCATGGAGCCGAACACGCCGCCGTTCGAGATGGAGAACGTGCCGCCGGTCATTTCTTCGATCGACAGCTTGCCGTCCTTCGCTTTCTGGCCGAATTCGGCGATCTTCTTCTCGATGTCGGCGAGGCTCATTTGATCGGCATTACGCAGGATCGGCACCACCAAACCGCGCGGCGAACCGACCGCGATACCGATGTCGAAGTAGCCGTGATACACGATGTCGTTACCGTCGATCGAAGCGTTCACGAGCGGGAACTTCTTCAGCGCGTGCACGGCGGCCTTCACGAAGAACGACATGAAGCCGAGCTTCACGCCGTGTTCCTTCTCGAAGCGATCCTTGTACTTGTTGCGCAGATCCATGACGGGCGCCATGTTGACTTCGTTGAACGTCGTCAGGATGGCGTTGGTTTGCTGCGATTCGAGCAGACGCTCGGCGATACGCGCGCGCAGACGCGACATCGGCACGCGCTGTTCCGGACGGTCCTTGAGCCATTGATCCGCCGATGCCGGCGCCGAAACTTGCGGCAGCGAGGGCTTGGCGGCGCGCGCGGGCGCGGCGGCCGGAGCCGGCGCGGCAGCCTTGGCGGCGGGTGCGGACGCCGAAGCGGCGAGCGCGTCGCCCTTCGTGATGCGGCCGTCACGACCCGAGCCGGAAACCTGATCCGCCGACACGCCCTTCTCGGCCAGAATCTTCGTCGCCGCGGGCGATGCTGCACCACCGGTCGAACCCGCCGATGCCTGCGCGACTGCGGGAGCTGCCGTCGCGGCGGCCGCTTCAGCTACGGGCGCGGGTTTCACTTCGGAGTCGCCGGCAGCGGCGACCGCTTCGCCCGCTTTCGCTTCGGTGTCGATCTTGGCAATGATTTCGTCGGCGGCAACGATATCGCCGTCGTGCTTGATCACTTGCGCGAGCACGCCTGCGGACGGCGCGGGCACTTCGAGCACGACCTTGTCGGTTTCGATTTCGATGAGGATTTCGTCCTGGGCGACAGCCTCGCCCGGCTTCTTCTTCCATTGCAGCATGGTCGCTTCCGAGACCGACTCGGAAAGCTGGGGAACCTTGACTTCTACGATAGCCATTTCTGTATTGTCCTAATGCGTGTCTGTGTGTTCGAGCGTCGGGACCGGGCTGCGGCGCGCGCGCCCGGTCTCTCAAGCGTTGATTACTTCGCGATGACCTGCGCGCCCTTCAGGCGGCCGAACGCGCCTTCCACGAGCGCCTTCTGCTGCTCGTAGTGCTTCGCGTAGTAGCCGACCGCCGGCGAAGCCGAAGCCGGACGGCCGCTGTAGGCCAGCTTCATGCCTTCGCGCATGCCTTCGCGCAGATGGTGCTCGACGTAGAACCAGGCGCCCTGGTTTTGCGGCTCGTCCTGCACCCAGACCACTTCGGTCGCGTTCTCATACTTCTTGAGTTCCGCGTCGAACTGCTTGTGCGCGAACGGATACAGCTGCTCGATACGCACGATGGCGACATCGTTGCTCTTCGCTTCGCGGCGATGCGCGATGAGGTCGTAGTACACGCGGCCCGAGCACACGATCACACGCTTGACCTTCTTCGCCTCGATCCCTTCTTCCACTTCGCCGATGACCGGCTGGAACGAGCCCTTCGACAGTTCCGCCAGATCCGACACGGCTTCCTTGTGGCGCAGCAGCGACTTCGGCGTGAAGATGATGAGCGGCTTGCGGAACAGGCGGATCATCTGACGGCGCAGCAGATGGAAGACCTGCGCCGGCGTCGTCGGCTGGACCACTTGCATGTTGTGATCCGCGCACAGTTGCAGGAAGCGCTCGATACGCGCCGACGAGTGCTCCGGACCCTGACCTTCGTAGCCGTGCGGCAGCATCATCGTGAGACCGGAGACGCGGCCCCACTTCACTTCGCCCGACGAGATGAACTGGTCGATCACGACTTGCGCGCCGTTCACGAAGTCGCCGAACTGCGCTTCCCACGCGACGAACGTGTTCGGCTCGGCCGTCGAATAGCCGTACTCGAAACCGAGCACCGCTTCTTCGGACAGCACGGAATCGATCACCGTGAACTTGGCCTGGCCTTCCGCGATGTTCTGCAGCGGAATGTACGTGCCGTCGTTCCAGCGCTCGCGGTTCTGATCGTGCAGCACGGCGTGACGGTGCGTGAACGTGCCGCGGCCCGAGTCCTGGCCCGTCAGACGCACGGCGTAGCCCGATGCGACCAGCGACGCGAACGCGAGATGCTCGCCCATGCCCCAGTCGAGCTTGGCTTCGCCGAGACCCATCGCGCGGCGGTCGTTGATCACGCGCTCGACGAGCGGGTGAACCTTGAAGTTCTCGGGAATCGTCGTGATGCGCTCGGCGAGACGCTTCAGTTCGGCGAGCGGCACGGCGGTGTCGGCCGCGTCCGTCCACTTGCGGTTCAGGAACGGCACCCAGTCGACCGCGTACTTGCTCTTGTAGTTCGAGAGCACAGGATCGATCGTGTGATGGCCTTCGTCCATCGCCTGACGATATTCCTTGACGTACTTGTCCGCGTCGTCGGCCGTGATCACGCCTTGCTGCACGAGCTTTTCCGCGTAGACGGCGCGCGTGCCCGGATGCTTCGCGATGGTCTTGTACATCAGCGGCTGCGTGACCGCGGGGGTATCCTGCTCGTTGTGGCCGAGCTTGCGGAAGCAGATGATGTCGACGACCACGTCCTTGTGGAACTTCATGCGGAAGTCGATCGCGAGCTGCGTGGCGAGTACGACGGCTTCGGGATCGTCGCCGTTCACGTGCAGCACCGGCGCTTCGATCATCTTGACGACGTCCGAGCAGTACAGCGTCGAGCGCGCATCGCGCGGGTCCGACGTGGTGAAGCCGATCTGGTTATTGATGACGATGTGCAGCGTGCCGTGCGTGCCGTAGCCGCGCGTCTGCGCGAGATTCAGCGTTTCCATCACGACGCCCTGGCCCGCGAAGGCCGCGTCGCCGTGCACTTGCACCGGCAGCACTTGCAGACCTTCTTCGTCGCCGCGGCGGTCCATACGCGCCTTGGCCGAACCTTCGACCACCGGATTCACGATTTCCAGGTGCGACGGATTGAACGCGAGCGACAGGTGAACCGGGCCGCCTTCGGTCGACACGTCCGACGAGAAGCCCTTGTGGTACTTCACATCGCCGGCCGGCAGGTCATCGACGTGCTTGCCTTCGAATTCGGCGAAGAGGTCCGCCGGCATCTTGCCGAGCGTATTGACCAGCACGTTCAGACGCCCACGGTGCGCCATGCCGATGACGATTTCCTGCACGCCGCTCTTGCCGGCGTGGCGCACGACTTCGTCCATCGACGCGATGAAGCTCTCGCCGCCTTCCAGCGAGAAGCGCTTCTGACCGACGTACTTGGTGTGAAGGAAACGCTCGAGGCCTTCGGCCGCCGTCAGGCGATTCAGGATGTGCTTCTTCTTTTCATTGGAGAAGTTCGGCGTCGAGCGGATCGACTCGAGCTTCTCCTTCCACCAGCGCTTTTGTTCCGGATCGCTGATGTACATGAATTCGGCGCCGATCGTGCCGCAGTACGTATCGCGCAGCGCCTTCACGATGTCACGCAGCGATGCCTGCTCGAAACCGAAGTACAGGTTGTTCGCGTTGAACACCTGATCCATGTCGGCTTCGGTGAAGTCGTAGAAACCGGGTTCGAGTTCGGGGATGGCCGGACGCTCGCGGCGCTTGAGCGGATCGAGGTTGGCCCATTGCGTGCCGAGGAAGCGATACGCCCCGATCAGCGATTGAACGTAGACTTGCTTGCGTGCGGTGGTGAGGTCGCCAGTGCTTTCACGCGGCAGAAAGGCATTCGCCTTCGCGCGCTGGGCAAAAGACTCGACGATCGGGCCGTGGGCCACGTCGTTGTGAGCCGTGCCGTCCGAAGCGGGCACGTTCTGCAACGCGTCGAAGTAGGCTCGCCAGGTCTCGGGCACTGACGCGGGATTATCGAGATATTGCTCGTACAACTCTTCGACGTACGGAGCATTACCGCCGAACAGATAGGAGTTCGACTGGAATTGCTTCATCATTTTACGCTCACCTTTCTTCGAGTTTCTCGAGGAAGTGCGGGTTACGAAACCTTCCGCGCCACGGCCTGACCGTTTAGCGGATTGCGCGAATCAAGTCTGCTTGGAAGGACCTAAAAAGCGACAGCTAATCTGAGAAGCATAGCACAGAACCAATCGTCATATGACCGATCGCCGCATGCGCTCGACCTCGTCATCCTTTATGCAACAAGCATGTGCGGGCTTTCACGAGATAAGCAAGGGACTCTTGCACGCAGTCGAAAAAGGAAAAGCCGCCCGAAGGCGGCTTTTGCCCTGTCAATGCGAACCGATGCCTGAAGCTTACTCGGCGTTCGCCTCGCGGCTCGCGCGGCGGCGCTCGTGCTCCTTCAGATGACGCTTGCGCAGGCGGATCGATTGCGGCGTGACTTCAACGAGTTCGTCGTCGTCGATGAACTCGACCGCGTACTCCAGCGACAGCTGGATCGGCGGCACGAGGCGCACGGCTTCGTCGGTGCCCGACGCGCGCACGTTGGTCAACTGCTTGCCCTTGATCGGGTTCACGACGAGGTCGTTGTCACGGCTATGAATGCCGATGATCATACCTTCATAGAGCGCATCCCCAGGCGACACGAACATGCGGCCGCGATCCTGCAGCTTCCACAGTGCATACGCCACGGCGGCGCCATCGTCCTGCGAGATCAGCACGCCGTTGCGACGCTCGCCGACCGAGCCTTCCTTTACCGGCGCGTACGAATCGAACGTGTGGCTCATCAGACCCGTGCCGCGCGTGAGCGTCAGGAACTCGCTCTGAAAGCCGATCAGACCGCGCGCCGAGATCTTGTACTCGAGACGCGTGCGGCCACGGCCGTCGGAGGTCATATCGAGCATTTCGCCCTTGCGGCGGCCGAGTTCTTCCATCACGCCGCCCTGATGCTGGTCTTCGATATCGACCGTCAGGTTTTCATACGGCTCGCACTTCACGCCATCGATTTCCTGCAGCACGACGCGCGGACGCGACACCGCGAGCTCATAGCCTTCACGGCGCATGTTCTCGACGAGAATCGTCAGATGCAGTTCGCCACGGCCCGACACTTCGAACGTGGTTTCGTCGCCCGTGTCTTTCACACGCAGCGCCACGTTATGGTTCAGTTCCTTGGTGAGACGGTCGCGAATCTGGCGGCTCGTCACGAACTTGCCTTCCTTGCCCGCGAGCGGCGACGAGTTCACGAGGAAGTTCATCGTGAGCGTCGGTTCGTCCACGGTGATCATCGGCAGCGCTTCGGGGTTATCCGGCGAGCAGATCGTCACGCCGATGCCGATTTCCTCGATACCGTTGATCAGCACGATATCGCCGGCCTGCGCTTCTTCGACCTGCACCCGCTCGAGACCGTGGAACGACAGCACCTGATTGATCTTGCGATTGATGATCGCGCCGTCCGGACCCGACCGCACCGCCACCTGCATGCCAGGACGAATGCGGCCACGCGCGACACGGCCCACGCCGATACGTCCGACGTACGAGTTGTAGTCGAGCGACGTGATCTGCAGTTGCAGCGGACCGTCAGGATCGGCCGGACGCACCGGCACGTGTTCGAGAATGGCTTCGAAGAGCGGGCGCATCGTGCCTTCGCGCACTTCGGGGTCGAGGCCGGCGTAGCCGTTCAGACCCGACGCATACACCACCGGGAAGTCGAGCTGCTCTTCGGTCGCGCCGAGCTTGTCGAACAGATCGAAGGTCTGGTTGATCACCCAGTCGATACGCGCGCCCGGACGGTCCACCTTGTTGATGACGACGATCGGCTTGAGACCCAGCGCGAGCGCCTTTTTCGTCACGAACCGCGTTTGCGGCATCGGGCCTTCGACTGCGTCGACGAGCAGCAGCACGGAGTCGACCATCGACAGCACGCGCTCCACTTCACCGCCGAAGTCGGCGTGTCCCGGCGTATCGACGATATTGATGTGCGTGCCTTCGTATTCGACAGCGCAGTTCTTCGCCAGGATCGTGATGCCACGTTCCTTTTCGATGTCGTTCGAGTCCATGACGCGCTCGGCGACCTGCTGGTTTTCCCGGAACGTGCCCGACTGACGGAGCAACTGGTCGACGAGCGTGGTCTTGCCGTGGTCGACGTGGGCAATGATGGCGATATTGCGGAGGGCGCGAGTCATATAGAGATGTCTTGGTTGTGCGCCGTCGGAGCGAGTCTCTTCAGTGAGACTTCATGGCTCGGCAAGCCCCCCTTGAAACCGTCATGCAAGCATGACTACGCGGGCCCGGCGCGGTGAGAACCGTAAATTATAGCACGCATGGATGTCCTTCCCTTGCAATAGGACGCAACCCGTAAGACGGCCAGGCAGGAGCCCCCATCGCACCCGCATGGATTGGATTGTTAAGCAGATTCAGAAAAGCTTCTTGCAGCGACTGAAATGCCCCCCTATAATCCTGCCTAGTCAACTATTGCAACCGCATAATATTTTCCATGAGCGACGCTCCGAAATCTGCGGCGATCGGCGATTACGTGCTCGCCGAGAGCGTCGGCTACCTGATCAGCCGGGTGCGCTCGACCATGTGGAACATGGTCACGCAACACACGACCTCCGAACTGGGCATCACGAGCACACAGGCGAGCATCCTCTTCATGCTGGCGGTCGGCAAGTGCCTGACGGCCGCGGACATCGCTCGTGAATACGGCATAGACGCGAGCGCCGTGACGCGCCTCATCGACCGGCTGGAAAAACGTGACTTGCTTTCGCGCGTCCGCAGCGAGGAAGACCGGCGCGTCGTGCGCCTCGCGCTGACGGACGAAGGCCAGGCAACGGCCGAGAAGATTCCCGCCATCTTTACGCGCGTGCTGGACAACCTCCTCGCGGGCTTCACGCCCGAAGAAGTGGGCTTCCTGAAGAGCATGCTGCGCCGGATTCTGGCCAACTCCTGTGATCCCTCCGTGGCATCGTTGCTCGCCGGAAACGATAAGCCTGGTACGTCATTGCGATGACAAGCAAATTTGTCGTCGGCAGCCTACAAAATGATTGCAACGTCCATCTTTAAGTCTCATCTCAAGAAACGAGATATGAAACAGCTTTCCCTGTCCGCGCTGCGCGGCGAGCGCCGTGTCAATAGCGCCGTGGTCGCCGCAATAGCCGCGCTCGCGCTTGCCGGTTGCGCGAACTACGCAGGCATCTCGAGCGACAAGCAGATTGCCGCGCCTGAAAACTTCGAGGCTACGCAAAGCCTGCCGGGACAAGGCGGCCAATGGCCGGCGCTCGATTGGGCGAAGCAGTTCGGCGATCCGCAGTTGCCGCGACTGATCGACGAGGCGCTCGCGGACAATCCCACCATCGCGCAGGCGCAGTCGCGGATCGCGAAGGCGTCGTCATATATCGAAACGTCACGCTCGGCGCTCTATCCGAAGGTCAACGGATCGTATTCGTGGACGCGCGAATTGTATTCGGCCAACGCCCTCTTCCCGCCACCCTACGGCGGCACCTGGTTCAGCGAGAACAACGTGCTCGCGAGCGCGTCGTGGGAACTCGATCTGTGGGGCAAGAATCGCTCGCGGCTGAACATGGCGGTGTCGCAGGAGAAGGCCGCCGAAGCGGACATGCAGCAGGCGCGTGTGACGCTGGCGGCATCGGTTGCGCGCACGTACAACCAGCTCGCGCTGCTGTACGCGCTGCGTGACGTCGCCCAGCGCGAGATCGCGAACCGGCAGGACGTCGGGCGCATCACGAACGGACGGGTCGCGGCCGGGCTCGACACCAGGGTCGAGAGCCGCACGGCGGAAGGCAACGTCGCGACGAGCCAGACCAATATGACCGAGCTCGACGGACAAATCGAAACCGTCCGCTATCAGCTCGCCGCGCTGCTTGGCAAGGGCCCGGACCGCGGTCTGCAGATCGCCAAGCCCGTGATCGATCCGAACGTCAACATGACGCTGCCGGACAACGTTCCCGCCGACCTCATCGCGCGCCGCCCGGATATCGTCGCCGCGCGCTGGCAGGTAGAAGCCGCGACGCACAACATCAAGGAAGCGAAAGCCGAGTTCTTCCCGGACATCAACCTCGCGGCGGCCTTCGGTTTCGACGCGTTCGGCTGGAGCCGCTTCCTGCAGGCGAGCAGCCGCCAGATCCAGATCGGGCCGGCGGTGCATCTGCCGATTTTCGATGCCGGCGCCCTGCGCGCCCAGTTGAAGGGCCGTTACGCCGACTTCGAGGGCAATGTCGCGAACTACAATCAGACGCTCATCAATGCGATGAACGATGTCGCGACCAACATTTCCGCGATCCGCTCGCTCGACAAACAGATGGCGGATGCGCAGCGCGCGCTCGCGGCGGCGACGAGCGCGTATCAGCTCGCGGTAATCCGCTACAAGGCCGGCCTGTCGCCGCAGTTGCAGGTGCTCAACGCCGACGAAAACCGTCTCGCCAACGAGCAGACCGTAACGAACCTGCGCCTGAAGCGCACCGATCTGCAAATCGCGCTGATCAAATCGCTCGGCGGTGGCTTCGACGCGACGAGCACGAATCTCGCGATCGACGGCAGCGGGCAGAATCAGGCGAACACGCAAGCGGCAAATCAGGCCACGCCATCGAAGTAAGCCGCGCACAAGAACACGCATCAGACCAATACGGAATATTCGGAGTCTTTCATGAGCGACCCTCAACAAACCGCGGCCGCGCCAGCGCCGAAGCAAAACAACGGCAAACGCCGCCGGCTGATGACGCTGATCGTGCTGGTCATCGTCATCGCCGCTGTCGCGTACGGGCTGTATTACTTCCTCGTCGCGCGCTTTCACGAAGCCACCGACGATGCGTACGTCAACGGCAACGTCGTGCAGATCACGCCGCAGGTCGTCGGTACGGTGATCTCGGTGAACGCGGACGACACGCAGACTGTGAAAGTGGGCGACCCGCTCGTCGCGCTCGATCCGGCCGATTCGAAGGTCGCGCTCGACCAGGCCGAAGCGAATCTCGCGCAGACGGTGCGTCAGGTCCGCACGTTCTTCGTCAACAACAACCAGTACGAAGCGCAGATCGCATTGCGCAGATCGGATCTGTCGCGCGCGCAGGACGATCTGAAGCGCCGCATGCAGGTCGCACAGACGGGCGCGGTGTCGCAGGAAGAAATCTCGCACGCACGCGACGCCGTCCGTAGCGCGCAGGCCGCGCTCGACGCCGCCGAGCAGGAACTCGCGTCGAACCGCTCGCTTACGGCAAACACGACGATCGCCGAGCATCCTAATGTGCTTGCGGCCGCCGCCAAGGTCCGCGACTCGTACATCAACTTCGCGCGCAACACGCTGCCGGCGCCGGTGACGGGCTACGTCGCGAAGCGTTCGGTGCAGGTCGGCCAGCGCGTCGCGCCGGGCAATCCGCTGATGGCGATCGTGCCGCTCAACGCCGTGTGGGTCGATGCGAACTTCAAGGAAGTCCAACTTAAGCACATGCGCATCGGCCAGCCGGTGGAACTGACTGCCGATCTGTACGGTTCGAGCGTCGTGTATCACGGCAAGGTCATCGGCTTCTCGGCCGGCACGGGCTCGGCGTTCTCGCTGCTGCCCGCGCAGAACGCGACGGGCAACTGGATCAAGGTCGTGCAGCGCCTGCCGGTGCGTATCGAACTCGATCCGAAGGAACTGGAGCAGCATCCGCTGCGTATCGGCCTCTCGATGAACGTCGACGTGACGATCAAGAACGAGGAAGGCGGCCAGCTCGGCAACGCGCGGAACACGGTGTACCAGACCAACGTGTTCGACAACTACGGCGCGCAGGCCGATCAGGAAATCGCGCGCATCATCCAGCAGAATGCGGGCACGGGCACGGGTTCGTCGGCGCAGAGCACATCGTCGGCGCGCGGCAAGGCGACGAAGTCCGCATCGGCCGCCAAGCTGATGTAAGCGGACTCGCCCAATGTCTTCGCAAAACGTCGTTCATCCCCCGCTGTCGGGCGGAAAACTCGTCATCGGGACGATTGCCGTATCGCTCGCGGTGTTCATGAACGTGCTCGACACGTCGATCGCGAACGTCTCGATTCCATCGATATCCGGCGACCTCGGCGTGTCATCGGATCAGGGCACGTGGGTCATCACGTCGTTCGCGGTCGCCAATGCGATCTCGGTGCCGCTCACGGGCTGGCTCACGCAGCGCATCGGCCAGGTGCGGCTCTTCCTCGGCTCGATCATCCTGTTCGTGCTCGCGTCGTGGCTCTGCGGCCTTGCGCCGACGCTGCCGTTTCTGCTTGCCGCGCGCGTGCTGCAAGGCGCGGTCGCCGGCCCGATGATCCCGCTGTCGCAGACCCTCCTGCTCGCGAGTTATCCGCGCGAAAAAGCGCCGATGGCGCTCTCGATGTGGTCGATGACCACGCTCATCGCACCTGTCGCGGGTCCGGTGCTCGGCGGCTGGATCTCGGACAACATCTCGTGGCCCTGGATCTTCTACGTGAACATTCCGGTCGGAATCGCCGCGGCGATCGCCACGTTCGCGATCTTCCGGGATCGTGACTCCGCGATCCGCAAGTCGCCGATCGACACCGTCGGGCTCGCGCTGCTGGTAATCTGGGTGGGCTCGCTGCAGGTCATGCTAGACAAGGGCAAGGATCTCGACTGGTTCAACTCGACGACGATCGTCGTGCTCGCGCTGATCGCGGTGATCTCGTTCGCCTTCTTCATCGTGTGGGAGCTGACGGCGGAGCATCCGGTCGTGGACCTGTCGCTGTTCGAACTGCGCAATTTCACCGGCGGGACGATCGCGCTGTCGATCGGCTACGGGCTCTATTTCGGCAACCTGGTGCTGCTGCCGCTATGGCTGCAAACCGATATCGGCTACACCGCGACGAACGCCGGCCTCGTGATGGCGCCAGTCGGCCTGTTCGCGATCCTGCTTTCACCGATCACCGGGAAGTTCCTGCCTCGAACCGATCCGCGCTATATCGCGACCGCGGCGTTTCTCGTGTTCGCGTTGTGCTTCTGGATGCGCTCGCGCTATACGACCGGCGTCGATACGTGGGCGCTCACGTTGCCGACGGTGATTCAAGGCATCGGCATGGCGGGCTTCTTCATTCCGCTCGTGTCGATCACGCTGTCGGGCTTGCCTGGGCATCGGATTCCTGCGGCGTCGGGCTTGTCGAACTTCGTGCGGATCATGTGCGGCGGCATCGGCACGTCGATCTTTTCGACGGCGTGGGAGCATCGCTCGATCGTGCATCACGCGCAACTCGTCGAGCAGGCCAACTCGTATAACCCTGTCTTCGCAAACTCGATGCAGCAGATGGGCACGCTCGGCTTCTCGAAGGAACAGTCCTACGGCCTGTACAACAGCATGGCGACACAGCAGGCCGCGCAACTCGGCGTGAACGACATGTTTTATATCTCGGCGGGGATTTTCGTCGCGCTGATCGCGCTGATCTGGATCACACGGCCCGAGCGTTCGGGCGGCGGGGATTCGGCAGCGGCGGCGTCGGCGGCGCATTGACCGAATTGTCGCTGTAGAAAGAAAAGAGCCCGATTGATCGATCAATCGGGCTCTTTTTCATTGCGCTGTAACGATCAGCCGCTCGGGCGCAAGCACACCTTCGCCCGCGCGCGCCACGCCGAGCAAGCGACCGCCGCCCTGCGCATAGACGCGCACGCGGCCTTCTTCGAGACGAGTTTCGACGACGTCAGCCAAACGCAGGCGTTGGCCGTGCAGGAAGCGCTTCGTCGCTTCATCGTTCAACTGGACCGCGGGAAAGGTCGAAAGAAGCGCATCGACGGGCTGAAGCCGTGCATCGCGCTCTGCTTCGTTCATGCCGGTCAGTTCGTCCAGCGTGACCGCGTGCTCCAGAGTCAACGCGCCGACGCCCGTGCGCCGCAGCGCCGTCAGATGCGCGCCGCATCCGAGCGCCTCGCCAATATCTTCCGCCAGCGTGCGCACATACGTGCCCTTGCTGCACGTTACGCGAAACGTCACGAGCGGCAATGCGCATGCGAGCAGCCGCAACGCGTGAATCGTCACCTGGCGACCTTCGCGTTCCACCGTCTGACCCGCACGCGCGTATTCGTAAAGCGGCTTGCCGTCGCGCTTCAGAGCGGAGTACATCGGCGGGACCTGCATGATGTCGCCGAGAAACTTCGTCATCGCTTCGGAAACCGCCGCCTCGTCGCACGTAACGTCACGCGTGTCGATGGCCTCGCCTTCGGCATCGCCGGTCGTCGTGCGAATCCCCAGTCGCATGGTCGCTTCATATGCTTTGTCGGCATCGAGCAGATCTTGCGAAAACTTCGTCGCTTCGCCGAAGCACAGCGGCAGCAAGCCCGTCGCAAGCGGATCGAGCGTGCCCGTGTGGCCCGCCTTTTTCGCGAGATAAATCCGCTTCGCCTTGATGAGCGCGTCGTTGCTCGACAGCCCGAGCGGCTTGTCGAGCAACAGCACGCCATCCAGCGCGCGGCGCGCAATCTTCGGCCGCGCCTCGTTCTTCGAACCGCTCATCGCTCAGGCGCCTTCCTGACCATCGTCGGCATCCTTCGCACGCGAAGCGTTCGCTTCGTCGATCAGGCGCGACATTTCGACGGCCTTCTCGATCGTCTGGTCATAGTGGAAATGCAGCGTCGGCACCGTGTGGATATGCAGGCGCTTGAACAGCATATTGTGAAGATGTCCCGCGGCGTGATTCAGACCCTGCTCGGTCTGTTTCGGATCGCCGGTGAGCGTCGTGAAATAGACCTTCGCGTGGGCGTAGTCGGGCGTGAGCTCGACGCTCTGAATCGTCACGAGACCCACGCGCGGGTCTTTGACCTCGCGCATGAGCTCCGAAAGATCGCGCTGAATCTGGTCCGCAATCTGCACGTTGCGGTTCGTGGATGTCCGTCTTTTAGCCATGATGTCGTTTCCGTGTTTCTTTTCGCGCCGCCTGAAGCAAAAAGGGCGGAGCGAGCCGCCAGGCTCACCCCGCCCTTTTCTCGGCGGCTAGCGCATTACAGTGTGCGAGCCACTTCCGTCACTTCGAAGACTTCGAACTGGTCGCCTTCCACGATGTCGCTGAAGTTCTTGATCGACATACCGCACTCGAAGCCCTGACGCACTTCCTTCACGTCGTCCTTGAAGCGCTTGAGCGAATCGAGCTCGCCGGTGTGGATCACGACGTTGTTGCGAATCACGCGCACCGACGAGGAGCGCTTGACGACACCGTCCGTCACCATACAACCTGCGATCAGGCCGACCTTCGGCACGCGGATGACCTGACGCACCTCGACCATGCCCGTCACCGTCTCGCGCTTCTCCGGCGCAAGCATGCCGGACATCGCCGCCTTCACCTCATCCACTGCGTCGTAGATGATGTTGTAGTAGCGGATGTCGATGCCGTTCGACTCGGCCAGCTTGCGGGCTTGCGCATCCGCACGCGTGTTGAAGCCGATGATGACCGCCTTCGACGCCGTCGCCAGGTTGACGTCCGATTCGCTGATGGCGCCGACCGCGCTGTGCACGATCTGCACGCGCACTTCGTTGGTCGACAGCTTCTGCAGCGACTGAACCAGCGCTTCCTGCGAGCCTTGCACGTCTGCCTTGACGATGAGCGGCAAGTTCTGCACTTCGCCTTCGCCCATCTGTTCCAGCATGTTCTCGAGCTTGGCGGCCTGCTGCTTCGCCAGCTTGACGTCGCGGAACTTGCCTTGACGGAACAGCGCGATTTCGCGCGCCTTGCGTTCGTCCGGCAGCACGATGACTTCCTCGCCCGCCGCCGGCACTTCCGAAAGACCCTGGATTTCCACCGGGATCGACGGACCGGCCGATTTCGTCGGCTTGCCGGTTTCGTCAAGCATAGCGCGCACACGGCCGTAGGCGCTGCCCGCGAGAACCACATCGCCGCGATTCAGCGTGCCCGACTGCACCAGAATGGTCGCGACCGGACCCTTGCCCTTGTCGAGCTTGGCTTCGATGACGAGACCCTTCGCAGCGGCCTCGACCGGCGCGGTCAGCTCCAGCACTTCGGCTTGCAGCGACACGTTTTCCAGCAGGTCGTCGATGCCGCGGCCAGTCTTCGCCGACACTTCGATGAACGGCGAATCGCCGCCGTACTCTTCCGGCACCACGCCTTCCGCGACGAGCTCTTGCTTCACGCGGTCCGGGTTGGCTTCCGGCTTGTCGATCTTGTTGATCGCGACGACGATCGGCACGCCGCCCGCCTTCGCGTGGGCGATCGCTTCCTTCGTCTGCGGCATCACGCCGTCATCCGCCGCGACCACCAGAATGACGATGTCGGTCGCTTTCGCGCCGCGCGCACGCATTGCCGTAAAGGCTTCGTGACCCGGCGTGTCGAGGAAGGTGATGACGCCGCGCGGCGTTTCGACGTGATATGCGCCGATATGCTGCGTGATGCCGCCCGCTTCGCCCGCCGCCACTTTCGCGCGACGGATGTAGTCCAGCAGCGAGGTCTTGCCGTGGTCTACGTGGCCCATGACGGTGACGACCGGCGGACGCGGCAGCTTTTCTGCCGTGTCTTCCGTGGCTTCGCCTTCGACGAGCAGCGCTTCCGGATCGTCCAGCTTCGCCGCAACCGCGCGATGGCCCAGTTCCTCGACGACGATCATCGCCGTTTCCTGATCCAGCACCTGGTTGATCGTGACCATCTGGCCGAGCTTCATCATCACCTTGATGACTTCCGAAGCCTTCACCGACATCTTGTGCGCGAGGTCGGCCACGGAGACGGTTTCCGGCACATGCACTTCACGGATGATCGGCTCGGTCGGCGCCTGGAAAGACGTCGACTGGTCCTGATGCTTGCCGCGACCCTTCGGACCGCCGCGCCAGCCGCGATCAACGCCGCCGCTCGAATCGCCGCGTGTCTTCATGCCGCGGCGCTTCGAGGCGTCGTCTTGCTGCCAGCCGCCCTTGCCGGCCTTCTTCTTGTCGCCAGCGCCTGCCGGAGCCGTCGACGCGGGAGTCGTCGCACCGCCTGCAGCCGGCTTCTTCGCCGCCGGACGTGCCGCCTGCGCGCCTTCCGGCTTCGCGGGCTTGTGCAGCGTGCCCTTTGCTTCGGCGGCCTTCGCCGCTTCCACCGGCTTCGGTGCGGGCGCGGGTTCCGGCGCCTTCACCTGCGCCTTGCGCGGGGTGTTCATCATTTCGCGGATCGCGCGCGCTTCGGCTTCCGCCGCTGCACGGCGCTTCGCGATGGCTTCCTGCTCCAGACGCGTCTTTTCAGCCTTGGCTTTCGCGTCTTCTTCCGCCTTCTTCGCGGCTTCACGCTGAGCAGCACGCTCGCTCGCAGCCTTCTCTTCCGCTGCCTTTTCCGCGGCTTCGCGTCGAGCGGTGTCGTCCTGCTTCGGTTCCGGCTTCGCTTCGACTGCCGGTTGCGTGCGCGTTTCCTGACGCGCGGACTGCACCGAACGCGAGATTTCCGCGGCCTGAGCCGCGGCCGCCGCACGGCGCGCCGCTTCCGCTTCTTGCTTCTTGCGCTCGGCTTCCGCCGCTTCCTCGCGGGCGCGGCGCTCGGCCTCTTCGCGTTCGAGCTTCGCCTGTTGCTCCTTCAGTTCGCGCTCTTCGCGCTCGAGCTGCTCGGCGGCGTGGCGCGCTTCTTCCTCGCGACGCTGCAGTTCGGCCTCGTCGACTTCCGGCTCTTCGACGTGATTCGGCGCCGCCTCGGCCTGCTCGAGACCGGGTTCGTCACGCTTCACGAAAACACGCTTCTTGCGCACCTCGACCTGAATGGTGCGAGCTTTACCCGTTGCGTCGGATTGCTTGATTTCCGACGTATGCCGGCGGGTCAAAGTGATCTTGCGCTTGTCGGCGTCGGCGGAACCGTGCGACTTGCGCAAATGATCGAGCAGACGCGCCTTGTCCGTTTCGGACAGGTCGTCATTCGCGCTCGCTTTCTGGACGCCAGCCGCCTGCAACTGCTCGAGCAGGACGCCCGCAGGCATTTTGAGTTCCGCGGCAAATTGGGCTACGTTGTTACTCGCCATTCATTCCTCTTGATGCAAGGACAGATCCTTGCGGTTAGATCGGGGTCACGCGGCCAAACAGGCCGCCAAATATCAGTGCGCCATGGTCATTTCTCACTGGAACCAGTGTTCACGTGCTTTCATGATCAACGCCTTAGCGGCATCCTCTTCCATACCGGTCATTTCGACCAGTTCATCGACTGCCAGCTCCGCGAGTTCGTCGCGGGTCTGAATCTGGTGCTCCGCGAGCTTTGCAAGCAGCTCGTTGTCCATGCCATCGAGGCTCTTCAGATCGAGCGCGACGCCTTCCACTTTCTCTTCGTTGGCGATCGCCATCGTGAGCAGCGCGTCGCGTGAGCGGTTGCGCAGTTCGTGCACGGTGTCTTCGTCGAAGGCTTCGATTTCGAGCATTTCGTTGAGCGGCACGTAGGCGATTTCTTCGAGGCTCGTAAAGCCTTCGTCGATCAGGATGTCGGCGACTTCCTCGTCCACATCCAGACGCGCCATGAACAGGTCGCGCAACTTGCCACGCTCTTCGTTCTGTTTCAACGCCGACTCGTCCGGCGTCATGATATTGATTTGCCAGCCGGTGAGTTCGCTCGCGAGTCTCACGTTCTGGCCGGCACGGCCGATGGCGACGGCGAGCTCGTTCTCGTCCACGACGACGTCCATCGAGTGCTTTTCTTCATCGACGACGATCGACTGCACGGCTGCCGGCGCGAGGGCGCCGATAACGAACTGCGCGGGGTCTTCCGACCATAGCACGATGTCGACGTTCTCGCCACCGAGCTCGTTGCGCACGGCCTGTACTCGCGAACCGCGGATGCCGACGCACGTGCCGATCGGGTCGATGCGCTTGTCGTAGGCGATCACCCCGATTTTCGCACGCACACCGGGATCGCGCGCTGCCGCCTTGATCTCCAGCAGCCCCTGTTCGATTTCCGGTACTTCCAGTTCGAAGAGCTTCATCAGAAACTCGGGCGCGGTGCGCGAGAGCTCGATCTGCGGACCGCGCGCGGTGCGGTCCACCTTCGCGATATATGCGCGCACGCGGTCGCCCACGCGCAAATTTTCCTTCGGAATCAGCTGATCACGGCGCAGCAGCGCCTCGACCCGGCCCGACTCGACGATGAAATTGCCCTTGTCCAGGCGCTTCACCGAGCCGGTCATAATTTTTTCCCCGCGCTCGAGGAAGTCGTTCAGGATCTGCTCGCGCTCCGCGTCACGCACCTTCTGCAGAATGACCTGCTTGGCGGCCTGCGCGCCGATGCGGCCGAACTCGATCGACGGAATCGGCTCCTCGATGAAGTCGTCCACCTCCGCGTCGGGCTTCTGCTCCTTCGCTTCGAACAACAGGATTTCCTGATCCGGCTCTTGCAGGCCGGCCTCGTCCGGCACGACGCGCCAGCGGCGGAAGGTTTCATGCTCGCCGCTCTCACGGTCGATGGCGACGCGGATATCTACGTCTTCTTCGAAGAGCTTCTTCGTTGCGGAAGCAAGCGCAGCTTCCAGCGCTGCGTACACGACGTCCTTGTTGACGTTCTTTTCGCGTGCCAGCGCATCCGCCAGCATCAATACTTCGCGACTCATTGTTTGCGGCTCCTAAAATCAACCTTGGGGACGAGACGTGCTTTATCGAGGTCCGCGAGCGTGAAATCGAGCATCGCAGCGCCGTCCTTCCCTTCAAATTCCAATCCGATCTTTTCGCCGTCAGGCGCGTGCAAGATGCCACGGAACGATTTGCGCCCGTCCAGCGGCTTTTTCAACGTGATGGAGACTTCGCTCCCCGCGAAGCGCTCGAAATCCGCCAGTTTCTTGAGCGGGCGGTCGAGCCCCGGCGACGATACTTCGAGCCGGTCGTAATCGATGTTCTCGACTTCGAGCAAGTATTGGAGCTGGCGCGTGACCTTCTCGCAGTCTTCGATGGCGATACCAGCCGGCTGGTCGATATAGACACGCAACATGCCGCCTCCCGAACGTTCGAGATCGACAAGCTCGTAGCCTAAGCCCGAGACCGTGGTTTCTATCAATTCCGTCAGTTGCACAGTAACTCCAAGGTGTTTCGCGCGCTCCACGCCAAAACACCTGCGGGCGAGCGCCTTCATGCGGGCGCGCACCCCTGCTCCCGAGATGCCGAACCGAAAAGCCAAAAAAAAATGGGCGCAACGCCCATCTTCTTCAACCGAGGTCGCACCCGGGCAGCGAAAAAACTACGTGCCCAGCGACTTTGTGATTTTAGCCATTTTTCAGGATAAACACAAACGTAACGCGCTCTTTCAGCCTGTTGAGCCCAAGTTCACGTTGATCTGTCTGCGCGATCCCGAAGCGTCAGCCACATGTTTTTCGTCACCGGAAGCAGGCGCGAGTCATCGCACCCGATTCGCGGCGACGTATATGTGCATTCTTTGCGCTTTACCGCGGTCAGCGACCGCGTGAGCGGTTACGCCCGCCCCGGTTGGCGCTGCCGCCGGCCTTGCCCTGCCCCAAACCCTGCTGCGCACCGCCCTGGCGATTGCCACGCGGCGCATTTGCGCCCGCGGCGCGCTTGCCCGCGCCGCCCATGCCCTGCGTCGCGCCTTGCGGACGAGCGCCGCGCGGACCCTGCCGGCCGCCGTTGCCACGATTGCCGTTCGGCTCGTTGCCGACGCGATTGCCGTTCGCTTCGCGCCCGCCGCGACGGCCCATGCCACCGGCGTTGCCCGTGCCCGCGTTGCCGCCGAATCCGCCCATGCCGCCGAGCCCGAAGCCGCCTGCCATGCCGCCCGGCTGACCTCGTCGCCCGCCGCGTCCCGGCGTCTGCTGCTGCGTCATGCGCGCGTGCGAGCTCAGCGCGGGCTCGCGCGTGATGAATCCCATCGACGTCTGCATCGGATCGGGTTGCACGCGCGGCGCCGCATTGCGCCCGCCCTTCTCGGCTGTCGGCAGCTTCAGGCCGACCGACTCCATCAGGCTGCGCACTTGATTGTCTTCGAGTTCCTCCCACCGGCCGCGCTTCAAACCTCGCGGAAGCGCGATCGGACCGTGACGCGTACGGATCAGGCGGCTCACCATCAGACCCGCCGCCTCGAACATGCGGCGCACTTCGCGATTGCGGCCTTCAGCCAGCGCGACGTGATACCAATGATTCGTGCCTTCGCCGCCGCCGTCCTGAATGCGCAGGAAGTTGGCCGGACCGTCGTCGAGTTCGACGCCCTTCAGCAGCTTCTGCTTCATCGCCTCCGACAACTGGCCGACCACACGCACCGCGTATTCACGCTCGACGCTGTAGCGCGGATGCATGAAGCGGTTCGCCAGATCGCCCGACGTCGTCAGCAGCAGCAGGCCTTCCGTGTTGAAGTCGAGACGGCCGACCGCGAGCCATTTCGCGGTTTTCATCGACGGCAGCTTGTCGAACACGGACGGACGGCCTTCCGGATCCGCGTGACTGACGATCTCGCCCGTCGGCTTGTGATAGAGCAGGATGCGCGGCGGCTTGCTCGCGAGCTTGCGCTTGAGCGGCTTGCCGTTGATGCGCACCTGATCGGACGGCATGATGCGCTGGCCGATATGCGCCGGCTCGCCGTTCACCGACACGCGGCCGGCGATGATCAGCTCTTCCATGTCGCGGCGCGAACCCATGCCCGCATCGGCGAGCACCTTGTGCAGCTTCGGCGCATCGTCGTCCGGTTCCAGCACGCGCTTTTGCTGCGGGGCGTTGCGGCCGCGTCGCAGCATAGGTGCACGCACGCCGCCCGAACCGTTGTCGGCGTCGAAAGCCGGGGAAGTCACGTAGGCGAACACGTCGTCGACGGCGGCAGCGGCTGCGCTCTCGGCGGTCGCGGGGCCCGAGTCGTTGCGCTTGCCGCGCTTTTGCTGCGGCGGGTTCTTGCGCCGCCCGCCTTCACGCGGCGCGGGCACGGCGGCCTGCGCGACCGGTTCGTCCGCCGCGTCGACACTGGCCTCACCCGTCGCGGCGCGCACGTTCTTTCGACCGCGCGGGCTGGCCCCTTCGCTCTTGCGCGGCTTTGCGCTTGGGTCCCTGCGCGGGGTGCGGACCGGTGCGGCGACGACGCCATCGGGCGGCGTCTCGTTCACGGCATCCGGCGCGCCTTCGGCGTCCTTGGTCTTCGCGACAGCGCGACGCCGTGCGATCAGGCTGCGTGGCCCGCGGCGCAGTCCGCGACGCGGGCGATCTTCGCCCTCGCTGCCTTCATCGGCGCGGTCGGCGCGCGTGCGTTCGCCGGCATCGGCCGACTCGGGTGCGTCCGCGGCATGCGCCGGGCGCGCGGATTCAGGCGAATCGCTGTCGTGGGAGTGTGTCAAAACAACCTCAAATGTCGAAGCGCGCCCGTCGCGGGCGCGTCTAAAAATCCGCTGATCGGTCCGGCTGGTCGTCTCGAAATGATCTTTATGGAGAGCCGGGTTGCGAGATCAGGGGCCTTGCAATTTGCGTCAGGCGCGGCGCGCCTTCGGTTCTTCGGAGTCGTCGTCCAGTTCTGCGTCGTTCGATGGACTCGCGTCTCGTTCCTCTTCACGCGGCAACGACGCGGGTGCGTCGTGCGCGCTGCTCAGCGGCTGCGCGTGAATCCCGGGCGGCAATGCGACGCGCTCATCTCGCGCATCGAAATGTTCCACTCCGAGTGTTTCCTGCTGTTCTTCTGCCTGTTCTTGCTTCACCGAGACATCGGCTGCGCTCTCATCGCCGCCGGGCACTTCGGTTTCGACGGTTTGAGCCGATTGCATCGCTTCAACGGCGTTGACCGGCGCGAACGCATCGTGTTCCCCGTTATTCATTGCGTCCGGCACGCCGTGCGTCTGGGCGCTGGCCGGCTGCGCGTCCCCGGCAATGCTGTCGGGGAATTCGATGGAATGCTGCGCGAGCAGCGATGCCTCGAGTTGCGCCGCCGGATTGTCCAGCGCAGGCAGCTCGTCGAGCGCGCTCAGGCCGAGGTCGTCGAGAAACTGCTTGGTCGTCGCGTACAGCGCCGGGCGGCCCGGCACATCGCGATGACCGATCACTTCGATCCAGCCACGGTCTTCCAGTTGCTTCACGACCTGCGTGTTCACCGTCACGCCGCGAATCTCTTCGATATCGCCCCGCGTTACAGGCTGCCGATACGCAATGATTGCCAGCGTTTCGAGTACGGCCCGCGAATACCTGGGCGGCTTTTCCGGGTGCAGCCGGTCGAGATAGCCCCGCATGGCAGGCTTGCTCTGAAAACGCCAGCCCGAGGCAAGCGCTACCAGCTCGACGCCGCGTCCCGACCAGTCGGCCTTGAGCGCTTCGAGCAACGTGCGAACGGTATCCGCCGAAATGTCGTCGGCGAACAGCTTGCGCAATTCATTCAGCCTCAGCGGTTCCTGCGCGCAGATCAAGGCAGTCTCGAGGACGATCTTCGCCTCTTGGGTATTCATGCAGCTTGGGTCAACCCTGTATGGTCAATGATTCAATTCAAAATCGGGCTTGCGCAGGACCGAACGCCACCAAACTGGTGCGAACGATAAAGCTGGACGCGGAGTTTCAAGACGCGCTCGCCCGATTGTAATCGGTCATATTGATTGGGAGCACGCACCGGGGAGAGGCGGTAAAGGGCGATCGGTGAGCGAATCGCCGGGCCATCCCAGCCGGACGAGGTGGCGCTTTCCTAGGCGAAAGCGCGTGACTGAGCGCCATATTACGCAAAAACAACCGGGGCGTAAAGGTGATCGCTTGATCGTCGGCCGAACTCACTCGACGCCGGTCCTGACCGACCGGCGTGCGCCGGCACGACTCAGGTGACGGCGCGCGCCGCCAGAAAACGCTGCAAACGCTCGACACCCGCGTCGAGCCGCGCCGGATCGCACGCGTAGCACCAGCGCACGAAGCCTTCGCCTTCCGGGCCGAACGCGCTACCCGGCGCGAGTCCGAGGCCGGCTTCGCGCACGAGCGACTTGCACAGATCGAGACTGCTGGACGCGCCCGGCAGCGAGAAGAACAGATACATCGCGCCATCGGGCGCGCGAACATCGACGCCTTGGATCGTCTTCAGCGCCTTCACCAGATGATCGCGGCTCGCGCGCAAATCGGCGACGAGCGCCTGAGTGAAGCGTTCGCCCTCTTCGACCGCGACGATGCCCGCCTGCTGCACGAACGACGGCGCGCACGAAGTGTTGTATTCCACGAGCTTGCCGAGATCGTCCATCAGTTGCGTCGGCGCGACGAGCCAGCCGAGCCGCCAGCCGGTCATCAGCCAGGCCTTCGAAAACGAATTCACCGCGATCACGCGCTCGTCGCGCGCGGCGAGATCGAGGAAAGAAGGCGCGACGCGCGCGCCATCGCCGTAATACAGACGCTCGTAGACTTCGTCCGCGACGATCCAGATGCCGTGACGGCGGCAATGCTCCAGCACGGTGCGTTGCTGCTCGCGCGTCATCGTCCAGCCGGTCGGGTTGTTCGGCGAGTTGATCATCAGCATGCGGGTGTCCGGCGTGAGCGCCGCGAGCAGGCGGTCGAGATCGAGCGTCCAGCCCCGCGCGCCATAGGTCAGCGAGACCGTGTCGACACTCGCGCCGAGAATTTTCGGAATCTCGACGAGATTCGGCCAGAGCGGCGTCACCGCGACGACGCGATCGCCCGCTCCGACGACGAGCTGCGCCGCGAGCATCAGCGCATTCACGCCGGCGCTCGTGACGGCGATATGCGCCGGCGCCGTCGCGCCATGCAGCGCGCTCACGTAGCGGCTGAGCGACTCGCGCAGCGGCGCGATGCCGAGATTGTGCGTGTAGAAGGTGGCGCCATCGGTGAGCGCGCGGCTCGCGGCGTCGCGAATGAACTGCGGCGTCACGCGGTCCGATTCGCCGAACCAGAACGGAAGCACGTCGGGTACGCCGAAGCCGGCGTTCGCAACCTCGCGGATCTGCGACGGCCTCAACGCGCGCACCGCGTCGCGGGCATTCGGCGCACCGGACCCGTGCAGGCCGGCCAATTGACTCAGTTCGCTGACCACCGCTCCTTCCGACTCACTCATCGCTCGCCCCGTCGTCTTGTCTAAAAAAATGAAGTCTAACGCGCGCGCCGCGTTTTCGAGACGGCAGACCGGCTTATACGAGGTCTTCCGCACGCCGCGGCAGCGATGCGATCAGCGACCAGACCGACTCCGCCGCTGGCGACAGCGAACGATCGCGCCGGCGCACGAGTTCCACGGTGCGCTCGGCGCGCGGCTCGAGCGGCAACGCAACGAGCGACGAGTCCGCCGGCAGCGGCAATGCCAGCCACGGCAATACGCTCACGCCGACGCCCGCCTCCACGAGGCCGAACACCGTCGCCGAATGGCCGAGTTCCTGCACCACTTGCGCTTCGACGCCGTGCTCCTGCATCACGGCGTCGATGATCGGCCGGCTCCCGGACGCGTAGTCGAGCATGACGAGCCGCTCGCCCGCGAGCGCCTCCCATGGCACCGCCGTCTCGCGTCCGAGCGGATGATCTCGCCGCGCGACGAGACAGAACGAATCGGTCATTACGGGCTCGCCATGCAGATCGTCGGAGGAAAATGGTCCGATCACCACGCCGAAATCGACTTCGCCGGACTTGACCTTTCGCAGGACATCGGACTGAACGTCATCGCGCAGACTCAGCGTGATCAGCGGAAATTGCTGCAGGCACGAAGCGATCACGCGCGGCATCAGCCGGCAAGCGACAGTCGGGCTCGCCGCGACGATCACGCGTCCGCGACGCTGCTCCCCGAGATCGCGCACTTCACGCAGCGCCTCGTCGAGATCCGCCAGGAGACGCGACACAGTGCCGACGAGGTTCGCGCCGACGTCGGTCAAGAGCACCTCACGCGTCGTCCGATCGATCAGCTTGAGGCCGATTTCCCCTTCCAGTTCGCGCACGCAACGGCTGACCGCCGACTGCGTCAGGCCGATCTCATCACCCGCGCGGCTGAAGCTGCGCAGCCTCGATACCTCGATAAAGACGCGCAGTTGCCGCAACGTCACGTTCAATGGCGCACTCATTCGAATTGCTCATCAATTAGCCGATTTCATGCGCGAGTATAACGACGGTTCGTATGATTTCATGCGCGAACGTACGTTACGCTGCGGTGCAGCAATTTACTGAAACGCACGCTGGATGGGCCTATTGCACTTGATTGGTGATTGTCCCGATTTCTTAATCAGTCTGTTTCGGGTCTGATACGGGCCATGCTGGCATCGCGTCAGCCTACTGCCATGCGGGTTTCCCGGATTTCGCAACATGCATGGCACGGTTCTCGCATTTCTTTGCGTACAGAGGTCGGAGCGACAGGCGGTCATTGAACGTTGTCCGCCGCCACCGCTTTGACCTTCCCAGGCATTCGTTTATCGGATTCCGCCCAGAGTGCGCGGCGCGGGGCAGCGCACCGGGGTTAGCTTCGCTGAGGTGAGATATGGTGCTGTTCGACGATTTGAGAGATAACGAGTGGGCGCTGGTCGAGGCGTTGTTTTGTGCCGAGCCGGCACGCAGCGAACGGCGCGGACGTCCGCGCGTCGAGGCGCGAGCCGTGGTGAACGCGGTTTTGTGGGTGCTGTCGACTGGCGAAGGCTGGTCGAAGCTGCCCGGACGCTACCCGTCCCCGCCGACCTGCCGCCGCCGCTTCGATGAATGGCAAGCGGACGGTACGCTCGCCGAGATCGTGAAACGTCTTTCCAGCAACGGCCGTGAAGTGTCGCTGCGCGGACGCATAGGGTCGAGCGCCGCGAAACCCCCGGCGCCGCCGAGTCGCGATCGTCTGCGCGGCGCGTTCTGGACGAACCCGGAATCGTGGCGCGCTCCGGCGAAGATGGCCTGATCGGATTTGCTTCAATTCGAGGCCGGTAACCGCCGGCCTCGCGCAGATATTCTGACTCTCGCGCAGGTCACGGCCTTCGCGATCTCCACTCTCTTCCGAATTCGACTAGCGGCATCGATGGACCGCATCTGTCCGTGTCGACGGTCGCACGGCGCGCCGTCGCGACGAAACAACTCTTTACTATTCCTTACAGCGCCACTGCGGAACACAGCATAGCTTGGTGAATGATCGAACAGGCCCCACGAAGGCTTCGAGGATTTCATCATGAAGGCATCGACTCTGCTCGTGCACGGCGCCGTTGTCGCGCTGACGAGCACCGCGGCGATGAGCCAGGCCCAGCCCCCGCCGCCTGCTTCCGATTTCCATGTGGGCACGAAGGCCTCGGTGGCCGCGTCGCAGAGCGCCAGCCGGAATCGCGACGCCGCGCCGCCCGCGCCGCGCGGCGATCTGCGCGGCGACATTGCGAGCAACGCGCGCCCTCGCCCGGATTCGGACCGCGATCCGCATGTCCAACATCGCTGAATGCGCCTGCATCAATGATGCGCGCTTCGCGGAACCACTTCGGCGCGCGTCAGTCACACCCCATGCCATGAACAGCGCGTGGCAACAGTGATATCCGGTCTGCCCGTGTCGTTCGCGGCACGGGCGCTTTTTTGGCTGGAGCGCCGACTGCAGGTCGATTGCCGGGTGTTTTGTCCGACGACAACGTGCCCTCGACCCATGCGTCGACTGTCCACCGCTTCCGGCGTATCCGGCAGGCTAGACGCGCGCCTCCAGAACCGCTTCCTGTCCACCGAACGTGTAAGGCTCCGCACGACGCAGATCCCAGTCGCTCGAGCGTTCATCACGTGAAAGGCGCAGGAATTCGTGCTTGCCGCGCTCGGTGACGACCGCGATATCGACGGGAGCATGAAATCCGGGCGCAGGTGCCACGGTGCGCTGCCGGGTGAGTTCGAGCAAACCTAGCGCGCGCAGGAGGTCGAAAACGTTGGGACGTTTTGCCCAGGGAACCTGACGATACTGCGCTCGGCGAAGTGCTTCGAGTACAACTTCGTTGGAATACGTGGTCATCTCGTTCTTTCTTCCTGTGCAGCCATGACGACGCTCGTGACGGTCGCAAGACGGTTCGCGACGTCGACTAAACGCGGCGCGCCGAATCTCGTCTGCGATGGCGATTCGCAGCTGAATGTTTGGCCGCCGCTTGCGTTAGGTGCTGCTTTCTATTACAAGCCCCCGTTGAGAGCGCGCTAATCACGCGCTTTACTGCGACAACCGCCGATGCGTTCCAAAGCACGCGATGACGGAACGAATTGTCCTCAAACCAATACGTTACCCCAATCAAATTGGTTCTATTCACTTTATTGCTGCTTTTTTTTGCATTATTTGCGCTGTGGCGGCGCCGCCGCTTTCAGATCGCGATCATCGTGGCTGCGCTCGCGTGGGCAGTCGGCTCCGGCTGGCTCGCGACTCCGCTGCTCGATCTCGCCCAGCACGGCTATCGTCATACCGATGTGCCGACCTTCGCTCCCCGGACGACGATGGTGCTCATGGGCGGCGGAACGGCCCGCAGCGAAGGGGGACTTGTTCCGCAGTTCAATGCGATGCGGCGTATCGACGCGATCGGCATGTTGTATCGCGAGTGCCGCGAAACCGGCGCGTCCTGCAAGGTGATCCTGAGCGGCGGCGACCCGCAACGCCACGGGCAGGCCGAAGCCGACAATTACGCGCCTTACGTGCTCGCGCAGGGCGTCGCTCCGGATGATCTTGTGCGCGAGAATCAAAGCCTCAACACTTACCAGAACGCGCGCAACGTGGCCGACATCCTGGGCCCCGCACATGACAACCGTTTGATCGTCGTCACATCTGCGTATCACATGCGGCGCGCGTTGCGTGCCTTCGAGGCGTTCGGCTACGCGCCGGTACCCTATGTGTCGGATGTGCGGCCCAATCGCGTCACGTTGTTTCCGCGCATCCGAGGCTTTGCGAACAGTGAACTCGCCATGCACGAACTTGTCGGGCTCGCGCGCTTCGATGTGTATCGCTGGCTGCATCTCTACTAGCGGCGACGCACCCAGCGCGACGGATGCTAAGGACTCTGGAACAGTTCGACCATGACACGCGACACACCGTTGCCCGATTCCGGGCTTATGATTCACGTTGTCTGAACGTTAGGCGCGTGAAGTTCGCGGCTGACGTCCCGCGATGCGGCGGGAGCGATTTTTGCTCGGATGCAAGCGTCATTCCACCGGATCGGACAGACGATTCCCGGGTTCAACTGCTACTAGGAGGTAACAATGAAGAAAGTGTCCCTGGCTGTTCTGTTGTCCCTCAGCGCGGTCGCATCGGGCGCTTACGCCCAGAGCGATCAGGGCGTGACCATGAGCACCGATCCTGCGAAGATTTCCGATATCGAATCGCGTGCGCAAAATTTGCAGTCGCAGCAAGACAACATGCAAAACATGCGCTCGCAGACACCTTCGCACAAGTCGATGCATCACAAGAAATCGCCTAACAAGCCGGCGGCTGGCTCGAGTCAGTAAGCCCGGCGCGCCTCAGGCACGGGGCCATTCACGCGCCGCCTTCAGTCGACCCGTCGGCACGAAGGCGGCGCGAGAGTATGTGCACGTCGTATTCGCCAACGCTCATGCGCGGTTAGCGCGGTGCGAAACCCAGTCGCCGCTTTCAATGCGCGGCCGTCCGGCAACGGCGGCAGCCGCGACCGGATAGATCAGGCAATCGATCCGATCCGTTCTGCCTTCGACATTCACGTCCACATGCAGGCGATGCGAGCGGAATAACCCTTCGACGCCCGGATACACTTCTTCGATTTCATCGAGCACAGGCACAAGCGCGTCGTCGATGCGATAGACGTCGCCGCGAATCGGCGCGCCCTCTTCGTCGATCACAAGCCCCGGATAGCTGCCGAAGTCGAAAAGCCGCCCCTGAACATGCGCGGCGCCGATCCATTCCGGCATGGCGATGCCGTTGCGCCCGGCCGCCCGGTTGATATCGTTGACCTCGCCAGCGCGCAACGTGCCGTAAACGAAAACGTATTGCATCGAAAAGCCCGCTCCTGTCGTCGGAAGATGATCGACGGCCATTATGCGCCGCGAAAAATCGCGGCGCGCTCCGGTAAGCGCTTTCGGCTACCATCGGCGCGTGCCCCCTGATGACTCCGCACGTCCGATCACACTCCAACCTGAGCGAACATGGCTACGTTAGTCGAATCGAGAACGTCGAGCGAGGAAGTCGAGCATCTCGACATTCCCGTCGAGCATTCACCGACGCTCGATCATCCGATTCGCGTGCGGTCGCGGCCGGTTCCTTATGGCGTGCGTATCGCGCTGCATACGCATCCCTGGGCTCAGGTCGCGTACACCTCGCGCGGCGTGCTGCGCGTCGCAACCGCCGATTCCACCTGGATGGTGCCGCCCTCGCGCGCGATCTGGGTGCCGCCCAATGTCACGCATGAAGTCGTGATCGTGGAGGATGCCTATCTGCGCACGCTGTATGTCGATGCGAGCGTCGTGCCGGCCGGACTCGGCGCCTGCCGGGTCGTCGAAGTGTCGGCGCTCTTGCGCGAAGTCATCGCCGCTCTCGACGACGAAGCGATTTCCCGTCAGCGCGAGCGGCTGCTCGGCACGCTCGCACTCGATGAAATCATCCGTTCGCAGCCGTTGCCGCTTTCTGTGCCGATGCCGAGCGAGAAGCGTCTGCGCGCCTTGTGCAACGCCGTGCTGGCCGACCCGTCGCATTCGGATCTGGAGCGTTGGTCGTCCGAAGCGGGCGCGAGTTCGCGCACCATCGCGCGGCTCTTCAGACGCGAGCTTGGGGTGAGTTTTTCGCAGTGGCGCCAGCAGGCCGTTCTCGCACGCGCGATCCCTTTGCTGAGCCAGGGCCGCCCGCTCGCGCTGGTTGCGCGCGAACTGGGCTATCAGAGCCAGAGCGCGTTCTCCGCGATGTTCCGTCGCGCGTTTGGCGAGAGCCCGCGCGCATTTTTCGCGCGCGATAGCCGCGATGATCGCGATACGCGCGACATCGACGGTGCATAGGACACGGACGCTCCTGCGTCAGACGCGCCGCACCATGTGCCGGATCGCGCCGAGCTGCGCGAGACGCGAGCCGGCCGGCCGGTAGCCGAGACGACTGTAGAGACGCGCCGCCGGGTTATCGACGAACACGCGCAACTGACATTCGGCGAGCCCGCGCGCTCTCGCCCAGCGATGCGCCGTGTTGAGCAGGAACGTTCCGGCTCCGCGCCCGCGATAACCCGGTGCAATTTGAACGTCGCGAATATGCAGGGAATTGTCTTCCTCGGTGACGCGCATGACGCCGATCGGAATGCCGTCCGCCTGCAGGATGAAATTCTCTGACTCGCGCCAGCTCGAGAGGAAGAGATCGCCGCGCCACACGAGGTTATGACGCCGGTAATAACCGACCATGTTGTCGTGCGTGAGCGCTTCGGCGAAGGCGAAGTCCGCCATGGTCGCCTGGCGCAGTTGATAGAGCGAGAGGTCTTCGGTCGGATCGAGCATCGCACGGGCACGAGAACAAGTGCCTAAACACTAAGACAGTGCGCGCGGGCTGGCAATGGCCATTATTACGGTCGAGTGCGGATCGAACGCGTACTTGAGGGATCGTCCCGGCGAGCAGGCAAAAAAAATCCAGCCGACAGGCTGGATTTTTCGCACAACGATTTGGCGGAGCGGACGGGACTCGAACCCGCGACCCCCGGCGTGACAGGCCGGTATTCTAACCAACTGAACTACCGCTCCACTTCTTTTCATCGATTCGCGGCGTGACCTGCGAATCTTGCAGCGCTTCTACTAGCAGCCGCCGATGTTCTGGCGTCCCCTAGGGGATTCGAACCCCTGTACTCACCGTGAAAGGGTGATGTCCTAGGCCTCTAGACGAAGGGGACTTCAACTTCTACGCAGCCTGCGGCGAAAAAAAACCGGCTCTCATTAGCCGGAGTGTTCCTGCTCGCAAGTGTTGGCGGAGCGGACGGGGCTCGAACCCGCGACCCCCGGCGTGACAGGCCGGTATTCTAACCAACTGAACTACCGCTCCACTTCTCTTCATCGACCCGCCGTGTCACCTGCGAGCCTTGCAGCGCTTTCTACTAGCAGCCGCCGATGTTCTGGCGTCCCCTAGGGGATTCGAACCCCTGTACTCACCGTGAAAGGGTGATGTCCTAGGCCTCTAGACGAAGGGGACAGAAACTTGTGATTCTGTCTTTACCACGCTCCGCTTATTGACTCACTTACTGCCGCCAATCAGCGAAGACCGAGATTCTAAACAACTTCGCGTTGCTTGTGAAGTATTTTTTGCGACTTCCGTTTTCGGACAACCAACTTCGCGTTACTTCACCTGTTCTTTGGTGGAGGTAAGCGGGATCGAACCGCTGACCTCTTGCATGCCATGCAAGCGCTCTCCCAGCTGAGCTATACCCCCTTGCAGAACAGAAACGAGATTGTATAGGGCGTTTTTTAAGCTGTAAATACCTTCTGACGACTTAAGTGAAACTTTTTTGTCTCGCCTGACGCCGATGCGCGCAATGGATGGCGCGCGGCGGCCGCCGCGAGCCATCCGCCGTTGCGCGTCAGCCGTTCGCCTTCTCCAGACGCTTCAACACGGTCTCACGACCGAAGAGCATCAGGACCGCGTCGATCGATGGCGTATGGGTCGTGCCCGCGACCAGCAAGCGCACCGGCATCGCGAGTTGCGGCATCTTGAGCTTGTGCGCCGTGAGCGTCGCCTTGAGCGCCGCCGCGATCGCCTCCTTGCTCCACTCGACGTCCGCGAGCGCCGCACGCAAGTCTGCGATGGCCGGACGCACAGCATCGGTGACGTGCTGCGCGAACGCGTCCGGATCGATGGCAGGCTCGCGATAGAACATTGCGGCGTTATCGGCGATCTCTTTCACCGTCGATGCGCGATCCTTCAGGAGCGCGATCGCCTGATCGAGGGGCGCGCCGCCGTCGATGGCAGCCGCATCGATGCCCGCCTGCAGCAGGAACGGCCGGGTCAGCTCCGCGAGCCGCGCGTTGTCCGCTTCCTTGATGTAATGCGCGTTGAGCCAGTTGAGCTTGTCGTGGTCGTACTGAGCCGGCGACTTGCCGAGATGCTCGAGATCGAACCATTCGACGAACTGCTCACGCGAGAAAATCTCGGCATCGCCGTGCGACCAGCCGAGGCGCGCGAGATAGTTCACCACCGCCTCGGGCAAATAGCCGTTGTCGCGATAGCCCGTCACGCTCATCGCGCCGTGGCGCTTGCTCATCTTCTCGCCCTGCTCGTTCAGCACGGTCGGGAGGTGCGCGTACACCGGCACTTCGCCGCCCAGCGCGCGCAGGATGTTGATCTGACGCGGCGTGTTATTCACGTGATCGTCGCCGCGGATGACGTGCGTGATTTTCATGTCGAGATCGTCGACGACCACGCAGAAGTTATAGGTCGGCGTGCCATCGGGACGCGCGATCACGAGATCGTCGAGTTCCTCGTTCGAGATTTCAATGTGGCCTTTCACCGCGTCGTCCCAGGCGACCGCGCCGGTCAGCGGATTGCGAAAGCGCACGACCGGCCTGACGCCCTCCGGAATCGGCGGCAGCACCTTGCCCGGCTCGGGACGCCACGTGCCGTCGTAGCGCGGCTTTTCGCCGGCGGCGCGCTGCCGCTCGCGCAGCGCGTCAAGTTCTTCCGTCGACATGTAGCAGTGGTAAGCGAGCCCTTTCTCCATCATCTGCGCGACGACCTCGCGATAACGGTCCATGCGCTGCATCTGATAGAAAGGGCCTTCATCGTAATCGAGTCCGAGCCACGCCATGCCTTCGAGAATCGCATCGACCGATGCATCGGTGGAGCGCTCCAGATCGGTGTCCTCGATGCGCAGCACGAAGGTGCCCTTCATCTTGCGCGCGAACGCCCACGGATAGAGCGCGGAGCGGATGTTGCCGAGATGGATGAAGCCGGTGGGGCTCGGTGCGAAGCGGGTACGGACTTGGGTGGTCATTGCTGTTTGCTCGATGAATGGCGGTGCGCGCTCGCGCTCGGATTCCGCTCAAAATGAGACGAAATTATACTCGCCGACCGCTTTGCGCCGGTCCGCGCGCCTTTTGTTTTATGATGTGCGCGCTTTTTTCGATCTCCCGCAACGCCCGTGTGCAACGCCCGCACGGACGGGCCGCCCGGGACCCGCTGCATCGCCGGAGCACACCTTGAATTCATCGTCACCCCGTCTTTCGCGGCGCGCGTTCTCGCTCGCGGCCGCATCGTCCATTCTCGCCGCCTGTACGACCACGAAGGGCGGCGTGTCAGGCGAGACCGCCTCCGGCACACCGGTCGCGCCGCCGGCGAACACGGGACCGCAGCGCCCGATGCGCATCGGTCTCGCGCTCGGCGGCGGCGCCGCGCGCGGCTTCGCGCATATCGGCGTGATCAAGGCGCTGGAAGCGCGCAACGTGCGCATCGATCTCGTCGCGGGCACGAGCGCGGGTTCGGTGATCGCGGCGCTGTACGCATCGGGGATGAGCGGCATCGCGATCAACAAGCTCGCGCTGACCATGGACGAAGCCTCGATCAGCGACTGGGCGATGCCCTTTCGCACGCGCGGCATCCTGCAGGGCGTCGCGCTGCAAAACTACCTGAACAAGACGCTCGACAACCGTCCGATCGAAAAGATGGCGAAGCCGCTCGGCATCGTCGCCACGGATCTGAAGAGCGGTCAGCCGATTCTTTTCCAGCGCGGCAACACGGGCATCGCGGTGCGGGCGTCGTGCAGCGTGCCGTCGATTTTCGAACCGGTGAAGATCGGCGATCGCGAGTATGTCGACGGCGGGCTCGTGAGTCCCGTGCCGGCAGCGTTCGCGCACAAGATGGGTGCCGACTTCGTGATCGCGGTCGACATCTCGGCGCGGCCGGAAACCGGGCTCACGTCCAGCTCGTTCGACGTGCTGATGCAGACCTTCACGATCATGGGCCAGACCATCAAGGCCTATGAACTCGACAAATACGCGAACGCGGTGATCCGCCCGAATCTCATGGCGATGAGCAGCAGCGATTTCAGCCAGCGCAACGCGTCGATTCTCGCGGGCGAGGAAGCGGTCGCCAAAATGTGGCCGACGCTGCAGCGCCAGCTTGCGGAGCGCGGCGCGCGAGTCTGATCCCTTCGTCGCGCGCCCAATGCAACGAGGCCACGCAATATCGCGTGGCCTCGTTTTTTTTGGAGCGTCTGGAGTTAGCGCAGCGACTTGACCTTGTCGGCGGTCACATCGCCGGGCTGTCCGCCCCACGTCACGCGAAGATAGTTCGTGAGCTGCGCGATCTGCTCATCGCCATAGGTTCCGGCGAAACCCGGCATGGCCTGCATGTTCTCCACGCCCGGAAAGCGCTGCGCCTCGAGGCCATCGAGAATCGACGTGATGACGTTGCGCGGGTCGGCCTCGCGCAAGGTCGAGTTGCCGTCCATGCCCACCGCGACATGCGGCTTGCCCTGACCGTCGATCCCGTGACAGCCCGCGCACGAATCGAGGTAGAGACCGCGGCCCGCCGACACTTTCGCCGTGTCGTCGATCTTCACGGTGGCGCGCGGTGCGGCTTCCGGCGGCGCGTCGCCGAGCAGATAGGTCGCGAGCGCGCGCAAGTCCTCCGAGCTCAGATGCTGCGTGCTCAGATAGACCACGGGATGCATCTCACCGAACGCGGAGCCTTGCTTCGCCACGCCGGTTGCGAAGAACGCCTGCAGATCCGCGCCCGTCCAGCCGCGCGCGGCAAGCGCGGACGGCGTGATGTCAGGTGCGCCGATGCGTCCGACCCCGCCGCCCTGCAAGGTCTTCGCGTCCTGCAGCTGCCCGAACGCGCCACGCGGCGTGTGACATTCCGCGCAGTGGCCGAGTGCGTTGGCCAGATAGCGCCCTCGCGTCCAGTCGGCCGATTGTCCCGACGATGCATCCGGCAGCGTGTCCTTCAGGAACAGCATGTCCCAGAAGCGCACGGCGAAGCGCACGTTGTACGGAAACTTCAGATCGGGATCGATGTTCGGCACCGCCGCGGGCTTTTGCGTCATCAGGTACGCGTAGATCGCGTCGCTGTCCTCGCGCGACATCTGCCGATACGACGTGTACGGCATCGCGGGATAGAGCTTGTGCTTCGCCGTCACGCCGTCATGCAGCGCGCGGAAAAATTCATCGGAACTCCACATGCCGATGCCGTGCTTCGGATCAGGCGTGATGTTCGTGCCGTAGAACGTGCCGAATTGCGATTCGAGCTTCACGCCGCCCGCGAACGGCGCGCCGCCATGCGCCGTGTGGCACGCGGCGCAATCGGCGGCATGCGCGAGATAGCGTCCGCGCGCGATCTGCTCGGGCGAGGTTTTCGGCGGCGCCGCGACATCGTTCTGACCGCCGCAACCGGCGAGCACAAAGGATGCCGCCGCTAGCGGCGCAACGAGACGGGTCAGGATCGATCTCATCATGCGGCGTCCTTCACGAGTCCGGGCGTGGCAAGCACGAGATCCTTGACCGCTTCGTAGTAGCGCACGTAGCCGGTGCAGCGGCAGATGTGCTCGTTCAGCGCCTCCATGATCGTCGCTTCGATCTGCTCCTTCGCGATCGGATTGCGCTTGAGCCTTTCGATCAGCACGGTCGTCGCGTTGACGAAGCCCGGCGTGCAATAGCCGCACTGGAAGCTGAAGTGCTCGAGGAACTTCTGCTGCACCGCCGACATTTCGACGACTTCGCCTTGCTCGTTGCGCTTGGCGTGCCCTTCGACCGTGCGCACGGTCTTGCCGTCGAAGAAATGCGCGCCGTTGATGCACGTGCGCACTTCCTCGCTGGTTCCGTCGGCGTGGTCGACGATCACCACGCACGCGTGGCAGATGCCCTGACCGCATCCGAGACGCGAGCCGGTGAGCCCGACGTACTCGTGCAGAAAATCGATCATCGACAGACCGGCGGGCACCTGCATCGGGCCGACCTTTTCGCCGTTGATCGTCATCGAGAGTGCGCGCGATTCAACGCCCGCGGCGGATTGGATGGCCGTCATGCGAGCACCTCCTGAATGTTTTGCGGCGTCACCGGCAGATCGGTGAAGCGATGGCCGATCGCGTGCGCGATCGCGTTGACGATGGCGCCGACCACCGGAATCATCACCACTTCGGCGATGCCCTTCGGCGGATCGGTTTCGGACAGCGGCGGCAGCACTTCGCCCGTTTGCTTCCACACGGCGACATCGCTCGCGAGCGGCAGGTGATAGCGGTTGAAGTTCCAGGTGCCGTTGCCCGGGCCGTCTTCGTAGAGCGGCATATACTCGTGCAGCGCGTGCCCGATGCCCATCGCGATGCCGCCCTGCAACTGGCCCGACACGAGTTGCGGCGCGATCTGATTGCCGCACTCCATGATCGAATGATGCGAAAGCAGTTCGACCTCGCCGCTCGATTCGCTCACGGCGAGTTCGACGAGCGTGCCAAGCGCGCTGTAGTACGTGACCGCCGCGTTGTTGCGTTGCACGGGCGGGATGAAGACGCGCTTGCGCTCGAGGACCGTGTAGCCGTTCCCCGTGGCTTTCGCCGCGCTTTTAGCCTTACCGCCGCCGAAGCGCAGCGAAAGGCCGTCGATCGGAAGCCGTTCGACTTCGCCCGCGATGTCGAACTGCGCCTCGCTCCATTGCCAGCGATTGAACGTGTGCACGGCCGCGCCCGTGACGAGCCCGAGCTCGTACGCCTTCTTCGCGAGCTGCTCGAAAGGAATCGGCTCGAGTCCGTCGGCGGACAGCTTGCCGTCCGTCCAGCGCGCGTCTTCGATGCGCACGACGAACGACATCGCCTGACCGCCGCCGATGCCCTGCCCCCAGATCGCGAGCGCAGCGGGCCAGATGCCGTGACGGAAAACCACGCGCGCCGCTTCGCGCGTCGCGTGCGTGAAATAGAACGCCGAATTCGTCGCGCTCGCCGGCGACATGTACGTGGGCGACCAGCGCGGATTCGCGCTCAGGCGATCCTGCTCGGCCTGCGACATGATGTACGGATCGCCGCTCGTGACGACAGGCAGGTCGGTCCAGTCGATCGTCGCCATGTGAACGTCGGCCGCGGGCTTGCCGAGCCATTTCGCGCAGGCGAGCGCCTGCGATGTCGACGCACCGGTGCCGATCTCCGCGCCCGAGTGATGCAGCGCGATGCGGCCATCGGCGGTGAATTCGATCTTCGCGAACGCGCTCTCCGCGCCGGTGCCGAAGTCCTTCTGCGTACACGCGAAACCGACACCGTAGCGCTTGCCCGGGTGCGTCCCTTCGTATTCCGTCTTGCGCTTCTTGCGCTCGGTCCAGAGCGGATGCGCCTGCGCGCGCCGAAGCACGTCCTCGGCGCGCACGGCGCCCGCCGGAATCGCGCCCTGCGTGTTCTTCATGCCGGTGCGCATCACGTTCTTCAGGCGCAGCTCGATTGGATCCATGTCGAGCGTCTGCGCGATGTCGTCGATCATCATCTCGGTCGCCGCCATGCTCTGCAGCGTGCCGTAGCCGCGCGCCGAGCCGGCGTCCACCGCGCGCGATGCGATCGCGGTGGCGGTCAGATCGCTCTTCGGGATGTAGTAGATGGACTGGGCCGCCGTCGCCCCGACCATCGCGACCGACGGCGAGAAGTTGCAGCGCCCGCCACCGTTGGCGACGAAATCGCCCTTGAACGCCTGAATCAGCCCCGATTTCCGGTCGATCGCCATGCGATAGCGCATGTCGAACGCGTGCCGCTTGAGCGAGCACTGGAACTGCTCGAAGCGGTCGTTGGCGAGACGCACCGGCCGGCCGTCGCCGTACAGCGATGCGAGGAGGCCGTAGAACGGCATGTTGTAGTGGTCCTTCGAACCGTAGCCGACCGTGTAGCACGGATGCAGGAACAGGTTCTTCACCGGAAAATGCGACTTCGCCGTCATCTCGATCGCGCTTTCGGCCACTTCATGCGGGCCTTGCGTCGGGATGACCATGTGCAGCGATTGCGTCGCCGCGTCGTACCAGCAATTCGCGTTGTCGGGTTCGAGCGCAGCAGTGTCGACGGATTGCGTGCGGTAATCGCGATCGACGACGAGCCATTCCGCCGGTGGGTGATCGAGCGCTTCGGCGATTGCGTTCGCATGGAACACGCCCTGCTCGTCGAGCTTGCCGTGCTCGGCGGCGCTCGCCCAGACCGGCTCGCGCTTCTTCATCATGTGCGGGAAGAGCGGCGTGTCCTTCAGACTCGAGAAGGTATCGTCGTCGTAAGGCGTCTTGCCGCCGACGCGCACGAAGCGGAACGCCGCCCACGGGTCGCGCTCGAGCGGGCCGGTCGTCGCGCCGTAACGGATGACGCCTTCGCGGAACTGGAGCTTGTCCTTCGCGAAGCGAAAGCGCGCGAAATCGCGATAGATCAGGATCGCGACCGCCTGCCCGAGATACGCCGGCGTCTTGCCGGCGGGCAGCAGCATGTCATCGCCGTAGAAGGCGGGGAACGCGAGCTTGTCGCGCGCGAGATCGTCCGCCGTGACGATGCGATCGGGCGCGAGGCCGCCGTCGAGCATCGAGAGATCGAAACCTTCATAGATGCAATCGGCGCGCGTCGTGCGCAGGATCATTGCGTGCGATTGCTCTTTCGGCCAATGCGGCATGTCCGCGGCGCGGACATCGCGCGCGAATACTTTCGCGCCCGTCACCTTCGCAATACCGTCGATGCGAAACTTCGCGCCGCCGCTCGTCGCATCCCACTGAACGGGAGTCAGAATCTTTTCTTCGAACAACGCGGCGAACGCACGGCTGCCGAGCGGCGCTACGAACACCGACACGCCAGCGAGCGCACTCGCCTTCAGAAAACCGCGCCTCGACAGGCCGAGTTTCCCCATTTACTTCTCCCCAAGTGATCGCCAGCGGATCGTCCGCAGCGGGACCGTGGCCCGCCGCCAGTTCGGCAATGTGAAATTTGTTTGCAATGCGAAGCACTGCCACGCGGGCGATTCCTTTCCGGACGCGTGACTCAGCGCATCGACATTAGTTGCCGACGCGCAGCGGGGGCGATTTTAAGTCGCAGGGGAAGGGGCAACAACGCGCGCAACGTCAAGTTCTGTCAAACATGAAATGCGTTGCGGATGTTTGGAAAGTCGCGAATGAAAACAAAAACGGCGGCTCGCAAGAGCCGCCGTTCGAGAAATGCAGGCAGGACCGGGTCAGTAATCCGCGTCCTCGATCCACGCCGCCTGGATCGCCTCCAGAATCTTCTCGTTGGATTTTTCCGGATCGTCGTCGAAACCGTCCAGTTCAGTAATCCAGCGATGCAGGTCAGTGAAACGCACATATTGGGGATCGATATCCTGATGCGCGTCGGTGAGTGCCATCGCGATCTCCTGAGTATCTGTCCACTTCATGGGCGAGCCTCCTGTCAGTGATTTTCTTTGGCGTGATTGATGGAGTACCGCGGGATCTCGATCACCAGATCCTCGTCGGCAGGCACCATTGCCTGACATGATAACCGCGATGTCGGTTCGAGACCCCACGCTTTGTCTAGCAGATCGTCCTCGTCCTCCTCGGACGGCTCGAGCGCGTTGAATCCTTCCCGGATGATGACGTGGCACGTCGTGCACGCGCACGATTTCTCGCAGGCGTGCTCGATCTCGATGCCGTGTTCCAGCAGGTTGTCGCAGATGCTCTTGCTCACGTCGGCGTCGATCACCGCGCCGTCCGGACAGAGCTCCACGTGAGGCAGCACAACGATTTGAGGCATGGGGCTGATTTTCCGTAAATGCTTCTTTGTTCAATAACTGCGCGACGATCAGACGTCGTCGAGCTTGCGGCCCGCGAGCGCGCGGCGGATGCTCTTGTTCATGCGGCGCGCGGCGAACTCGTCGGTGCCGGTCGCGAGCGCTTTCGTGGCCTCTTCGATCTTCTCGACCGAATCGCCGTTCGCAAGCGCCGCAAGCGCGGTCACGAGCTTCAGAATCTCGGCGCGCTCTTCGTCGTCGAGCAGTTCGCCATCGGTCTCGAGCGCGGCGTGCGTCGCTTCGATGAGACGCTCCGCTTCGACCTGCGCCTCGCGCAACGCACGCGCGTGCATGTCCGTTTCGGCGGTCTTGAAGCTCTCTTCGAGCATGCGGGCGACTTCGTCGTCGGCAAGACCGTACGACGGCTTCACCACCACCGACGCCTCCACGCCCGACGCCTGCTCGCGCGCGAACACGGAAAGCAGGCCGTCCGCGTCCACCTGATAGGTCACACGAATGCGCGCGGCGCCGGCCGCCATCGGCGGAATGCCGCGCAGCTCGAAGCGCGCGAGCGAACGGCAGTCGGACACGAGCTCGCGCTCGCCCTGGACGACGTGAATCGCCATCGCGGTCTGGCCGTCCTTGAAGGTCGTGAAATCCTGCGCGCGCGCGGTGGGAATCGTCGAGTTGCGGGGGATGATCTTTTCGGTGAGGCCGCCCATCGTTTCGACGCCGAGCGACAGCGGAATCACGTCGAGCAGCAGCCAGTCGTCGCCTTCGCCCCGGCGGTTGCCGGCGAGCAGGTCGGCCTGGATCGCGGCGCCGAGCGCGACGACCTGATCCGGATCGAGATTGACGAGCGGCGGCTGGCCGAAGAACGCCTCGACCGCGCGGCGGATGACCGGCATGCGCGTCGCGCCGCCGACCAGCACGACGCCCTTGATGTCCTTGGGCGTGACCTTCGCGTCGCGCAGCGCTTTTTTCGTCGGCCCGAGCGTGCGCGCGACGAGCGATTCGGCCAGCGCGGCGAATTGCGCTTCGCTCACGGCGACGTCGATTTCGACGCCCGTGGACAGCGTCGCCTGCACGCGCGTCTCGGGCACGTCCGAGAGCGCTTCCTTGGCCGAGCGCACGCGATCGAGCATGAGGCGCACGTCCTCCGGCACATCGAGCGTAACGCCCGCCTGCTCCAGCACATGGCGATACAGCGCGTGGTCGAAATCGTCACCGCCGAGGGCGGAATCGCCGCCCGCCGCGAGCACTTCGAAGACGCCTTTCGTGAGCTTCAGGATCGACAGGTCGAAGGTGCCGCCGCCGAGGTCGTAGACGGCGAAGAGGCCTTCGGAGCCGTTATCGAGACCGTAGGCGATCGCGGCCGCGGTCGGCTCGTTCAGGAGCCGCAGCACGTTCAGGCCGGCGAGCTTCGCCGCGTCCTTGGTCGCCTGCCGCTGGGCTTCGTCGAAATAGGCGGGCACCGTGATCACCGCGCCGACGATATCCTCGCCGAGCGTATCTTCCGCGCGGTGCCGCAGCGTCGCGAGAATTTCCGCCGATACTTCGACCGGGCTCTTCACGCCGTCGATCGTGCGGATCTGCACCATGCCGGGCGCGTCGATGAAATCGTACGGCGCGTTCTCCGCGCCCTCGACCTCGCTCTTGCCGCGGCCCATGAAGCGCTTGACCGATACGATCGTGTTGTGCGGATCGGTGACGGCTTCTTCCTTCGCGGTCCGGCCGATGCGCCGCCCGCCCTTCTCCAGATAGCGCACGACCGACGGCAGCAGCACATGACCGTCCTCGTCCGGCAGCGCTTCGGGCACGCTGCTGCGCACGGCCGCGACGAGCGAGTTCGTCGTGCCGAGATCGATACCGACCGCCACGCGCCGTTGATGCGGCGCCGGCGCCATGCCGGGTTCTGAGATTTGCAGTAAAGCCATCTTTGGTCTTATGGGGTTGGGGGCGGCTGACTCGTCTTACGCGTGTTCCAGCCGTTCGATTTGCGTGCCGATTTCATGAGCCACGCGTTCGATGAACATCAACTGCCGTACCGCCTCGCCCGCGGCCTGATCGGAACCGCTGTCGATCAGCGCCTCGAGCTTCGTGAAACGCACGCGCTCTTCCTCACGCAATTCGTCGAGCAGCGCTTCGAGCGCGCCGATGTTCTTCGCGTTCGCGGCATCCTCGATATTTTCGCGCCATTCCATCTGCTGCATGAGGAAGGCGGGCTCCATCGCGGTGTTGTTCTCCGCGCCGACGTCGATGCCGCGCTGCGACAGCATATAGCGCGCGCGCCGGAGGGGATCGCGCAGCGTCTGATAGGCCTCGTTCGCGTGCGTGGCCCATTGCATCGCGATACGTTTCTGCGCGTCGCCCGCCGCGGCGAAACGATCCGGATGCACTTGCGCCTGCACGGTGCGATATGCGTCGTCGAGCTTCTGCGGATCGACGGCGAAGGTTCGCGGCAGATCGAAGAGATCGAAGTGACTGTCGGTGAGCGAGGCCATGCTATGTCTATGGTTTCAGTGTGCGAATGAAAAAGGCGGCACGCGCCGCCTCTTTTGCCGATACCGCCGGCGTGATTCGCGTCAAACGCGGAACGATTCGCCGCAGCCGCACTCGTCCTTCGCGTTCGGGTTGTTGAACTTGAAGCCTTCGTTCAGACCTTCGCGGGCGAAGTCCAGCTCGGTGCCGTCGAGATACGGAAGACTTTTCGGATCGATCACGATCTTCACGCCCGCCGTCTCGAACACGGTGTCTTCGGGCGCGAGTTCATCGACATATTCGAGCTTGTACGCCAGACCCGAACAGCCCGTCGTGCGCACGCCCAGCCGCAGGCCGACGCCCTTGCCGCGCCGCATCAGATACTTCTGCACGTGCTGTGCCGCTTTATCCGTCAACGTGATTGCCATAGTCTTCGCTTCTCTTCGCTTTACCGTGCTTCGCCGGCTCATCGCGGCGCCGCGCTCATGCGCGGCGCTCGCTTCAGTCGTTACGCCGCGTGCTGTTTCGCTTCCACTGCCTGCGCTTCGGGCGCCGCGACGCCATGACGCTGCTTGTAATCGGCAACCGCTGCCTTGATCGCGTCTTCCGCGAGAATCGAGCAGTGGATCTTCACAGGCGGCAGCGCCAGTTCCTCGGCGATCTGCGTGTTCTTGATCGTCAGTGCCTGATCCAGCGTCTTGCCCTTCACCCATTCGGTGACGAGCGAACTCGATGCGATCGCCGAGCCGCAGCCGTAGGTCTTGAACTTCGCGTCCTCGATCACGCCATCCGCGCCCACGCGGATCTGCAGCTTCATCACGTCGCCGCACGCCGGCGCGCCGACCATGCCGGTGCCGACGGTGTCGTCGTCCTTCGAGAACGAGCCAACGTTACGCGGGTTTTCGTAGTGGTCCAGAACCTTGTCGCTATAAGCCATGATTCAAACTCTCCTTTATTCGGTGACGCGCGTCGCTCAGTGCGCGGCCCACTGGATGGTCGAGATGTCGATGCCGTCCTTGTGCATTTCCCAGAGCGGCGACAGATCGCGCAGCTTTGCGATCTTGGTCTTCAGCAGGTTGATCACGTAGTCGACATCCTGCTCGGTGGTGAAGCGGCCGACCGTGAAGCGGATCGAGCTGTGCGCGAGTTCGTCGTTGCGACCGAGCGCACGCAGCACATACGACGGCTCCAGCGATGCCGACGTGCACGCCGATCCCGACGACACCGCGACATCCTTCACCGCCATGATCAGCGATTCACCCTCGACGAAATTGAAGCTGATATTGAGGTTGTGCGGCACACGGCGTTCCATGTCGCCGTTGACGTACACCTCTTCCATGTCCTTCAGGCCTCTCAGCAGACGGTCGCGCAACATGCGGATGCGCTCGTTTTCCGTTGCCATTTCTTCACGCGCGATGCGAAACGCCTCGCCCATGCCGACGATCTGATGCGTCGCGAGCGTGCCCGAACGCATGCCGCGCTCGTGACCGCCGCCGTGCATCTGCGCCTCGATGCGCACGCGCGGCTTGCGACGCACGTACAGCGCGCCGATGCCCTTCGGGCCGTACGTCTTGTGCGCCGAGAACGACATCAGGTCGACCTTGAGCTTTTGCAGGTCGATTTCGATCTTGCCGGTGGCCTGCGCCGCATCGACGTGGAAAATGATGCCCTTCTCACGCGTGATCTCGCCGATCGCCTCGATGTCCTGAATCACGCCGATCTCGTTGTTCACGCTCATCACCGAGACGAGGATCGTGTCCGGGCGGATCGCCGCCTTGAACTTGTCCAGATCGATGAGACCGTCGTCCTTCACGTCGAGATACGTGACTTCGTAACCTTCGCGCTCCAGCTCACGCGTGGTGTCGAGCACGGCCTTGTGCTCGGTCTTCACGGTGATGATGTGCTTGCCCTTGCTCTTGTAGAAGTGCGCGGCGCCCTTGATCGCGAGGTTGTCCGATTCCGTTGCACCCGACGTCCAGATGATTTCGCGCGGGTCGCAGTTGACGAGCGCCGCGACGTTCTCGCGCGCTTCCTCGACCGCACGCTCCGCATCCCAGCCGTACTGGTGGCTGCGCGAGGCCGGATTGCCGAACTGCTCGCGAAGATACGGGATCATCTTGTCCACCACGCGCGGATCGACGGGGGTCGTCGCGCTGTAGTCCATGTAAATGGGCAGGTGGGGAATATCGTTGTTCATCAGTCGCTCCGGGAAATCGGTCAAAGCTCTTGGCTGTGATGCTTCTATCTGCGCGCCCGGCTCTCGTGCCGGCGCAGCGTTCAATGTCATCCGGCCAGGTTGAAAATGGAATTCGGCCCCTTGGGCGCGACGCGCGCGGCCTCGACGCCAGCCGACTCGGCGCGCCGGTCGCGCAGGACCGCCGACGAACCTTCGCGTGCGCGCTGCTGGTCGACCAGATCCTTCAACGAGACGGAATCGAGATACTCGACCATCTTCTGGTTGAGCGTCGCCCAGAGCTCGTGCGTCATGCAGTGGCCGTCGTGCTGCTTCGTGCCTTCACACGTGCCCTTGCCGCCGCATTGCGTGGCGTCGATCGGCTCGTCGACCGCGATGATGATGTCGGCCACCGTGACGTTCTCCGCACGGCGCGCAAGGTTGTAACCGCCGCCCGGTCCGCGAACCGATTCGACGATCTCATGCCGCCGCAGCTTGCCGAAGAGCTGTTCGAGATATGAAAGCGAGATGCGCTGGCGCTGACTGATGCCTGCCAGCGTCACCGGGCCCTGCTCCTGGCGCAACGCCAGGTCGATCATCGCCGTTACGGCGAAACGGCCTTTCGTGGTGAGTCTCATAATTGGGGGCTACCGCTAATACTCGATGATTTTCGTCAAGTATAAATATCCCACAGTTTTAGTCAAGTATCCCGGACGAGATAAGTAGCTTTTTAATTGGTTTTTTCGCACTCGCACGGCGGGCCGTCGGGCGATGGCCGTCAAGCCGTCAATTGGGCACGCAAGGCGTTCAGCAAACCTTGGCACGCGTTCTCGCACTGATCGAGCACTTTTTCGAAACCATCTTCGCCGCCGAAATAGGGATCGACGACGACGCGGCTGTCATCGCCTGTGGCGAACTCCATGAGCAGGCGGATCTTGCCGCGATGTTCGGGCGGGCAGATCGCCGTCAAGGCGGCGGCGTTGGCGTCGTCCATGACGATGAACAGATCGAAACGCGCGAAATCGGCGGCGGCGACCTGACGTCCGCGCAGTGTCGAGAGATCGTAGCCGCGCTTCTTCGCGGCCTTCTGGGCGCGCTCGTCGGGCGGCTCGCCGATGTGCCAGTCGCCCGTGCCGGCCGAATCGACGACGATCCGCCCGACCAGCTTCGCGCGCTCGACGAGATCACGCATCACCGCTTCGGCGCTGGGCGAGCGGCAGATGTTGCCGAGACAGACGAAGCAGATCGCGATCGAGTTCATCTAAAGCCGGAAAGAGTCGTGACGCCCGGCGACGTCGCCGAGGCAAGCCGCCGGAATGCGTGCGCGATTATACAAAGTGGCACACTTTCCCGCCCAATCGGGCGGTGCGGAACGCATTCATTGCTCGTCGCGATGGATGTCGTGTGTGATGAAACGCGATTCGCCGTTAGGCATGTCGAGCCAGTCGCGATGCGCAAGCGTGCGGCGCATATCGGCGAGACCGCTTTCCCAGTGTTCCCGCATCGTCGAGAGGCCGAACTGGTAGTCCTTGTAATGGCCCTCGTATTCCTTTTGCCGGTAGATCAGATGAACGATGTTGTAGCGCTTCGAGCACGCCAGTTCGGCGGCAAGCCTGCACCATTCATCATTCTTGCGAACCTCTTCGGGCACGAGGTCGAGCACGTGCTGCAGGACATTGCGGTAGCGCTGCGAGCGCTGCATCTGATCCGTGACGAGGCGCGTGCGGCTCGAAAACTGCACGTCCTTCACGCGTCCCATGACATCGACGATGCTGTCCGGCACCGGCCCGCGCGCGCTCCACAGATCGACCTGGAAGGCGAGCGTGTCGCGCCGCGGCGTTGCCTGCGCGATCTCGTAGAGCGGCGTGTTCGACATGAGGCCGCCGTCCCAGTAGAACTGGCCATCGATCTCGACTGCGGCGAAACCCGGCGGCAAGGCGCCCGATGCGATGAAATGCTCGGCGCGCAACTCGACCTGCGTGTTGTCGAAATAGGCGAAATTGCCCGTCGCGACGTTCACGGCGCCGACCGAGACGCGGGTCTCGCCGGAGTTGATGCGATCGAAATCGCAAAGACGCTCGAGCGTGGCCTTGAGCGGCGTCGTGTCGTAGTAGCTCGCGGTTTGCGGCGAGCTCGACGCGATCGGCGACGGCGGCGGAAAGCGCGGAACGAAAAAACCCTTCTGCCCTTCGACGACCGCGCCGAATGCCTGCATCGCGGTGAACGCCTTGCGAATCTCATCGGCGGAATCGAAAAGCGCGCGCTCGACGAAGGCTGGCAAAGGAAAACCGTATGCCGGCTGACAGATCGTCTCCCAGAATTCCAGGAGACGCGTCACGCGATGCTCCGGCGCATTACCCGCGATGATCGCCGTGTTGAGCGAGCCGATCGAGATGCCGGCGATCCAGTTCGGATGAATATCCGCCTCGTGGAGCCCTTGATAGACGCCCGCCTGATAGGCGCCGAGCGCGCCTCCGCCCTGCAGCATCAGCGCGATCGTCTCGTAGGGCGGCAAGTGGATGCGGGACGGCGCGCGTTCCACGACGGATGCGGACGCGGCATCGTTCGTCGGTTTCCTGGCATTGCCCCGACGTAGCGTGTCTTCGTTCTCGATTTCCGACATTGCCCGTCGTCTCCCTTATTGCATGAACCAGCCGTGGCTCACGACGAACGATTGCCCCGTCAGCGCCGCCGTTTCGAACGCGGACAGAAAGAGCACGGTCTGCGCGACGTCCTCGACGGTCGTGAACACGCCGTCCACGGTGCCGCCCAGCATCACGCGCTTGACGACTTCCTCTTCGCTGATCTTCAGTTCCTTCGCCTGCTCGGGAATCTGCTTGTCGACGAGCGGCGTGCGCACGAAGCCCGGACAGACGACGTGCGAACGCACGTTATGCTTCGCGCCCTCCTTGGCGAGCACGCGCGCGAGGCCGAGCAAGCCGTGCTTCGCGGTGACATACGCCGACTTGAGCGGCGACGCCTCGTGCGAATGCACGGAACCCATGTAGATCACGACGCCGCCGCGATCGTCCTTGTACATGTGTCTCAGCGCGGCTTTGGTGGTGAGGAACGCGCCATCGACATGAATGGCCATCATCTTCTTCCAGTCGGCGTATGCGTAGTTTTCGATCGGATTGACGATCTGGATGCCCGCATTCGACACAAGGATGTCCACCGAGCCGAGTTCCGACGCGACGCGATCGATGCCCTGATTGACCGCGTCTTCGTTCGTCACGTCCATCGCGATACCGATGGCCTTGCCGCCGTTGCCGCGAATTTCCGCGGCAACGGCGTCGGCGCCCGCCTGATTCAGGTCTGCGATGGCAACCGCAGCGCCCGCGCCCGCGAGCGTGAATGCGATCGCCCGGCCGATGCCGCTCGCCGCGCCCGTCACGACCGCGGTTTTGCCGTCGAGCTTTCCGTTTGATGACATGCGAACCTCCTATCCAGTGGAAGACATCAGGAATGACAACATCCATCGGCACGACCATCAAGCTGGCCGTTCGGCATAGGAAAACGCCTGCGAAACATCAGAATGCCTATGCCGTTCGGTCGACTGTTCATGAATGTCCGGGAGCGGCTATTGTGCATGAAGGATGCAGTGCGCCGCAGCGTAAGCGGGGCGTCAAGACTCGTGCGCCGGGCGGCGTCGGCTAGAATAGGCTCCCTTCCCCGCCCCTTTTCATTCCGGTTTTTTTCGCGCCCCGCGCAGGCCTCTTGTCATGCTCAGTTATCGTCACGCCTTTCATGCGGGCAATCACGCCGATGTGCTGAAACACGCAATCGTCATTCAGATGCTTCGCCATCTCGGCATGAAGGAAAAATCGTATTGGTATATCGACACGCACGCCGGCGCCGGCGTCTACTCGCTCACTGAAGGCTTCGCGACGAAAAACGCGGAGTTCCAAACGGGGATCGGGAAACTTCGGGATCGGGACGACCTGCCGCCGCTCCTCGCCGACTACGTCGATGAAGTCAATGCACTGAATCCCGACGGTGGCCTGCAGTTTTATCCCGGCTCGCCCTATCTCGCCTGGCGCACGATGCGCGAGCAGGATCGCATGCGGCTTTTCGAGTTGCACAGCACGGAGATCGACGTGCTGCGCCACAATTTCCGGGACGCCGGCCGGCGCGCGATGATCTATGAAGGCGACGGCTTCGACGGCATCAAGGCGCTCCTGCCGCCACCGCCGCGCCGCGCGCTCGTGCTGATCGACCCGTCATATGAGGACAAGCGCGACTACGCTCGGACGCTCACGTGTCTCGAGGAGAACATCAAGCGCTTTGCGACAGGGACATACGCGGTCTGGTATCCGATCGTCACGCGCATCGAGTCGCAGCGCTTCGCCGATCAGTTGAAGGCCATCCAGCCGAAGGGTTGGCTGCATGCCGCCTTGATTGTGAAAAAACCGCCGACGGACGGCTTCGGCCTCTTCGGCAGCGGCATGTTCGTGATCAATCCGCCGTACACGCTGGCGAAAGAATTGAAGGGTGCACTGCCCTATCTCGTCAACGCGCTCGGCGAGGACGAGCACGCGTCGTTCAAGCTGGAGCATCGCGCGGACTGAACCGGGCGATCGTCAGGGACGAGGCGTGCGCGGAACGCGTGGGCGGGGGCTTCCCCCGGGCGGCGCGGGCACAGTGCTCTGCCCGGTCGAGTACTCGACGTAGGGCGAAACCACGATCGGCGGCTCCGCTTCCTGCGGCGGCCCGGGCAATGTTGCCATCGGCACCATGCCGGGACCGCCGAGCGGTCCGCTCTGAAGCACGGTTCCGCTCACGCCGCTATGGATGCCTGTTTGCGTATCGAGCACGAGAGGCTCGCCGCCTGGCTTGGCGAACGTCGATTGCGAGCCGAGCAACGCCGCGGCGAGCACGCCGCAAACCCATGCGGCTCTTGCGACGCGATCCTGAATGCGAATATTCGTCGTGTTGATGTGGCCTGGCATCGCGCGCTCTTTTATGTAGACGAAACTGCTTTACCTTACCCCGGTGGCAAGCTTTAGGCTAGGCGTTCCGACTCATATGCAGTTCGCAATCGCCCTCTTCACAGGAGATACGATGAAATCAAAACGAATCGCGCTTGCCATCTTCACCGCCCTCTCTAGCGCATGCGCGATAGCACAGCCCGCCGCGCCGTCGAGCGATGCGATGCCCGGCATGAACATGGAACAGCACGCGCCGAAGCCCACGGACGTCTCGTCGACCGCCGCCTTCCAGGCCGCCGATCAGAAAATGATGTCGGGCATGACTGGCGTCGAGTACACGGGAGACGCCGACCGCGATTTCGTCGCGCACATGATTCCGCATCATCAGGGTGCGGTGGAAATGGCGAAGGTCGAATTGAAGTACGGCAAGGACGCGAAGCTCCGCAAGCTGGCGAAAGACATCATCGCCGCGCAGGAAAAGGAAATCGCGTTCATGAAGCAGTGGGTGGAGCAGCACCCGACGAAGCATTGAACTCTGCGACGCGCATCGAGCAGAAAAGCAAATGCCCCGCAATGCGGGGCTTTCCAACTTTCACGTTGGCGTTTTTCCACGCCAGAACGGAACGCTTACGCGTTATAGCCGTTCGTTTCGAGCGATCGGATACGCTGTTCGAGCTGGACGATGTCCGTGGATTGAGCAAGGTACGCTTCACGGCGACGCTGCTCGGCGGCTTCGAACCAAAAGCTCAGTTTTTCGATCAGGAATGCAAACATGGTGTTCTCCAAGGTCTTTAAAAGATCCCTGGCATTTTCGGGTCAGGGATTACCCGCACTAGGGAATACCCGGATTATAGAGGAGAACGTCCGCGCCCGGGTAGTGAAATGCTTGAATACTGTGCATTCAGTTTCGGAATGGTGCAGTGTAAATTATTGCCTAAGGTTCTGATTTTTCGGACAATTACCAGGTCTTGAAAATCAGGCGCCTATTTACGCACCGAATTGGTGCGTCTACTGCGACAGATTGTCCAAGATCGGGCAGTCCGGTCGTGTATCGCCGTGGCAGTGGGCCGCCAAGTGCGACAGCGTGTCGCGCATTTCCGTCAATTCGGCGATTCGCCGGTCCAGTTCCGCGACATGTTCCAGTGCGATCGACTTCACTTCGGCGCTCGCCCGCGAGCGGTCCTGCCATAAAGCAAGTAGCTTACGGATGTCCTCGACGAGAAAGCCAAGCCGGCGCGCCTGTCGTACAAAGCGCAGCGCATGCACCTCCTGATCACCGTACACGCGATATCCCGACGACGTCCGCCCGACCGGATTCAGCAAGCCGACACTCTCGTAGTAGCGGATCATCTTCGCCGTCACGCCCGAGGCACGGGCCGCTTCACCGATGTTCATGTTCGCTCCTGAAAAAATGTCATCCCGACTCTACACCTTCCCATGATGGGAAGGTATACGATGACGTTGATCCAGGCTTTTTAAAGAGGAAATCGCAATGACCGAGTTCGAAGTTCAGGGCATGAGTTGCCAGCACTGCGTCGCGGCCGTCACGCGCTCAATCCAGGAAATCGATCCGCAGGCGCAGGTTCGCGTCGATCTGGAGCGCGGCACGGTCGCCGTCGAGTCCGGGCAGTCGAACGACGCGCTGAGGGAAGCCATCGACGGGGCCGGCTATACCGTCGTCGGCGTCGCGTCGGCATGAGAAGGAGCGAGGATTTCACCGTCGCGCTCATCGGCGCGTCCGGATTGCTGGGACGCGCCATCGCCGGCGAACTGGCAAGCGCGACCGGCGCGAGACAATGGCGCATCGTGCGCACGGCCCACAGCCGCGCCGACGCACAGAACGCGCAACTCGATCTGCTCGACCGAGACGCCGTGTCCGCCTTCTTTCGTGAGTTCGCGCCCGATGCAATCGTGGTGGCGGCGGCGGAACGGCGTCCGGACATCTGCGAAAACGATCCGGCGCGTGCACGCGCACTGAACGTCGATGCGTTGAGCGTGATCGCGAGCGAAGCGCGCGCGCTCAGTGCGTGGGTCCTGTCGATCTCGACCGATTACGTGTTCGATGGCACCGCCCCGCCCTATTTCCCCGACGATGCGCCCGCGCCGCTCAACGCCTACGGACAGAGCAAGCTGGACGGCGAACGCGCGTTGCTCGCGAGCGACCCGGCGTCCTGCGTGCTGCGCCTGCCGCTGCTTTATGGTCCGTTCACGGACTGGAACGAATCGGCCGTGACGAGCCTCACGCCCGCCATCGTCAAATCAGCCGATCCGGCGAGCCCGCCCGCGTCGATGGACGCCTGGGCGACGCGCTATCCGACTTTCACGCCCGATGTCGCCGCGGTGATTCGCGGCATGCTCGAACATCACGCGAAAGGCGCGACGATCTCCGGCATCACGCAATGGTCCGGCGACGAACCGATGACGAAGTTCGACATCGCCCAACGCATCGCGCGGGCATTGAAAGTGGACGCAAAACTCGTCGCGCAACGCACGCCTGCTGACACGACGCCGCGCCCGCGCGACTGTCATCTCGATTCCGGCCGGCTGGATGCGCTGGGCATCGGCCGGCGTACGCCGTTCGATAGCGCGATTGCCAGACTGCTCGAGAACTATCCGGGCATGCTGGATCAGTGAAAATCGCGGCTGGGGGCGGCGAGGCGGCCGAGCAGCGCGCTATGGTCTTCGAGCCGTTGCGCCACGAGATGACGCACGTCGCCGTCCATTTGCCAGACGCCGTGCACGCCGAGCAGCGACGCCCCTAGCAGCACTTTGCGCTGTTTCTCGACGAGGCCCGGCCAGACGATCACGTTGATCGCACCGGTTTCGTCCTCGATCGACACGAAGATCGTGCCGTTCGCCGTGCCTGGCCTTTGCCGCACCGTCACGATGCCGCACGCCCGCACGACGCGTCCGTTTCTGATTTCCGCGAGTTCGGCGGCGGTCTTGAAACGCAGGCGCGCAAGCTTGCCGCGCAACAGCGCGAGCGGATGACGATTGAGCGTGAGTCCGAGACTCGCGTAGTCGTCGACGATTTCGCGGCCTTCCGATGCTTCCGGCAGCATGAGCGGCGTCTCGCTCATCGGCGCATCGCGCAGCAATTCCGGCGCGCGCTGTTGCGCCGTGACCGCCCACCACGCCTGACGCCGATGCCCCGCGATGCTCGCGAGCGCATTGGCCGCCGCGAGCGCTTCGAGTTCGCGTCGCGACAAGGCGGCACGGCGCGTGAGATCGTCGACATCGACGAAGGGCGCCTGCGCGCGCGCTGCCATGATCCGCTCGGCCGCCGCTTGCGGAAGACCCTTGATCAGTTGCAGGCCGATCCGCACGCCCGGCCCTTTCGCGCCGTATTGCCGTCCATCCAGCTCGACGCGCTTTCTAAAGCTGCGCGCCGCTCGTCGCACGGTCTTCCGAAACACGCGATCCGACGCGGCCGCGCCATAGAACTGCTGACGCCGCCGCTCCTTGCCGGCATCGAACACGACGCGCTCGCCGTTACCGGACCGCGCTTCCAGCACCGATTCCCAATCGCTCAGGGAAACATCGGGCGCGAACACCGGCACGCCGTGACGCCGTGCGTCCTGCACGAGTTGCGACGGCGAATAAAACCCGAGCGGCTGGCTGTTCAGCAAACCGGCCAGAAACGCGGCGGGCTCGTAACGCTTGATCCACGCGCTGAAATAAACAAGCAGCGCGAAGCTCGCCGAGTGACTCTCCGGAAAGCCATATTCGCCGAATCCCTCGATCTGCTTGCACACACGCGCGGCGAAATCGTGCTCGTAGCCGCGCGAAAGCATCTTCTTCATGAGATCGGCCTGATATTTCTCCAGATGACTGCCGCGACGCCACGCGGCCATCGCCCGGCGCAATTGATCGGCCTGTTCCGCCGTGTAGCCCGCCGCAACCATCGCGAGCTTCATCACCTGCTCCTGAAAGATCGGCACGCCGAGCGTGCGGCCGAGCACCGGCCGTAGCTCCTCTTTCGGATACTCCTCCTCTTCCAGTCCCTGTTTGCGGCGCAGATACGGATGCACCATGCCGCCCTGGATCGGGCCGGGCCGCACGATCGCCACTTCGATCACGAGGTCGTAGTACTTCTGCGGCCGCAAGCGCGGCAGCATGCTTTGCTGTGCGCGCGATTCGATCTGAAACACGCCGATGGTGTCCGCGCGGCAGCACATCTCGTAGACGGCCTTGTCCTCGCGGCGAATATGCGACAGCCCGAAACCCGGCACGCCGCGCCGCAGCGCGACGAATTCAAGGGCGCGCCGGATCGCCGACAGCATGCCGAGCGCGAGCACGTCCACTTTCAGGAGCTTCAGCTGATCGATGTCGTCCTTGTCCCACTGAATCACGCAGCGGTCTTTCATCGCGGCGTTTTCGATCGGCACGAGCCGCGACAAGCGTTCCCGCGCGATCACGAAACCGCCGACGTGCTGCGACAGATGCCGCGGAAAGCCTCGCAGCTCGCGCGTCAAACGGATGAGATGCTTCGTGACGTGGGAATCGTCGCTGAAGCCCGCTTCCCTGAGATAACCCGCCACCGCGGACGGTCCGTCCCACCACTGCTGCGACTTCCCGATGCGCTCGATCAGCGACGCATCGAGCCCGAGCGCCTTGCCGACATCCTTCAGCGCGCTGCGCGTGTGATACGTGATGAGCGACGCCGCCAGCGACGCGCGATGCCGCCCATACTTCTGATAGATGTACTGGATGACTTCCTCGCGCCGCTGGTGCTCGAAATCGACGTCGATATCGGGCGGCTCGTTGCGCGCTTGCGAGATGAAGCGCTCGATCAGCAAGCCCATCCGGACCGGATCGAGTTCGGTGATGAACAGGCAATAGCAAATGATCGAGTTCGCCGCCGAGCCTCGCCCCTGACACAAAATGCCCTTGCTGCGCGCAAAGGCGACGATGTCATAGACAGTCAGGAAGTACTTCTCGTATTCCAGCCTGGCGACGAGCGCCAGCTCTTTATCGATGAGACCGATCGTCTCGGCATCCATGCCGTTCGGCCAGCGTTGCAGCGCGCCCGCGATCACGCGTTTGCGCAGATAGCTCGCGGGCGTCTCGCCGGGCGGCACCAGCTCTTCGGGGTATTCGTATTTGAGTTCCTCGAGATTGAAGGTGCAGCGGGCCGCCACCTTCAGCGTTTCCCGGATCGCCTCTTTTGGATACAGCGCGCCGATGCGCAACCGCGTGCGCAGATGTCGCTCCGCGTTCGCTTCGAGCGCGTAGCCGCATTCGGCAAGAGGCCGGTTCAGGCGGATCGCGGTCAGCGTGTCCTGCAAAGGCTTGCGGGAGCGCGCGTGCATCAGCGCGCCGCTCGCCGCGACGAGCGGCAATCCGCTCGCTTCGGCGATCACACGACAGGAAGCAAGACGCTCGTCGTCGCTACCGTCCTGCCAGAGCTCAAGCGCGAGCCACGCACGGCTCGCGGCAAAGCCGGCCAGCCAGTGCGCGCGGTCGAGCGTATCGGCGAGCGTCGCCGATCTCTGCGGCACGAGAATCAGAATGCAATCCGGCAAGTGCTTCAGATGCGCAATATCGCCGCGCAGATCCGCCGCGTTGGATGACGCGGCGGGGTCCGTGAAGTCCTCCGGGCCTATCTTGTAACTGCCCTTGGGCGAACGAGCGCGCGCGTGCGAAATGAGCTCCGACAGGTTGCCGTAGCCCGCCCGATTCGTCGCAAGCGCGATGAGCGTGCAGAACGGCTCGCCGTCGGCATCGGTGAGATGCAGTTCGCTGCCGATGATCAGTTTCAGATCCTGCTTTTTGGGCGGCGGCTCGCCTGCAAGCTGCGCGGCTTCGGCGTCGGCGCGCGCCTTCGCTTCGATGTCCTTGATCGCGGCATGCGCACGCACGACGCCCGCGAGCGAGCATTCGTCCGTGATCGCGAGCGCGGTATAGCCGTGCTCGAGCGCTGCCGCGGCCAGTTCCTGCGGATGCGATGCGCCGCGCAGAAACGAAAAGTTGCTCAGGCAATGCAGTTCGGCATAACCGGGCAACAGCGCCGAGGCCGACATCGCGCCGAGAACCGCGGCCTTGTCGTCGCCTTCGTCATCCTCATCCAGGCCGATGATGTCGTTCAAATCATCCACGGCGGCATCATCCGAAAAAACCGTGCAGGAACCAACTGCCGGTGAGACGTTCGCGATAAAGCCAGAACATGCGGCCGCGATCGTCGGCGGCGACGTAGTAATCGCGCTGGACACCATTACCGTCCCACCATCCCGCCTCGATGCGCTCGGTCCGGCTGATCAGCTTCAGCGGGCGTCGGTAAAACGGGCGCTCGTTGCGCAAGATCAGCTTTTGCGGTGTCTCGAGTATCCACGACGGGCGCGGCTGCGAGGGAACGGCCCGATCGGGAAGCTCGAGCGGCCCGCCGGATTCGGTTTGCGCCTCGGTTTGCGCGTCGGTTTGCGCCTCGGGTTCGGTTTCGGTCGGCGTATCTGCTTTTGCCGCTTGCGTCTTTGACGATTTCTTCCCGCGCTTCGGCTTCGTCTCGCTTGCAGGCTTATAAGCTTCGACCGTCATCGCCGCTTCGGGCCGATGATCGTCTCGCGCGACCAGCTGCACGACGTTCTCGGCGCCGAGCCGCGCGCTCAGACGTTCGAGCAGTTGCGCCATCGATTCGCTGTCGGAACCGGGCATCGGAAACAAGGTCTCGGCCGGCGGCGCATGCTCGCTGACCTTGTCGGCAAGAAGCTTCATCTCGATCACGGGCGCTGCGAGCGTCGTCTGATTCAGTTTCTCGCGCAGCAGCCAGAGGATGTGATCGGCTTCGCGCGTCGGCACGGCCCAGGCTACCTTGAATGTCGACGTTTTCGGCGCGTGACGGGCAGCCAGCTCGTGCTCGAGCAAGAGCGAAAATTCACTGACCGCCGCATGATGCGCGCTCAGCCAGCCGGCGAGTTGCAACACAAGCCGGCGGGCGGCGAACAGCAACGCCTCGGCGCTTTCCACGCGCGCCTGCAATTCGAGCCGAGCCTCGAACGACGCCGGCGCGCAGAACGCCTCGCGCGGATCGGGTGCCTGTCCATATGCTTGCGCGAGCCATTGCAGGATGCCCTGACCGAACCGTCGCGCGACGCCCTTGCGCGGCAGACGACGCAAATCGGCGAGCGTTGCGCAGCCGATCTGCTCGAACACGTTGCCGTGCGAATGCGCCGACGGGATGAGCGATACGGGCAACGCATCGAGCACATGGACGAGCGTCGTCTCTTTCACGATGCGTACGCGCCGCGTAACACGACGCGTGCGCGCGTGAGCCAGCAGCCATGCGCCCCACGCCGTTGGCGCGCAGCCCATGCGCGAGGTGAAACCGCATCCTTTTACCGTCGATGTCACCTTGGACAGCAACGCGCGCAAGCCGCCGAAGAGCCGCATGCTCGCGCCAACTTCGAGCAGCACCGTATTCGCATGGGCCAGCACGACTTTGGGCGAAAACGCGAGCAACGCCAGCGCAACAGCTTCGAGCGCGTTTTGCTCTTCACGCATGTCGATGGCGAGCAGCGTCAGTTGCGGCGCCAGCGCGAACGCATGCGAGCGCGTGCTGCCGGGCCGCACGCCGAGCCGAAACGCGACGAGATCGGGCATCAGGATGCGCGCGTGATCCGCGAGCGCGAAGCATGGCTGATCGATATCGCTGGCGCGAATGTCATTCGGCGTCGATGTTGCTCCAGGCGAGATCGAATTCCCCGATGTCGAGGGCATCGAGGGCGGCCTGACTGCTTCGAGCGATAAAAGCGGCAATGTCACCGCTATCCACAACATGTTTGACCTCTCGTGCTTTCCTTGCCTGATGCGCACGACGAATATGTTCGGGCAGAGCAGGCATCTGCAGCGGCAAGCTCAATCGCAGCGGCTTGCCCAACAGTGGGCCACGCCGCTTGATGATGTCGATTTCGAGCATGACGGCTTGCATCCATTCGCGACGGTTCATCGTCTGTGCGCTGGCGGGGAGTATCGGTTTGCAGACCATGCGCAATGGCGCGGCGGATGATTGCTTCGCCGCTTTGAGCGGGCGGAACAGGAACGCCAGCGACTGCGCTTCCTGAGCGGCGACTTGCAGCCTCCGCAGTGCTTCCGGACGCACTTGAGGCAGCCAGATCAGCACAGCGCCGATGCCTTCCTGCTTCAGCGACTGCTCTGCGGCCCAGAGCACCTGATCTTCGGGCGCCTTGACCCAGACCAGTTTATCGACCGCGATTTTCATCGCCCGAAGCGCGGCCAGATTGGGCTTCCACGGTGGCGCGATGAAGATGACGGAGCGATCTTTGCCCACTGTCAGTTCTCGAAGCGTGCGCGCGAGCAATCTGATTTCGCCCACGCCGCTCTCTTCGATCAGTAACTCGGTGACTGTGCCGGGCATCCAGCCTGCGCCGGGCAAGGCCAGATCAAGCGTCCGGAATCCGCTCGAGATGATGTTCGACTCGGGATCGTTGATCGGACTGCCCTGCCAGATCTGACGCTGCAGATGCGATGTCAGCCCGATGTCGAGCAATGAAAGTGCTGCACCCATGAGTTTCCCCGTCCAGCGCGAATGCAAGGGCCTGCTCACGGTGCGAGCACTCGGCGGTCTTTGGTTTTACTGTATATTTATACAGTATTTTTTTGAGGGCGGGTAAACATCTGGAGGTGCCGAAGGCTCGTTACGAAGCACAAGGGCGAAGAATAAGACAGGAAATTGCGATGGGGATTACCAGCGTTTTCGCGCTTCCAAACGCAAAAACCCCACCTTTGCGGGGTGGGGTTTTTGTTTATCGCATGAGGAGCCTGACGATTACCTACTTTCACA
>NZ_JALQDI010000015.1:0-328210 GCF_023631305.1 Caballeronia sp. INML3B
ATTTACTCCATCCAAAGATGGAAAAACCTTCCTCTGATACTTCGTGTGAGACTCTTGATACTTTCGCTATATCCAGCCCCGAAGAACCAGACCGCACCCAACATCAAGCGCCCACACTTATCGGCTGTTAGTTTTTAAAGAGCACATCGCAAGACCCCTACCTCACCTTCTGTCTTGCGCCGCTGCATCAGCAGCAGAGAAACGAGATTATGAACAACATTTCGGTTCGTGTCAACAAGAATTCGACGCTTTCCGTTCTTGCCAACCGCGCTCAGAGCCTTCTACCGCTTACTCCGAGCACACCACCGATACCGCCTCTACTCTCGCTTCCTTCGCGTTCATCGAATCGCGAAGGAACGGAATTCTAGTGAGTGAACCTCAGCTTCGCAAGAGGAATGCAAAAAAATAGTTCGACGCTCCGAATGCCTCGCCGCGCGTGAATCGACCTACTGCAACGTCGCACGATAAAAGCATCGTCCGAGCGACTACAATTAAAGGTTCACCGCACCAATTACTCTTGTATCCATATGCGCTCGCGAATCGCAAAACGTATTCCCCCGGATGCCGACAAGCTCGTCAGCCTCTCCCTCGCGCTCTTCGCGTCCGGTAGCCGTGTCGAGGATCGATTCTGGGAAGCTCGCCTCGACAGCCTCATCGTCAAGCTCGTGCGTAACGGCAATCAGACGACGCTCGACGCCGCGCTCGACCATCTGCAGCAAAACCATCCGGACGCCTATGGAGCGCTCGCCGATATGGCCGAGACGCATAGCGAGTCATTCAAGGTCGACATCGACGGCGCACCCCACGAAGCATTGCTTATTTCCGCGCCGGTGCTCGCGTGGACGCGCTACGCGATTCCGTCGGGGGCGCTGAAAGGCGAAGCCGTCGATGCCCTGCGCACGCAAATGCAGGCGCATGTCCTCGCAGCAGACGCGCGCGTCGCTGTCGCGCCCTATCTCTATAGCATCGATCAATTACCGCGACACCACGTGGATACCGCGCGCCTCGCGCAACAGTTGTTGCAGACGGTTTTGAACGGTAGCGTCGCGCGTCTGAACCTGTCCGATCTTCCGGAAACCTCGCCGATTCTCGCCGACCCGCGATTCCTGCTGGCGCTAGTCGTCGTACCGGCCGGCACGGCGTTCTTCCGCTGGCAAGAGGACGAAAACGGCAGCCGCGTCGAACGCGGTCAATGCCTCGAGCAGTGGGCCGCTCAAGGCGGACCGAGTTTCGCCGCCATCCTGCCTGGTTGCGAATTCGAGTGCCTGCTTCCCGACGCCTACTACTCGGCCTGCCGCGATGCCGACGAGCAGGTTCGTCCGCACACCGTGCGCACCGCCGTCCGGTATCTGTTCGACACACTCGGCACCGCGCCTCAGGATTTACGGGCGGTCATCGCGGGCTTCGGCGAGCGCCGTATTGACGAATACCGCATTGGTTTCACGCGGCGCGGCAGCAACGATGTGATCTACGGGGTCGTATGGCCACTCTACGGACGCGAAAACGGAGAGCTGGGGATGGACGAGGACGCGGTCGATCTCGAGGGCGCCAATGGCCCGGTCGAGGAAATTGTCGAGTTGCTGAAGAAAACGGGCGTCTCGGACGTTCGCCGCCACGCGGGACGCTTCGAGCCGGAGTTTTGCGACGACTGCGGTGTGCCACTCTACGCGGATCCGCTCGGTGAAATCGTTCATGCCGAGATGCCGGAGGATGCGGAGCCGGCGCAGCCTCATTTCCACTGAAAGCCGTCGAAAGAGCCGTTTTCGGCCAGGACGAACCCCGCTCCGTGCGGGGTTTTGTGTATTTAGGCCTATGCCATTCGGATAGGGGGCCAAATCAGCGCAAATTTGTCAATATAGCCACTGACGCCAACGTGTAAGCCGGCGTCGAGTCCCGAAGCTGAGGGCGACGGGTGTATTGACATGAGGTAAAGCATGATAATCAACATTATTGGTTCCGACGCGGAGCGCCGGGCGGGCCTTAAAACATTGCTGCGCCGTGTTGCGCGCCATGCGCAATTCACCGAGGCGAAGGATTGGAGGCAAGCCCGTTCCGCCTTGAAACGCTCCGAACCCGACATGACCGTGATCGACTGGGCGCCCGACCTGCGTACCAGCGACCTACGGATTCTGCTGGACGAAGCGCCCCGCGTGCCCGCGGCGATCATGGTCGATCGCTGCGGTGCCGCGCTGGTCTACGCGCTAATGAGCGTCGGCGCAATGGGCGTGATCCCGCGCGCGCTCGATCCAATCCTGATCCTGCGCGCGCTGGAGATGGTGCTCGTCGGCGGCCATTACATTCCGCCCGACGTAGTCGACCCCGAACTGACGCTCGAGTTCACCGCTCGCCGTGCTCGGGACGTCGCCACACTGCCGCACAGGATCCGCCACCATCCGGCTCTGTCGCCCCGACAGCAGCAGATCATGCGCTGCGTGCACATGGGCAGCACGAACAAGATGATCGCGAAGACGCTCGGCATCAGCGAAGGCACGGTGAAGATCCACCTTGCAAGCATCTTCCAGCAACTGGGCGCGACGAACCGCGCCGCCGCAGTCGCGATCTACAACGGCGTGCAGAACTCGCATCTCGAAATCCTGCGCAGCGGAAGCGAGAAACCCGTGCGTGCCGTCGCAGGGCAGCCAGGCGTTATCCCGCTACGCCGGCCACGGACGCGCTATCCGTCGCTTCTCGACAATGACGCGGCCGCGCTCCCGATGGCCGCCGAGCCTGAATCGACGTTCTAGCAACAATACAGGCAAACGGGTTCGTCCTTTGCGCACACGTTTTACGCGCAACGAGTAATATGCAAGGCATGGGGTTCTTCTACACACCGCTCCCGCTTTGGCTTACCGTCGGCGGCTGGATCGTCGCCACGGGAGTGCTCGCGCTCGCGCTGCTGCAGCGACCTTTCGCTCGTCTGCAAGACGCCACGCTGCAGAACGTGTGGCTCGGCATCATCGTCGCGGTGTCGGTGCTGTGGGCATGTAATGCATGGTTCGATGACGGACCCGTCATCCATCTCTTGGGCGCAACGCTGATGGTCACGTTGTTCGACTGGCGCCTCGCGCTCATCGGAACAGCAGCGACCACGGGCCTCGCCGCGGTCGTTCTCGATGCGTCGTGGCTCTCGGTGGCGACCACCTATCTTCTCTTCGGGGCACTGCCGGTCGCGGTATCGACCCTGCTGCAGCGTCTGAGCAACGCCTGGTTGCCGCGCAATTTTTTCACCTTCATCGCCGGGCACGGATTCATCACTTCGGGTGCGGCGGTCGCGGCGGCATGCGGCGCGACCGTACTGCTCGAGATGGCGCTCGCCAGCGGGCCGTTCGTCGTACCTCCGGCGTTCACGCGAGGCTCGCTGCTGCTCGTTGCAGGAGAAGCGCTCTTCACCGGTCTGCTCACCATCCTGATTGCTGTTTACAAACCAGCGTGGATCACCACATATGACGTGCGCCGCTATCGCCTCGATCGCGGTCCGCGCGTCTGAGTCTCGCGAACCCTACCTGCCTCGTGCAATGCAGAACCCCGGATATCGGATTCCGGGCGATGGGCGCGCGCACAAAGTACGATAAGATTGAACTCCTTCCCCACACGGCGCATCTTACTTGCCCGTGTCTTCTTAGCGCCAGACTTGATGGAACGTAACTACGCACCGCGCCGGCTCCTGCGGCTCGTCGGCCGGTTGGCGGTATGCGCATCACTAACATGCGCGGTGTCCGCTTTTGCCGATTCGCTCGACGAGCGCAACGAACTGATTCACCACTTCGTCACCGACTTCAAGGCCAACCCGCTTGTCGCGGATTGCGCCGCGCATGGCAACTTCATCGCCAGCACGTCTTCGGCATTCGATCACGTCGAATTCCCGCCCAACTCGTTCGATGCCGCGCATTCCGCGATCGAGCCATGGAACGATTCGTTCGACGAAAAGAAGCAGCGAATCAAAGTGGACAACGTGGTGACCGTCGAAGGTCAGGGCATGCCGAAGAACGGCGAGCGCGATCCCACTCCGCTCAAGTTCCGCTGCGGCTACGTCGGCAGCCAGATGCTTGCCTTTGGCTGGAACGATCCCGTGCCCGCGTTGCGCCCGCGCGCCGAGCCGCACTCGACGCAAAGCGCTAAGGGTAAGCACGGCGCGAAAACAAAGGCGAGCGCGGGCAAGACGAAGAGCACGTCGAAGTCTTCGGGCAAGTCGACGAAGAAGACGACCAAGAAGCACTAGCCGATACCTTCACTGCGAAGAAGACACCATCAAAAAGGGCGTGGCCGCATGAAGCGGCCACGCCCTTTTTACATCAGCGTCAGATCGCCGGCCGTCAGGCGGCAAACGACTGCAGATGCCACAGAATCGCCTGAAGCATCGATGCACCGAGCGCCGCGCTACGCGCGCCGTTCCAGCCGACGCTCTCATCCGGCAAGTTCGCGTTGTCCTTGAACGGCATTTCCAGCGTGAGCGACAGACACTTGTACTCGTTGCCGATGTACTTCGACGCGAGCTTGAGCGCATCCGACTGATACTTGCTCGACTCGTAGCCGTACACGTCCTGGAAATCGGGGCTCGCCTGCTTGAAGAATTCGACGAATGCCTTCTGCTCCTCTGCCTGTTGCGCGGTGAAGCCCGGCAGCATCTCCGATCCTGCGACGAAGACATAGGGAATGGCTTCGTCGCCGTGGATATCGAAGAACAGATCGCAGCCCGTCTCCGCAATGGCCTCGCGCACAGCGAGCACCTCCGGGCTGCGTTCCGCGCTCGGCTCCATCCATTCGCGATTCAGGTTCGCGCCCGCGGCGTTCGTGCGCAGGTTGCCGAGCACGCTTCCATCCGGATTCATGTTCGGCACGATATGAAAGATGGCCCGCTCGAAGAGCGCGCGTGCGACCGGATCGCCCGCCCAGTCGCCGAAGCCCGCGAGACGCTTCACGAGCCCTTCGACGAACCATTCCGCCATCGTCTCGCCCGGATGCTGGCGCGCGATGATCCAGACTTTTTTCTTCGGCTCGGCGTCACCGAAGTCCGGGATGCCGAGCGAGAGCACCGACATCGGGCGGCCCTGCACGGTGCTGCCGAGCTCGGTCAGCGTTGCGAGCGGCATCTGCTGAACCGCGCCGAGAAATTCCGAGTGGCGCTCCTCACTGTACGGCTCGAAGTACGCGTAGTAGATACGGTCGAAGTCCGGCGTGTGATCGATCTTCATCACCTGGCCGTCGTACTCGGTCGACACGCGGAACCAGTTCACGCGGTCATAGCTCGCGACGGCTTCATAGTTGCGCCAGCCTTCCGGGAACGCGCACTGCGCCGCATTCTCGAAAGTCATCACGAGACGCTCGCCGCGCGCGCCGGATACGCGAAAGTAGAACCATTGCGCGAAATCGGCATGCGAGTCGGGCCGGATGCGCAGCCGAATGTCCGCGGGATCGTCGGCGTTGAGGACTTCGATCGCGCCCGCGTCGAAGTTGCTTGAAATGGAAAGTGTCATCTGCGTTTCCTTGCGTGCTTGCCGCGCGGGCCTCATTCCCCGGTGCGGCGACGAAATACGTATGTCGTGTCGTTCGACGCCTTCGGGTCGAACTTGTAGCCTTCGCTGTCGAAGCTTTTCAGCGCGTCCGGCTCGTCGATGCGGTTCTCGACCGCATAGCGCGCCATCAGACCGCGCGCGCGCTTCGCGTGAAAGCTGATGATCTTGTAGCGGCCGCCCTTCCAGTCTTCGAAAACGGGCGAGATAACGGGAGCCGTGAGCAGTTTCGGCCTGACCGACCTGAAGTATTCTTCCGACGCGCAATTCACCAGCACGCGCGCGCCGCGCTGCTTTTTCAGGTGTTCGTTGAGCGCCGCGGTAATGCGATCGCCCCAGAAAGCGTAGAGATCCTTGCCGCGCGCATTCGGGAATTTCGTGCCCATCTCCAGACGATACGGCTGCAGCAGGTCGAGCGGGCGCAGCAAGCCGTACAGCCCCGACAGCACGCGCACGTGGTTCTGCGCGAAGTCGAGATCGCCCGCCGAGAGCGTCTTCGCGGCGAAACCTTCGTAGACGTCGCCGTTGAACGCGAGCACCGCCTGCTTCGAATTGCGCGTATCGAAAGTCGTCGACCAGTCTGCGTAGCGCTGAAAATTCAGCGCCGCGAGCTGATCCGAAATGCCCATCATGCCGCCGATCTGCTGCGGCGAGAGTTCGCGCAGTCCGTCGATCAACTCGGCGGCGTCATCGACGAACTGGGGCAGCGTGTGCTTCCTGATATGGGCAGGCGTCTCGTAGTCGAGCGATTTGGCGGGAGAGAGAACGATTATCATGGAGGCTCGCCGGCACCCCGCCGGCGATCATTGGCATAAACCCCAGATTGTATCGAATGGACAATTCCGCCGCGCCGTTGCCATTGTCGCCGCCGATGCGCGTCGTGCTCGATTCGAATGTGTGGATCGACATCCTCGTATTCGACGACCCCGCTACGCGTCCCATCCACGCGGCCCTCGAAGCCCGCACGCTCGAAGCGCTGATCGACGCGCGCTGCCTGCGCGAGCTCACGCGCGTGCTCGACTATCCGCAGTTCGTGCGCATGGAGATCGACAAGGCAGCCGCGCTCGCGACCGTCACGCGACTGTCGACGCTCGTCGCCGCGACCATCGAAGAAGGCGAGCGAGCGCTGCCCAAATGCCGCGACCGCGACGACCAGAAGTTTCTCGAGCTCGCGCACGCGTCGGGCGCCGAATGGCTCGTCTCGAAAGATCGCGCGGTGCTGAAGCTCGCACGCCGCATCGCGCGCGACTTCGCCTTTCGCATCGCCGAACCGAAACCCTTCGTGCTCGAGTTAGAAGCACAGACGGCCATCGGCTGATGCTGTCTTAAAATAGCCGCGAGCCCTCTTCCACGTCCATATCATCATGAACGCCACGCACGAATTGCCGCCGACACCGCCCGAGCTTTCTTTCCCGTCGCGTCTGCCCAATGTGGGCACGACCATCTTCACCGTGATGAGCGCGCTCGCGACGCAAAAAGGCGCGGTGAATCTCGGTCAGGGTTTCCCCGATTTCGACTGCGATGCGCGCATCGTCGATGCGGTCGCCGGCGCGATGCGCGACGGCCACAATCAATATCCGCCGATGGCGGGCGCCGCGCCCTTGCGCCAGGCGATCGCGCGCAAGATCGACGCGCTCTACGGCCGCGCCTATGACCCGGACACGGAGATCACCGTGACCGCCGGCGCGACGCAGGCGCTGCTCACGGCCATCCTGTGCTGCGTGCATCCGGGCGATGAAGTCATCGTCATCGAGCCGATGTACGACAGCTATGTGCCGTCGATCGAGCTCGCGGGCGGCAAGCCGGTGTTCGTGTCGCTCGAAGCGCCCGACTACTCGCTGCCCTTCGACAAGATCGCCGCCGCGATCACGCCGAAGACGCGGCTGCTGATGATCAACACGCCGCACAACCCGACCGGTCGCGTGTGGCGCGCCGAGGACATGAAAAAGCTCGAGGAGATCGTGCGCGACACCAACGTGCTGATCGTCTCCGACGAAGTCTACGAGCACATGGTCTACGACGGCGCACCGCACGAAAGCGTGTCGCGCTACCCGGAACTGGCCAAGCGCAGCTTCGTCGTGTCGAGCTTCGGCAAGACCTTTCACGTGACCGGCTGGAAAGTGGGCTACGTGGCCGCGCCCGCCGCGCTCACCGCCGAATTCCGCAAGGTGCACCAGTTCAACGTGTTCACGGTGAACACGCCGATGCAGATCGGCCTCGCGCACTATCTCGAAGATCCGAAGCCGTACCTCGAACTGCCGTCCTTCTATCAGAAGAAGCGCGACTTCTTCCGCGCGGGACTTGCGAACACGCGCTTCTCGCTTCTGCCTTGCGACGGCACGTACTTCCAGTGCGTCGATTACTCGAAGATCAGCGACTTGCCCGAAGCCGAGTTTTCGCAATGGCTCACGAGCGAAATCGGCGTGGCCGCGATTCCCGTGTCGGCGTTCTATCACGAGAGCCACGAATCGGGCGTCGTGCGCTTTTGCTTCGCGAAGAAAGAAGAAACGCTCGCGCTTGCGCTCGAACGTCTCGCCAGACTCTGAGCGACGGCGCCCCTGCCGAGCCGCATCGAACCCGACGCCACGCGCGTTCCCATCCCCGAGGAGCAGAACCGCATCATGAGCCAGCACGCATACAGGATCGAGACGCTCGGCATCGTCGGCAGCGGCGCGATGGGGCGCGGCATCGCGCAGATCGCGGCGCTCGGCGGGCTGAACGTGCATATCTACGACACGAATCCGAAAGCGCTCGCCGCCGCGCGCGAATATCTGTCGGACACGTTCGCGAAGCTCACCGCCAAGGGCAAGCTCAAGGAAGCCGACGCGCACGCGGCGCTCGCGCGCATCCGCGATGCGGGCGACACGAGCGAGCTGTCCGATTGCGACGCCATCGTCGAGGCGATCGTCGAGAACTTGGACATCAAGCGCGAATTATTCCGCGAACTCGAAGCCGTGGTCGGCGAGCATTGCATTCTCGCGTCGAATACCTCGTCGCTGTCGATCACCGCGATCGCCGCCGGCTGCGCGCATCCCGGGCGGGTCGCGGGCTTTCACTTCTTCAACCCCGTGCCGCTGATGCGTGTCGTGGAAGTCATCGACGGCCTGCGCGGCGATCCGCGCGCCGGCGATGCACTCATGGACCTCGCACGCCGCATGGGACACACGCCGGTGCGCGCGAAGGACATGCCGGGCTTCATCGTCAATCATGCCGGGCGCGGCATGAACACCGAGGGCCTGCGCGTGGCGAGCGAAGGCGTCGCGAGCTTCGCGGATATCGACCGCATCATGCGCGAGCAGGCGGGCTTTCGCCTCGGGCCGTTCGAGTTGCTCGATCTCACCGCGCTCGACGTCTCGCATCCGGTGATGGAATCGATCTATCACCAGTTCTATGAAGAGCCGCGCTTCAGGCCGTCGCCGATCACCGGCACGCGGCTCGCCGGCGGCCTCATCGGGCGCAAGGCGGGCGAAGGGTTTTATCGTTATGTCGACGGCAAGCAGGACATGCCGCCGGAACCCGCCGCGCCCACGCAACTGCCAACGCGCGTCTGGATAAGCCGGGCTTCGCACGCCGGACGCGAGGACGTGCTCAAGCTGATCGCCCGATGCGATTGCTCCGTGCATATAGACGCGGGCCACACGCCCGAGCCGGATTCGCTGATCCTCGCGACGCCGCTCGGCTTCGATGCGACGACCGCGGCCGTCAACGAACATCTCGATGCAACACGCGTCGTGGCCGTCGATACGCTTTTCCCGCTCGATACCGTCGCGCGCCGCACGATCATGACGACGCCCGCGACCGCGCCCGCCATGCGCGACGCCGCGCACGCCCTCTTCTCCTTCGACGGCGTGCCCGTCACCGTGATCCGCGATTCGACGGGCTTCGTCGCGCAGCGCGTCGTGGCGACGATCGTAAACATCGGCTGCGATATCGCGCAGCAAGGCATCGCCACGCCCGAGGACATCGATCTCGCGGTAATGCTGGGCCTCGGTTATCCGCGCGGCCCGCTCGCGCTCGGCGATGCCATCGGCGCGACGACCATCCTGACGATCCTGCGCAACATCCACGCCGTGCTCGGCGACCCGCGCTACCGGCCGGCGCCCTGGCTCACACGGCGGGCGCAGCTCGGACTTTCGCTTACCCATATCGAGGAGCTCAGATGAGCGCCGAACTACTGACCGACCGTCCCGCGGGCAGCGACACCACGCTCGTGCTCATGTTGTCCAATCCCGGCGCGCGCAACGCGCTGCATCCGGACATGTACGCCGCCGGCATCGAGGCGTTGAATACGGCGGAGCGCGACAACACCGTGCGCGCGATCGTGCTGACCGGCGCCGACAACTTCTTCTGCGCGGGCGGCAATCTGAATCGCCTGCTCGAGAACCGTGCGCAGGATCCGTCGGTGCAAGGCGCGAGCATCGACATGCTGGCGGAATGGATCAGCGCGCTGCGTGCATCGACAAAACCGGTGATCGCGGCGGTAGAAGGCGCGGCGGCGGGCGCGGGCTTTTCGCTTGCGCTCGCGTGCGATCTGATCGTCGCCGCCGACGACGCCAGGTTCGTCATGTCGTATGCGCGCGTCGGCCTCACGCCTGACGGCGGCGCTTCGTGGTTCCTGTCGCGCGCGCTGCCGCGCACGCTCGCGAGCGAAGTGCTGCTCGAAGCGAAGCCGATCGGCGCGGCGCGGCTGCATGAAGTCGGCGTCGTGAACCGGCTGACGAAAAAAGGCATCGCGCTCGATGCGGCCATCGCCTGGGCCGACGATCTCGGCAGCGTGTCGCCCAAAGCGATGGCGCGCATCAAGTCGCTGATCAACGCCGCCGACGTGCAGCCGCTCGACGCGCATCTCGACATGGAACGCGACAGCTTCGTCGATGCGCTCCATCACGGCGACGCGCTCGAAGGCATCACCGCGTTCCTCGAAAAGCGCCAGCCGAATTATCGTTAAGCCCATGGCTCATTACGAATTGCCCAGGCGCCGCCGCATCTTCCTGATGCGTCATGGCGACGTCACGTACTTCGACGACAGCGGCCGCGCGATCGATCCCGAAAGCGTCCCGCTCAACGAACGCGGACGCGAGGAAGCGAGCGCGGCGGGCCGCGAGTTCGCCGCGCAAAAGATTCGCTTCGATCGCGTGATCGTGAGCGGATTGCCGCGCACGGTGGAAACGGCGCGGCGGGTGCTCGCGGAAACGGGTCAATCGATCGACCCGGAAATCTGGCCCGAGTGGCAGGAAATTCGCGGCGGCAAACTCAAGGACCTCACGACGTCGGACATCGAGCGCGCGTTTCTTTCCGTGTTCGATGGCGTCGTGCCCGAAGAGACACGATTTCTCGGCGGCGAGACGATCGGCGAGTTGCTCGATCGCGCGCTGCCTGCGGTTGCGCGCCTGCGCGAGGACCGCTCGTGGGACACGGTGCTGCTCGTGCTGCATGGCGGCGTCAATCGCGCGCTGCTCTCGCACGCGATCACCGCCGGCGGCCGCGCGTTCTTCGGACATCTGTCGCAGGCGACGGGCTGTATCAACGCGCTCGACGTCGGCGACAAGTCCGGCGACTGGGTCGTGCACGCGATCAATCATTCGCCGCCGTCGCCGCTGCACGCCGACGTGCGCAACACGACGATGGAACTGCTCTATGCGCAGTTCGTTCGCTACAAGCCCGGCGACATGGACTGACGGCGCCGCGCAAAAACGGAGGAGACGATGCAGGACGAACAACAGAAGAAGCACTCCGATTTCTCCGCGTTCGAAGGAACGCGCCCGGTGCAGGACAACCAGCGTTTCGATGCCCATGCCCTTTCGACATGGCTCGCAGCGCATGTCGACGGCTTCGGCGGTCCGTTGACCGTCGAGCAATTCGCGGGCGGTCAGTCGAACCCGACGTTCAAGCTCGTCACGCCCGCCCGCAGCTATGTGATGCGCGCGAAGCCCGGACCCGCGGCGAAACTTTTGCCTTCCGCGCATGCAATCGAGCGCGAGTATCGCGTGATGGACGCGCTCGCATCCACCGATGTCCCCGTCGCGCGCATGCTCGCGCTGTGCGAGGACGAGAGCGTGATCGGCCGCGCGTTCTACGTGATGGAGTTCGTGCAGGGCCGCGTCCTCTGGGACCAGTCGCTGCCGGGCATGACGCCCGCCGAACGCGCCGCGATCTATGACGAAACGAATCGCGTGATCGCAGCACTTCATACGGTCGATGTCGAAGCCGCCGGGCTGTCGAGCTACGGCAAGCCGGGCAATTACTTCGAGCGGCAAATCGGGCGGTGGAGCAAGCAGTACGTCGCGTCGGAAACCGGGAAGATCGAGGCGATGAATCGCCTGATCGAATGGCTGCCGCAGCAGATTCCGCAGATGCAAGGCGCGCGCGTCAGTGTCGTGCATGGCGACTATCGGCTCGACAATCTCATCTTTCATCCGAGCGAGCCGCGCGTGCTTGCCGTGCTCGACTGGGAATTGTCGACGCTCGGCGATCCCCTCGCCGACTTCGCGTATCACTGCATGGCATGGCATGTCGATCCGTCGCAGTTTCGCGGCATCGCCGGGCTCGACTGGGCCGCGCTCGGCATCCCTGATGAAACCGCCTACGTGAAGCGCTACTGCGAACGCACGGGCTTCACGATCGAAGGCGACTGGAACTTCTATCTCGCCTACAACATGTTTCGCATCGCCGCGATCCTGCAAGGCATCATGAAGCGCGTCGTCGATGGCACGGCCGCGAGCGCGCAAGCCGTCGATGCGGGCAAGCGCGCGCGGCCGATGGCCGAACTTGCGTGGCAATACGCGCAGAAAGTCGGCCGATAAAAGCCAGGGAGACGAAAGGCATGAACTTCGACTACACGCCCAACGTGCAAGCATTGCGCGAAAGGCTGCTCGCGTTCTTCGATGCGCACATCTATCCGAACGAACGCGCTTACGCCGACGAAATCGCGACGAATCGCGCGGCGGGCAATGCATGGACGCCGACGCGACTGATCGAAGGCCTGAAGGAGAAGGCACGCGCCGAAGGACTCTGGAATCTCTTTCTGCCTGCATCGGAACGCGGCGCAGGCCTGACGAATCTCGAATACGCGCCGCTCTGCGAAATCATGGGCCGCGTGCCGTGGGCGCCGGAAGTGTTCAACTGCAGCGCGCCCGACACGGGCAACATGGAAACCATCGAGCGCTACGGCAGCGACGCGCAGAAGGCCCAATGGCTCGGACCACTGTTGCGCGGCGAAATCCGCTCGGCGTTTCTGATGACCGAGCCGGAAGTCGCCTCGTCGGATGCGACCAACATCCGGTGCAGCATCGTGCACGACGGCGACAGCTATGTCATCGACGGCCACAAGTGGTGGTCATCGGGCGCGGGCGATCCGCGCTGCAAGGTGTATATCGTGATGGGCAAGACCGACCCGCAAGCGCCCAGGCACGCGCAACAGTCGATGATTCTCGTGCCCGCCGATGCGACCGGCATCACGGTGCATCGGCCGCTGAATGTCTTCGGTTACGACGATGCCCCGCACGGCCACATGGACATCACGCTCGATAACGTGCGCGTGCCGTCGACGAACATGCTGCTGGGCGTTGGGCGCGGCTTCGAAATCGCGCAAGGCCGTCTCGGGCCGGGGCGCATTCATCATTGCATGCGCCTGATCGGACTCGCGGAACGCGCGCTGGAGCTGATGACGAAGCGCACGCTCGGGCGCGTCGCGTTCGGCAAGCCGATCGCGCACCACGGCGTGACGCAAGAGCGCATCGCCGAGGCGCGCATCATGATCGAGCAGGCTCGGCTTCTGACGCTCAAGGCCGCATACATGATGGACACCGTCGGCAACAAGGGCGCGCGCGGCGAGATCGCGATGATCAAGGTCGTGGCGCCGAACGTCGCGTGTCAGGTCATCGACTGGGCGATCCAGGCGCATGGCGCGGGCGGCGTCTGCGACGACTTTCCGCTCGCATATGCGTATGCGTCGGCCCGCACGCTGCGGCTCGCCGACGGCCCCGACGAAGTGCATCGCAACGCCATCGCGAAACTGGAGTTCGGCAGATACGCCGACGTCTGAAGAATCTAGAACGCGTGCCGCGTGATGAACTCCGCGACGCACGCGGGCTTATCGGCGCCTTCGCATTCGACCGTGACGAGCCAGGTCACCTGCACGCTGCCCGCTTCGACTTCGACCGCCTGGGCGATCGCAAAGACCGCGCGCAGACGTACGCCGACGCGCACGGGCGAGATGAAGCGCACCCGATTCATGCCGTAGTTCACGCCGATGCGCGCGGCGAGCGGCACGCATTGCAGAAGCCACATCGGTACGAGCGAGAGCGTGAGAAAGCCGTGCGCGACGGTGCCGCCGAACGGCGACTCCCGCCCGGCGCGTTCTGCATCGACGTGGATCCATTGATGATCGTCGGTGGCGTCGGCGAAGCGGTTCACGCGCGCCTGATCGATCGTCGTCCATTCGCTTTCGTAGCGTGCGACGCCCGCCGCCGCGAACACATCCGCGACGCTCTTCAGCGACGCGACACTCATGCCTGCGCACCCGGATTGCGCAGGCCGAAGAGCGCGGCCGAATCCACCGTGAGCACGAGTTCGCCGTGCTGGTTGTGGGCTTCCCAGCGCGTCTGCACGATACCGCGATCCGGCTTGCTCTTCGACACGCGCTTGTCGAGCACGCGCACGGTGAGCCGTACCGTATCGCCGACGCGCACGGGCTTGATCCAGCGGATGTTATCGAGGCCGGGCGAGCCCATCGAGGTCGAATCGGCGATCATGTCGCGCACGAGGATGCCCATCATCGCGGAACACGTGTTCCAGCCGCTCGCGACGAGTCCGCCGAAATGCGACGCTTCGCCCGCCGCTTCCGACAGGTGAAAAGGCTGCGGATCGTAACGCTCGGCGAATCCGACGATCTCTTCTCTCGTGAACGTATGCGCGCTCAGCTGAACGGCGCTGCCGATATCGAAATCCTCATAAGCGTATGTCATGCAAAAGCTCCTCGATGGGCGTCAGTCTTCGGTAACGGAAAAAGTGGGAAGCGCTGCGAAGCGCGCGAGATGATGATCGACATCGCCGAGCGTCGTCTCGATGATCGACAGGCGCTTGAACCAGTGCGCCGCGGGCAGTTCGTTGGTCATGCCCATGCCGCCGTGCAACTGCACCGCCTGTTGCCCGACGAAGCGCGCGGCCTGACCGACGCGCGCCTTCGCCGCCGAGACGGCTTGCGCGCGTGTCACGGCATCGTCGCTCGCGTAACGCGCGGCGGCCAGATAGGTGATCGAGCGCGCTTGCTCCGTGTGGATCAGCATGTCGACCATGCGATGCTGCAGCGCCTGAAAGCGCGCGATCGGCATGCCGAACTGCTGGCGCGCCTTCGTATAGTCGACGGTCGCGCGATTGAGCGCATCGAGTGCGCCGAGCGCTTCCGCGCAGAGCAGAAACGTCGCGTAGTCGGCGATGCGCCCGAAAGTCGCGGCGCCCGTATCGCGGCCAGCAAGGCGCGTCGCGGGTGTTGCGTCGAAGGTGAGCGTCGCGGCGCGTTGCCCGTCGATCGTGCGGTACTCGGTGATGCCGACGTTCGCCGCATCCTTCCCGACGATGAACAGCGCCACTTCGCCTTCCACGCGCGCCGGCACGATCCAGTAATCGGCCTGCGCGCCGTGCTGGACCATCGACTTCGTGCCAGCCAGCGTGAAGCGCTCGCCTTCGCCGCTCGCGATCGTGCGCAGATCGAAGAGATCGTATCGCGCATGCGGCTCGTGGAACGCGACCGAAAGACGTATCTCGCCGCGCGCGGCACGTTCGAGCAATTCGCCCGCGATCGCACTGCCCTTGTGCGCACCGAGCCGCAGCGCTTCGATACCCGCAGCCGTCGCCCAATACGGTTCGACGACGAGTGCACGTCCGAGCTCCTGCATCACGACGAGCATGTCGACCGGACCGCCGTCGAAGCCGCCGTGCGCTTCCGGAACGGGCAGCGCGAGCAAACCGAGTCCGGCGAACGCGCGCCAATGTTTTTCATCGGCGCCCGCCTCCGACGCGACGATCTTCTGCCGCGCATCGAACGCATATTCCTTGTCAAGATAACGGCGCAGCGCATCGCGGAACTGTTGCTGTTCATCGCTGAAAGTGAAGTCCATGCGCGCTCCTCAAAGTCCCAGAATCATCTGCGCGATGATGTTCTTTTGAATCTCGTTCGAGCCGCCGTAGATCGATGTCTTGCGGAAGTTGAAGTAGTACGCTGCGAGCGGCGCGGCATCGTCGTCGCCCGTGACGCTATGCGGACGCTCGCCTTCGAGGAATGCGGGATCGAAAGCGGCTGCCTGCGGGCCGATTGCTTCAACCATCAGCTCGGTCAGCGCCTGCTGCACTTCGGTGCCCTTGATCTTCAGCATGGACGCTTCCGGACCCGGACCTTGGCCGCCCGCCTCGCTCGCGACCACGCGTTGAACCGTCACTTCGAGCGCCATTAATTCGATGTCGAGCGCGGCGATTTTCGCGGCGAAGAGCGGATCGTGCAGGAGCGGCTTGCCGCCTTTGTTGCGGTTCAACGCGAGTCGCTTGAGAAACAGCAACTCGCGCTTGGACTGCCCGACACGCGCGATGCCCGTGCGCTCGTGTCCGAGCAGATACTTTGCATAGGTCCAGCCGCGATTTTCCTCACCGACGAGATTGTCCGCCGGCACTTCGACGTCCTCGAAGAAGACCTCGTTGACTTCGTGATCCTCGTCGAGCGTGATGATGGGCCGCACGGTGATGCCCGGCGTCTTCATGTCGATCAGAAGAAACGAGATGCCTTCCTGCTTCTTCGCTTCAGGGTCGGTGCGCACGAGGCAGAACATCATGTCGGCATGCTGGCCGAGCGTGGTCCAGGTCTTCTGCCCGTTCACGATGTAGTGCCCGCCGCGCCGCTCGGCGCGTGTGCGCAGCGAGGCGAGATCGGAACCCGAGCCGGGTTCCGAGTAGCCCTGGCACCACCAGTCGGTGCCGTCAAGGATGCGCGGGAGATAGCGGGATTTCTGAACAGCGCTGCCGTACTTCATCAGCACCGGCGCGACCATCGATACGCCGAAGGGCAGGACCATCGGCGCGCCGGCGCGGGCGCACTCCTCGTCCCAGATGTGTTGTTGCGTCACGTCCCAGCCGGGGCCGCCATATTCCTTCGGCCACGCGACCGCCGACCAGCCGCGCGCCGCGAGCAGCTTGTGCCAGCTCGTGTAATCGTCGCGGGTCAGACGCTTGTGATGGAGAACTTTTTCGCGCAGCGCGCCTGGGAGGCTGGCTTCGAGCCAGATGCGGACATCAGCGCGAAAGGCGTCGTCGGCGGGGGAATAACTGAGGTTCATGCGCGGTGTCTCCCTTATGGCCCGTTCAGGAGCCAGAAGACGCCGCGCTCAAGCCTTACTGCAGCGGCTCTTTCAAAGCTTCCGGAACAGGCAACGGCATCACGTCGATCCCTTCCTCGAGCAAGGCATGCGCGTCTTCGGGCGTCGTGATGCCGCGAATGTTGCGCGCCGGCGCCTCGTTGTAATGAATGCGCCGCGCCTCCTCGGCAAACCGCTCGCCCACGTTTTCGGTCTTCTCGATCAACTCCCGCATGAACTTCAAAGCGCGTGCCTGAAGTGCCGCCGCCTCGGGCGCGGCTTGCGCCTGCGTACGCTGCGGCGCCGCCTCGCCTCGCGCCGACGAAAGATTCAGGCGCGGCGCGGACGGCATGCGGCTCACGTCCGTCTCCGAGCAAACCGGACACGCAACCAGTTTGCGCGACAACTGCGACTCGAAGTCCTCGGTCGAGGCGAACCAGCCTTCGAACCGATGTTCGCGCGAGCACTTTAAATCGAGGACCTTCATGCTGATGGGGCTTCGTTGAAGTTTATCTCAAAGTCGCGATTTATGAACGATCGTTCCAAAATTCGGGCGAATGAGAACGATCGCCGGGCGACGAAATACCCATTCTAGCCTGTCAGCTCACTCGACGCTCTTGCTGACGCAAGAACGACAAAAGCGGCCCTCGGGGCCGCTTCTGCATGGATCAATCAGGCAACGCTCAGTCCGTGATCGTCTCGCCCAGCTTCCACTCGCCCGAACGGAGCTTCTCCAGCCAGAAGACGCCGATTATCGTCTTCACGTCGCTGATGCTGCCGTCCTTCACCCAGTTCAACAGTTGAACTTCATCGGCGATGAAGGTTTCGAGGAACTCGCCTTCGTCGAGCCTGGCATCGCCCGCTTGCAGGCCGCGCGCGAGATAGATGTCGATGAACTCGGTCGAATACGAAATCACCGGATGGATGCGCGTGAGGAACGTCCATTCGCGCGCGGTGTAGCCCGTCTCTTCCTGCAGCTCGCGCTTTGCGCACGTCAGCTCGTCTTCGTTGGGATCGAGCTTGCCCGCCGGAAATTCGAGCAGCACGCGGCCCACGGGATATCGGAACTGGCGTTCGAGCAGCACGCGGCCGTCGTCGAACACCGGCAGGATCATCACGGCACCCGGATGCTCGACGAATTCGCGCGTCGCGTGCTTGCCGTCGGGCAGTTCCACGGTATCGCGCTTCAACGTGAGGAATTTGCCCTCGTGCAACGTGACGCTTTCGACCTTCTTTTCGATGAGCCCGTCATCGTTGCCGGGAATCGAGGATTGATCTGCCATCTTGAGCCCTGTGCTTTCAAAGCAAACACGCCGCTGACGGCGAAAAACCGTCAGCGGCGTTTGACGAGATACTGATACGTGAAGCCCGGGAAGGCCAGCACGATGAAGAGACTGAAGGTAACGGCATAAAACTGCCATCCCTGATCAAATCGGTTGCCGGCGCGCGCTTCGAGCATGAAGCCAAGCGCGCCCACCACGAAGTAGAGAACGATCAGCTCGCCGATGCGAATCCACGCGCTCTTCTTCGCCGCCTTGCCTCCCGTCGACGCCGCAAGGCGCAACGGGGCGACGGCAAAGAGACGCTGATTCAGGAACGGCACATTCGCGAGAACGATCGCCAACAGGACGATGAACCAGCCTGCCGCCGACATTACAGGGGCAGCGTATGCGAGATCGCCGTCAGGCACGCCGTCATCAGCGGACCCGGCACGAGGCCGAGCACCAGCACGGCGAGACCGTTGAACGCGAGCAGCGAGCGGTTCAGGCCGCCGGCAACGATCGGCGATGCGTCTTGCGGCGCGTCGAAGTACATCAGCTTCACGACACGCAGGTAGTAGAACGCGCCCACGAGCGAGGTCATCACGGCGAGGACGGCGAGCCACGTGAGGCCGGCGTTCATCGTCGCTTCGAGCACGGCGAGCTTCGCGTAGAAACCGACCGTCGGCGGAATGCCGGCGAGCGAGAACATCATGATCATCATGACGAACGCGAATACCGGGCTGCGCTGGTTCAGACCTTTGAAGTCCTCGAGCATTTCGGCTTCGAAGTCGCGGCGCGCGAGCAGCATCACCACGCCGAACGTGCCGAGCGTCGTCACGAGATAGATGATGCTGTAGAACATCGCCGAGCTATACGCGCCGGCCGCGCCCGCCACCTTGCCGTCGACCACGCCAGCGAGCAAGCCGAGCAGCACGAAACCCATGTTGGAGATGGCTGAGTAAGCCAGCATCCGCTTGATGTTCTTCTGCACGATACCCGTGATGTTGCCGACGATAAGCGACAACGCCGCGAGAATCACGAGCATTTCTTGCCAGTCCACCGCGAACGGCAGCAGGCCCATCACGAGGAAGCGCAGGCCCCACGCGAAGGCTGCGACCTTCGGGCCGCCGCCGGTGAGCAGCGTCATCGCGGTCGGTGCGCCTTGATACACGTCAGGCACCCACATGTGGAACGGCACGGCGCCCATCTTGAAGGCGACACCCGCCACGACGAAGATCACGCCGAACAGCAGAACGGCATCGTTGATACGGCCCGAAGCGACGGCCTTCAGCACTTCGTTCAGCTCGAGCGAGCCGGTTGCGCCGTACAGCATCGAGATGCCGTACAGCAGGAAACCGGATGCGAGCGCGCCGAGCACGTAGTACTTCATCGCCGATTCATTTGCCTGCGGCGAATCCTTGCGCAGCGCGATGACCGCGTACAGCGACAGCGACATCAGTTCGAGGCCGAGATACAGCGTGAGGAAGTTGTTGCCCGAAATCATCACGCACTGCCCGAGCAGCGAGAACATGCCAAGCAGGAAGAAGTCGCCGCGGAACAGGCCGCGGTCTTCCAGATACTTCTTCGAATAGATGATCGACACCGCGTAGCCGAGACAGACCACCGCCTTCATCGCGCTCGCGAACGGATCGACGATATACATGCGCGTGAAGAAGTAATGCGGCGTCGGATCGAGCGCCGTGACGGCGAACCACACGCCGACGACGATCGTCGAGACGAGCGCGATCAGATACGTCGTGCCGCGGCTCTTCTCGCCGAACATCGTGTCGTTCAGCCAGGCCAGCACGACCGCGGCCATCAGGATCGCGTCAGGCCAAAGGGTACTCATAGAGGCGTTTTGCATGATCTTTTAGTTCCTCCGCACGACGTTACTGAGCCAGCGGCAGCTTGGACTGCGCGACGTGGGAGAGCAGGTTTGCCACGGATTCGTGCATCACATCGGTAAAGGGCTTCGGATGCAGGCCCATATACAGCGTGAAGAGTGCGAGCACGGCGAGCATCAGGAATTCGCGCTTGTTGATGTCCTTGAGCTTCGCGACGTGGTCGTTCGCAACCGCGCCGAAGTACACGCGCTTGTACATCCACAGCGTGTAGGCCGCGCCCAGAATCAGCGTGAACGTGGCGAGGAAGGCAATCCAGAAGTTGTACTTCACGGCCGCCAGAATCACCATGAATTCACCGACGAAGCCCGAGGTGCCCGGCAGACCGCAGTTGGCCATCGCGAAGAGCATCGCGAACGCGGCGAACTTCGGCATCGTGTTGACGACACCGCCGTAATCCGCGATCTGACGTGAGTGGACGCGGTCATAGAGCACGCCGATCGAAAGGAACATCGCGCCGGAGATGAAGCCGTGCGAGATCATCTGGATGATCGCGCCTTCGACGGCGAGCTGGCTCGACGGCCCGAACATGAAAAAGCCGAGCGTGACGAAGCCCATGTGCGCAATCGACGAATACGCGACGAGCTTCTTCATGTCAGCCTGCACCAATGCGACGAGACCGATGTAGATCACCGCGATCAGCGACAGCGTGATGACGACAGGAGCCAGGAAATGGCTCGCGTCCGGCGCGATCGGCAGCGAGAAGCGCAGGAAACCGTACGCGCCGAGCTTCAGCATGATCGCGGCCAGCACGACCGAGCCGCCCGTCGGCGCTTCCACGTGCGCGTCCGGCAACCACGTGTGCACCGGCCACATCGGCACCTTCACGGCGAACGCCAGGAAGAACGCGATGAAGAGCAGCACCTGCGGCGTCATGTCGAGCTTCGCGGCTTGCCACGTAGCGAGATCGAACGTATGCGTCTGCGTGTAGAGGTACAGCAACGCGACCAGCATCAGCAGCGAGCCGGCCAGCGTGTACAGGAAGAACTTGAACGCCGCATACACGCGATTCGGGCCGCCCCAGACGCCGATGATGATGTACATCGGGATCAGCGTGGCTTCGAAGAACACGTAGAACAGCAGGCCGTCCGCAGTCGAAAACACGCCGATCATGATGCCCGAGAGAATCAGGAACGCGGCCATGTACTGCGACACGCGTTCCGTGATCACTTCCCAACCGGCGATCACGACGATCACCGTGATGAGCGCGGTCAGCACGACGAACCACATCGAGATGCCGTCGACACCGAGGTGGTACGTGATGTTGAAGCGTTCGATCCAGTTCGACTGCTCGACAAACTGCAGCGCGGCCGTGGACGTATCGAAGCCGGTGATGAGCGGAATCGTGACGATCAGGCCGAGCACCGAGCCGATCAGCGCCACCCAGCGCGCGGGCGCCGGGTTCTGATCGTTACCAACTGCGAGTACCAGCAGGCCGAAAATGATCGGCAGCCAGATCGCGACACTGAGAATCGGAAAAGAGTGCATAGGATCCCTCGCCTTATTTGCCGCCGAGCGTCACAAACAGGGTCAGGAGCCCCAACATGCCGATAATCATGGCGAACGCGTAGTGATAGATGTAACCGGATTGAAGGAAGCGGATCACACCGGCGAACCAGCCCATGAACCGCGCACTGCCGTTGACGATGCCGTCGATGACGACCACATCGCCCTCTTTCCACAGACCGCGGCCGATGGCGACCGCGCCCTTCGCGAACACGACCTCGTTGATCTTGTCGCAGTAGTACTTGTTGTCGAGCAGCACGTAGATCGGACGGAAGGTCTTCGCGACGACCGCCGGCAGATCCGGACGCTTCATATAGAAGAACCACGCGACGATCACGCCCAGCGCCGCGAGCCACACCGGACCCGGCGTGATGATGCCGTGCAGCGCCATCGCGACCCAGCCGTGAAACTCTTCGGCCATTTCCTTCAGGCCTTCGTGGTTCTCGCCGATGAAGATCACCTTGTCGAACGCCACGCCGTGCGCGAAGAAGTCACCATAGATCATCGGGCCGATCATGATCGCGCCGATGATGATCGACGGAATCGCGAGCAGCACGAGCGGCAGCGTCACCACCCAAGGCGTTTCGTGCGGAACATGCGGACCATGACCGTGATCATCGTGATGACCGTGCGTGTCATGACCGTGGCCGTGCGCCTCCGCCTGGCCCATCGGCGAGTCGGGATGCTTCGGACCGCGGAAGCGCTCGTCGCCATGGAACACCATGAAATACATGCGGAACGAGTACAGCGACGTGACGAACACGCTCGCGACCACCGCGAAGTACGCGAAGCCCGAGCCCGCCAGATGCGAGTACTTCACCGCTTCGATGATCGAATCCTTCGAGTAGAAGCCCGAGAAGAACGGCGTGCCGATGAGCGCGAGCGAGCCGATCAGCGATGTGATCCAGGTGATCGGCATGTATTTGCGCAGGCCGCCCATATTGCGCATGTCCTGATCGTGGTGCATGCCGATGATGACCGAACCCGCGCCGAGGAACAGCAGCGCCTTGAAGAACGCGTGCGTGCCGAGGTGGAACACGGCGACCGGATAAGCCGATACGCCGAGCGCAACCGTCATGTATCCGAGCTGCGAGAGCGTCGAGTACGCGACCACGCGCTTGATGTCGTTCTGGACGACGCCGAGGAAGCCCATGAACAAGGCCGTGATCGCGCCGATCACCGTGACGAAGGAGAGCGCCGCATCCGAGTGCTCGAAGAGCGGCGACATGCGCGTCACCATGAAAATGCCGGCCGTCACCATGGTTGCCGCGTGGATCAGCGCGGAGATCGGCGTGGGGCCTTCCATCGAGTCCGGCAGCCAGACGTGAAGCGGGAATTGCGCCGACTTACCCATTGCGCCGATGAAGAGGCAAATGCACGCGACCGTCAGCAAGCCCCATTGCGTGCCGGGGAAGGTCATCGTCGCGAGTTTGTCGCCTTGCGCGAACACGTCGCCGTAATTCAGCGAACCGCCGAACGCGAGTAACAGGCCGATGCCCAGAAGAAAGCCGAAGTCGCCCACGCGGTTCACGATGAACGCCTTCATGTTGGCGTAGATCGCGCTCTCACGCGTGAAATAGAAGCCGATCAGCAGGTACGACACGAGACCCACCGCTTCCCAGCCGAAGAACAGCTGCAGGAAGTTGTTGCTCATGACGAGCATCAGCATCGAGAACGTGAACAGCGAAATGTACGAGAAGAAGCGCTCGTAGCCCACTTCCTCGTCCGCCATGTAGCCGATCGTATAGATGTGCACCATCAGCGAGACGAAGGTCACGATGACCATCATCATGGCCGTGAGCGAGTCGACCAGGAAGCCGACTTCCATCTTGAGCGTGCCGACGTTCATCCATTCGTAGATGGTCGCGTTGAAGCTCGCGCCATGCATCACGTCGTTAAAGACGATCGCCGAAAGAATGAACGAGACGAAGACGCCGAGAATCGTGACGCGATGCGAGCCCTTGCGCCCTACCGCCTTCCCGAATAGCCCTGCGATCAGCGAGCCGGCCAGCGGCGCCAGCGGAACCGCGAGCAGGAGGTTTTCATTGAGTGTCGTGGACATAACAGCCTAGCCTGAAATTAACCTTTGAGCTGATCGAGGTCCTCGACGTTGATCGTGTCGAGGCTACGGAACAGGGTCACGAGAATCGCGAGACCGATTGCGGCTTCAGCCGCCGCCACGGTCAGCACGAAGAACACGAAAATCTGGCCGTGTACGTCGCCCAGATAATGCGAGAAGGCGACGAAATTGGTGTTCACCGCGAGCAGCATCAATTCGATGGCCATCAGGATGATGATGACGTTGCGCCGGTTCAGGAAGATGCCGACGATGCTGATCGCAAAAAGGATCGCGCCGAGCACGAGGTAATGGGCAAGACTCAACATATTCGATTTCTCCTTCGCGCTCAGCCCTTGTTGTCGACCGTGCCCGCGCCGATGTTGCCGGTCACGGCGGGTTCCGTATTGGCGTCCGGCGCCTCTGTTTCCGACTTCATCTTCACGATGCGCACGCGGTCTTGCGCGCGCACCTTGACTTGCTGGCTGACGGTTTGCGTCTTCTTGTCCTTCTTGTCGCGGATCGTGAGCGAGATCGCCGCGATGATCGCGACCAGCAGCACGAGGCCTGCAATTTCAAACGCAAAGATGTAGTCGGTGTAGATGACCTTGCCGATCAGCTGCGTGTTCGGCATCAGTGCCGCGCCGGAAACACCGGCGCCGGCCGAAGCATCGCGCAGCGGCGTCGTCGTCGCGCCATAGCCGTGCCACAGGATCAGCGCCGTCTCGATCACGATGATTGCGCCGACGATACTCGCGAGCGGCACGAAGCGCTTGAAGTCTCGCCGCAGGACATCGATGTTGATGTCGAGCATCATCACGACGAAGAGGAACAGCACCATCACGGCGCCTACGTACACGAGAACCAGCAGAATCGCGAGGAATTCGGCTTGCAGCAACATCCAGATCGCGGCCGCGTTGAAGAACGAGAGCACGAGGAAGAGCGCGGATGACACCGGGTTGCGCGAGGTGATCACCTTCAGCGCCGACACGGTCAGCATCAGCGCGAAGATATAGAACAGTACGGTTGTGAATTCCATGATTACCGGTTCATCGTTAGGCCATCATCAGGCATGGTGTGTCGGCGCTCGTGGCGTGCTCTTCCTTTGAACGGACGGAACACGGCCTCGGCGCGCGCCGCAGTGTGCCAAACAGCAACAACAAAATCGCTCTGGCGCGATGCCGAAACGCAGGGTTCCGGCATCGAACTCGTATCAACGATAAGGCGCGTCCGCCGCCTTCGCAGCGGCGATTTCCGTTTCGTAACGATCGCCCACCGCAAGCAGCATGTCCTTCGTGAAGTACAGATCGCCGCGCTTTTCGCCGTGATATTCGAGGATATGCGTCTCGACGATCGAATCGACCGGGCAGCTCTCTTCGCAGAAACCGCAGAAAATGCACTTGGTCAGGTCGATGTCATAACGCGTCGTGCGACGGGTGTTGTCCGCGCGCGTTTCCGATTCGATCGTGATCGCCATCGCCGGGCACACCGCTTCGCACAGCTTGCAGGCGATGCAGCGCTCTTCGCCGTTCTCGTACCGGCGCAGCGCATGCAAACCGCGAAATCGCGGCGAGATCGGGGTCTTCTCTTCCGGGAACTGCACCGTGATCTTGCGCTGGAACGTGTAACGGCCCGTCAGCGCCAGACCCTTCAGCAGTTCGGTCAGGAAGAAAGTTTTGAAGAAGTTCTGAATTGCGTTCATGATGATTTCGTCCGCTCTTGTCTCTTACTTCCAGATGTTGAGCGGCGACATGATCCAGAAGCCGACAACGACCACCCAAATCACCGACACCGGCAGAAACACCTTCCAGCCGAGGCGCATGATCTGGTCGTAGCGGTAACGCGGGAAAGTCGCACGCGCCCAGATGAACACCGACAGCAGCAGGAAAACCTTGAAAACGAACCAGAATACGCCTGGAATGAACGACAGGAAGCCGAACGGCGCATCCCAACCGCCGAGGAACAGCGTCGTCGCGATCGCGGAGATCACGATCATGTTGATGTACTCGGCGAGGAAGAACAGCGCGAACGCCATGCCCGAGTAATCGATCATGTGACCCGCGACGATTTCCGATTCGCCTTCCACCACGTCGAACGGGTGACGGTTGGTTTCAGCGATGCCCGAAATGAAGTACACGACGAACATCGGCAGGAGCGGCAGCCAGTTCCACGACAGGAAGTTGACGCCCCAGCCCGCGAACATACCGCGTTGCTGCGAGTGCACGATGTCGGACATGTTCAGCGTGCCTGCGACCATCAACACCACGACGAGCGCGAAGCCCATCGAAATTTCGTAGGACACCATCTGCGCCGCGGCGCGCATCGCACCGAGGAACGCGTACTTCGAGTTCGACGCCCAGCCCGCGAGAATCACGCCGTACACGCCGATCGACGAGATGGCCATGACGTACAGCAGACCCGCGTTGACGTCCCCGAGCACCGCCTGCGCCTGGAACGGAATGACCGCCCAGACCGCGAACGCGGGCACCACGGTCATGATCGGCGCGATCACATAGATCCATTTGCTCGCCTGCGTCGGCTGAATGACTTCCTTGAGCAGAAGCTTCAGCACGTCGGCGATCGGCTGCAGCAGACCTGCGGGACCGACGCGGTTCGGGCCGAGACGCACGTGCATCCAGCCGATGAGCTTGCGTTCCCAAAGAATCAGGTACGCCACGCACAGCAGGATGACCACCGAAACCACGAGGATGCGGACGACCGCCCACACCGTCGGCCATGCGACGCCAAGAAGCTGCGTGCCGCCTGCGTTGATCGTATCGAACAAGCCCATTTTTACGCCTTCTCCACTACCAGTTCACCGAACAGGCCGCCGAGCGCGGCGCCAGCCATCGTGCCCGCCGACACGCGGACCACCGACTCTGCGAGATTCGCGTCGCGGACCGCGGGCAACGTCACCGACAGATTGCCTTGCTTGATACGCACTGCTTCGCCGTCCTTCAGGCCGAGCTTGTCGAAGAGTGCGGTCGGCAAACCGGCGACATTCGCGTCGCGTGCGGCGGCCGTCAGATGCAGCGACGGCGCGCGGCGCACGAGCGCATCGGCGTGATAGATCGGCACATCGGCGAGACGCTGCAGGCCGCTTCCGTTCAGCGCGACATTCGATGCGGCGCGCCTGGCGTCTACCGTGGTCTTGTTCGACAGACGCGCGGTCAGTTCGCCCGTGCCGAGCGCCGCGATACGCACTTCTTCAGCCGTGTCGAACTCGAAACCCGGCAAGCCGAGGATCGTGCCCAGCACGCGCAGCACCTTCCAGCCCGGACGCGTGTCGCCCAGCGCGCGCACGACGCCATTGAACGACTGCGCCGTACCTTCCGCGTTGACGAACGTGCCCGACGTTTCCGTGAACGGGGCGATCGGCAGCAGCACGTCCGCGTAATCCATGCCGTGCCGGAACGGCGACATCACCACAACCATTTCCGCAGCCTTCAGCGCGGCGATGGCCTGGGCCGGATTGGCCGTGTCGAATTCGGGTTCCGCGTTCAGGAGCACATAGCCCTTGCGCGGCTGCTCGAACACTTCGCGTGCGTTGAGACCGCCTTCGCCCGGCAATGCATCGACGAGATGCGCGCCGACCGAGTTCGCGCCTTCCGTGAGGAAGCCGAGCGTCGCGCCGGTATTGTCGGCGATCCATTGGGCCGCCGCCTGAATCTGAGCAAAGTCCGGATGCTGAACCGCGAGATTGCCGAGCAGCACCACGCGCTTCTCACCCGCGGACAGCGATGCCGCGACATCCTTCGCCGCCGCCGACACTTCGCGGCCCGAGAACGCCTCCGGAACCGTAACGCCACGCGTTTCGGCAACCGCCGCTGCGATGCTCGCGAGCTGGTCGAGCCACGCGGACGGTGCGGCGACCAGACGGTGTGCGGTCGGGATCAGCGAATCGTCGTTGCTGGCGTTGAGGAACGTGATCTTCGCGCCGTTCTTCGCTGCCTGACGCAGACGCGCGGCGAACAGCGGATGATCGCGGCGCAGGAACGAGCCGATCACGAACGCGGTGTCGATGATCGAGAGATCCGCGATCTTCGTGCCGAGCCACGGCGCTCCGATGCCGACCGGTGCCGAGAAATCGTGCTGACGCAGACGGAAGTCGATGTTCGGCGTGCCGACGCCCTCAGCCAGTTGCTTCAGCAGATGCAGTTCTTCGACCGTGCTATGCGGCGTGGCCAGTGCGGCGATGGCGTTCGCGCCATGATCCGCCTTGATGCCCTTCAGACCCTTCGCCACGTATTCGAGCGCGGTCTGCCAGTCGGTCTCGATCCAGTTGCCGCCCTGCTTGAGCATCGGCGTGGTGAGACGTTCGTCGCTGTTCAGCCCTTCGTACGAGAAGCGGTCCTTGTCGGAAATCCAGCATTCGTTGATGGCTTCGTTTTCCATCGGCAGAACGCGCATGACTCGATTGTTCTTCACCTGCACGACGAGGTTCGCGCCGACGGAATCGTGCGGGCTCACCGACTTGCGGCGCGACAGTTCCCACGTCCGCGCGCTGTAGCGGAACGGCTTGCTCGTCAACGCGCCGACCGGGCACAGATCGATCATGTTGCCCGAGAGTTCCGAGTCCACCGTCTTCCCGACGAACGACGTGATCTCCGAATGCTCGCCGCGGCCCAGCATCCCGAGTTCCATCACGCCAGCGATTTCCTGGCCGAAGCGCACGCAGCGCGTGCAATGGATGCAGCGCGACATCTCTTCCATCGAGATGAGCGGACCGACGTTCTTGTGGAACACCACGCGCTTTTCTTCGCTGTAGCGCGACTGCGACTTGCCGTAACCGACGGCCAGATCTTGCAACTGGCACTCGCCGCCCTGATCGCAGATGGGGCAATCCAGCGGGTGATTGATGAGCAGGAACTCCATCACCGACTGTTGCGCCTTCACGGCCTTGTCGGAGGTGGTGCGTACGACCATGCCGGCCGAAACCGGCGTCGCGCAGGCGGGGACGGCCTTCGGCATCTTTTCGACTTCGACGAGGCACATCCGGCAATTCGCCGCAATCGACAGCTTCTTGTGATAGCAGAAGTGAGGAATGTAAGTATCGACCTTATGCGCAGCCTGGATCACCATGCTGCCTTCAGGCACCTCGACCGTCTTGCCGTCAATTTCTAGTTCAACCATGATGGATAGAGATCCTCAACCCTTGTCTCGCGCATCTGACTGCGCGCCTGATTACGCGGTAAGCGCTTCGGACGGCGCGTGATGCGCGTGCCCGCCGACGAGACAATGCTTGTGCTCGACGTGATATTCGAATTCGTCCCAGAAGTGCTTGAGCATGCCGCGCACGGGCATCGCCGCTGCATCGCCCAGCGCGCAGATCGTGCGACCCATGATGTTCTCGGCCACCGAGTTGAGCAGATCCAGATCTTCCTTGCGGCCGAGACCATGCTCGATACGGTGCACCACGCGATACAACCAGCCGGTACCCTCGCGGCAAGGCGTGCACTGGCCGCACGACTCTTCATAGTAGAAGTACGACAGGCGCAGCAGCGAGCGCACCATGCAGCGGGTTTCGTTCATCACGATCACCGCGCCCGAACCCAGCATCGAGCCGGCCTTGGCGATCGAATCGTAGTCCATGTCGGTCGCGAGCATCATGTCGCCCGGCACGACCGGTGCGGACGAGCCGCCCGGAATCACGGCCTTGATGGACTTGCCGCGCACGCCGCCCGCCAGTTCCATCAGCGTCGAGAACGGCGTGCCGAGCGGAATCTCGTAGTTGCCCGGACGATTGACGTCGCCGGACACGGAGAAGATTTTCGTGCCGCCGTTGTTCGGCTTGCCGAGCTCGAGATAATTCTGCGGGCCGATTTCAAGCAGAAACGGCACGGCCGCGAACGTCTCGGTGTTGTTGATGGTGGTCGGCTTGCCGTACACGCCGAAGCTCGCCGGGAACGGCGGCTTGAAGCGCGGCTGACCCTTCTTGCCTTCCAGCGATTCGAGCAGCGCGGTTTCTTCGCCGCAGATATACGCGCCGTAACCATGATGCGCATACAACTCGAACGAAAAGCCTGATCCGAGAATGTTCGCGCCGAGATAGCCTGCCGCGCGCGCTTCTTCGAGCGCCGCTTCGAACACCCGATAGACTTCGAAAATCTCGCCGTGGATGTAGTTGTAGCCGACGGTGATGCCCATCGCGTACGCGCCGATGGCCATGCCTTCGATCAGCGCGTGCGGATTCCAGCGCAGGATGTCGCGATCCTTGAACGTGCCCGGCTCGCCCTCGTCCGAGTTGCAGACGAGATACTTTTGTCCCGGGAACTGACGCGGCATGAAGCTCCACTTCAGGCCAGTCGGGAAGCCCGCGCCGCCGCGGCCGCGCAGACCCGATGCCTTGACGTCGGCGATCACCTGCTCGGGCGGAATCTTCTCCTCGAGAATGCGGCGCAGCTGCTTGTAGCCGCCGCGTGCAACGTAGTCCTCGAGATGCCAGTTCTCGCCGGTAAGGCCCGCGAGGATCAGCGGCTTGATGTGACGATCGTGGAGTGACGTCATTTCGAAAGTTCCTCGATCAACTGGTCGATCTTCTCGCGGCTCATGAAGCTGCACATGCGATGGTTGTTCACGAGCATCACAGGTGCGTCACCGCATGCGCCGAAGCACTCGCCTTCCTTCAGCGTGAACTTGCCGTCCGGGGTGGTCTCGCCGAAATCGATTCCAAGTTTCTGCTTGAGATACTCGGCAGCGCTGTCCGAACCGCCGTCCGGCCCGAGCTGGCAAGGCAGGTTCGTGCAGAGCGTGATCTTGTGCTTACCGACCGGCTTCAGCTCGTACATCGTGTAGAACGTGGCGACTTCCTGCACCGCGACCGGCGGCATGCTCAGGTAATCGGCCACGAACTGCATGACTTCGGGCGAGAGCCAACCATGCTCTTCCTGAGCGACAGCGAGCGCCGCCATCACCGCCGATTGCTTTTGCTCGGCGGGATACTTCGCGACCGCGCGATCGATTTCTTTCAGGCCTTCAGCTGAGATCATTTTCAGACACGACTCTTTCAATTCCTACCGAACGAAAACCTGCCGCGCCCTTCGTGTTGCGGCAGACCTGGCGTTCCTGCGGGTTCCTGTTATTGCTTTCGCGAATCCGGAACGGCGGCTCGACGAGCGCGCCGTGCAGGCGGCGATGAAATCAGCGATCGATCTCGCCGAACACGATGTCTTGCGTACCGATGATCGTCACAGCGTCGGCGATCATGTGGCCGCGCGCCATTTCGTCGAGCGATGCGAGGTGCGCATAGCCCGGCGCGCGAATCTTCAGGCGATACGGCTTGTTCGCGCCATCCGAAATCAGGTAGATGCCAAACTCGCCCTTCGGATGCTCGACCGCCGCGTACGTTTCGCCTTCCGGCACGTGGAAGCCTTCCGTGAAGAGCTTGAAATGGTGAATCAGCTCTTCCATGTTGCTCTTCATGCCGACGCGCGAAGGCGGTGCAACCTTGTGATTATCGACCATCACAGGGCCGGGATTCTTGCGCAGCCACGCAATGCACTGTTTGGCGATGCGGGTCGACTGGCGCATTTCTTCCACGCGCACGAGATAACGGTCGTAGCAATCGCCGTTCACGCCGACCGGGATATCGAAGTCGAGCTGGTCGTACACTTCGTACGGCTGCTTCTTGCGCAAGTCCCACTCGATGCCCGAGCCACGCAGCATTGCGCCGGAAAGACCCATCTGCAACGCGCGCTCCGGGCTGACCACGCCGATACCCACGAGACGCTGCTTCCAGATGCGGTTGTCGGTGAGCAGCGTTTCGTACTCGTCGACACAACGCGGGAAACGATTGAAGAAGTCCTCGATGAAGTCGAGCAACGAACCTTGACGGTTCTCGTTCATCTTGTCGAGCGCCTTCGCGTTGCGGACCTTGGATGCCTTGTATTGCGGCATCGCGTCCGGCAAATCGCGATAGACGCCACCCGGACGATAGTACGCCGCGTGCATGCGCGCGCCCGACACCGCCTCGTACACGTCCATCAGATCTTCGCGCTCGCGGAACGCGTAGAGGAAAACAGCCATCGCGCCGACGTCGAGCGCGTGCGAGCCGATCCACATCAGGTGGTTCAGCACCCGCGTAATTTCGTCGAACAGCACGCGAATGTACTTCGCGCGCACCGGCACGTCGATGCCGAGCAGCTTTTCGATGGCGAGCACATAGCCGTGCTCGTTGACCATCATCGACACGTAGTCGAGGCGGTCCATGTAGGGCACGGATTGGAGGAAGGTCTTCGTCTCGGCCAGCTTCTCGGTTGCGCGATGCAGCAGGCCGATGTGCGGGTCGGCGCGCTGGATCACTTCGCCGTCGAGTTCCAGCACAAGACGCAGCACACCGTGCGCTGCCGGGTGCTGCGGGCCAAAGTTCAGCGTGTAATTCTTGATCTCTGCCATGGCGTTCTCTTAATGTTTCAGACCGCCATAGCGATCTTCGCGGATCACGCGCGGCGTGATTTCGCGCGGTTCGATCGTCACGGGCTGATAGACCACGCGCTTCTCTTCCGGGTCGTAGCGCATTTCCACATAGCCTGAGACCGGGAAGTCCTTGCGGAACGGATGGCCGATGAAGCCGTAGTCCGTGAGAATGCGGCGCAGGTCGGGATGGCCTTCGAACACGATGCCGTAGAGGTCGAACGCTTCACGCTCGTACCAGTTCGCCGACGTCCAGATATCGACTACCGAAGGCACGATGGGCACTTCGTCGTCCGGAGCGAACACGCGCACACGCACGCGCCAGTTGTTCGTGATCGAGAGAAGATGGCTGACGGCCGCGAAACGCGGACCGTCGTAGGCACCGTCGCCATAGGTCGAATAGTCGACGCCGGCGAGATCCATGAGCTGCTCGAAGCGCAGCGACGGGTCATCGCGCAGCTGCTTGCAGACGTCCAGATAGTCGACCGCCTTGACGACGATCGTCACCTGACCCAGCGACTCCGTGATGCTCTGGAGACGGCCGCCAAACGCCGTCTCGAGGTTCGCTTTGAGGGTCTCGAGTTTGCTTGCCATAGTTTGGGGAGACTCAGGCCCTTACTGACGGGCGATGGTGTTGGTGCGGCGAATCTTCGCCTGCAACTGGATCACGCCGTAGACCAGCGCTTCGGCGGTCGGAGGACAACCAGGAACGTACACGTCGACCGGCACGATCCGGTCGCAACCGCGCACGACGGAATATGAATAGTGGTAATAGCCACCGCCGTTCGCGCACGAACCCATCGAGATGACCCAGCGCGGCTCGGCCATCTGGTCGTACACCTTACGAAGCGCGGGCGCCATCTTGTTGCACAGCGTTCCGGCGACGATCATCACGTCGGACTGGCGCGGACTTGGACGAAACACCACGCCGAAACGGTCCAGGTCGTAACGGGCGGCACCCGCGTGCATCATCTCGACCGCACAGCACGCGAGACCGAACGTCATCGGCCACAGGGAGCCGGTGCGCGTCCAGTTGATGAGCTTGTCAGCCGTAGTGGTGACAAAGCCTTCCTTCAAGACCCCTTCGATACTCATTTGTTTTCCACTCCAGATGAGCAGCCAGCCAAAGCCGCCCATGAATCCGGTGATCTAACTGTCATTCCCAGTCGAGTCCGCCCTTTCTCCAGATGTAGGCGAAACCGAGCAAAAATTCGAGCAGAAAAATCATCATCGCGATGAAGCCGGGCCAGCCGATATCGCGCAGGGACACACCCCACGGGAACAGGAACGCCGTCTCAAGGTCGAAAATGATGAAAAGAATCGCGACGAGATAGTAACGCACATCGAACTTCATACGCGCGTCTTCGAAGGCTTCGAAGCCGCACTCGTAGGGCGCGTTCTTCTCCGTGTCGGGCTTGTTCGGACCGAGGATCTTGCCGATGCTGACCAACGCAATACCTAAACCAAGGCCCACTAGAAGAAACAAGAAGACGGGGTAATAGGGTGCGAGGTTCAAGGCTATCCTCTGATCGGTAGATGTGGTCTGTTATTGATTGGGGCCTTCAGCCGGGACGGACCACCCGGCGGGAGAATTCACTTGGGACCGCTCACGATATCAGCACACTGTGACAACCGCTTTGACGCTGTCGATGCTGCCGCGAAACCGTAAGGGTACTCCAGAAGTGACAATGCCAGCCGAAGCGATGCAAGCGGCTGGCATTGGATAACTTTGGTGCCGACGGCGAGACTCGAACTCGCACAGCTTTCGCCACTACCCCCTCAAGATAGCGTGTCTACCAATTTCACCACGTCGGCACTGTACTGCAATCCGGGAAAACTACTTCTAAATTGCCGCGAATCGCTTCAAGACTTGAATTATAACTGGGCCCTACGAATTGTTCAACGCACAAAATGCAAATTCTGCGAAAAATTCGTTCTGTCGTTATTTGGGCACGTCAGCGCCCGGCGCGGACGACGCGACAGGTGCAGAAGCCGGCGCGGAAGCCGCCGATGCCGCCGCCGCTGGAGCCGATGCCGGCACGGATGCGGCGCCACCGAGCACGCCGGCCGACGTTTGCGGCTTATAGCTGCCGAGATATGTCAGCGTCAGCGTCGTGATGAAGAAGACCGCGGCGAGAACAGCCGTGGTGCGCGACAAAAAGTTGGCGGAGCCCGTCGCACCGAACAGACTGCCGGATGCGCCACTGCCGAACGCCGCGCCCATGTCCGCGCCCTTGCCATGCTGAAGCAGCACGAGGCCAATAACGCCCAGCGCCGACAGCAACTGGACTACGATAATCAATGTCTTCAAATACAGCATTTCAACTCACCCGATCCCTGATGTTTCCGCGACACCTTCGTGTCGCACTATGCCCGTTCGCCTGCCCTGCCCGCCTGCCGTTCGACGCTCAATGCGTCACGGTTTGCGCCGCCCGGCAGATCGCCAGAAAATCCTTCGACTTCAACGACGCGCCGCCGATCAGCCCGCCGTCGATGTCCTTTTGCCCGAACAGCTCTTCCGCGTTTTCAGGCTTTACGCTGCCGCCATACAAAAGCGGCACGTTTGCTACCGACGCACCCTTCTCCAGCAGCTTGCGACGCAGGAATGCGTGAACGTCCTGCGCCTGGCCGGGGCGCGCGGTCTTGCCCGTGCCGATTGCCCAGACCGGTTCGTACGCGACCACGATGCCCGCCGCCTGTTCTTCGGTCAGAATCTGCAGCACGGCTTCGAGCTGCGTACCGATGATCTGCTCGGTCGTACCCGCTTGCCGCTCTTCGAGCGTCTCGCCGACACAGACGATCGGCGTGAGTCCTGCTTCGATCGCGCGCTGAGCTTTCGACGCGACGAGTTCCGGACTTTCGCGATGATACGCACGTCGCTCCGAATGCCCGACGATTGCATACGTGACGCCGAAGTCCGCCGCCATTTCCGCCGCAACTTCGCCGGTAAACGCGCCGCCCGCATGCGCCGACACGTCCTGAATGCCCCATTGCACGACCGAGCCGCTCAGAAGCGCCTGCGATTGTGCGAGATAAGGACACGGCACGCACACTCCGACGCGCACGCCCTTTTGCAAAGCCGATGCCCCTGCGGCGACTTCGGTCAGCAAGGTCGCGTTGTCACCGATGCGACCGTGCATCTTCCAGTTGCCCACCACCAGTTTCGCTCGTTCTCTGGACATATGTCTCGTCATTCGGCGGCGGCTTGCAAGAGCCGCCCTGTTATAAAAATGAACCGCCACGAACCGCAAACTGCTTGCAAAACAGGCGATTTTACTGTGTTACGACGAAACCGGTCAAACCGCAAAAGCGCGCCGCAACGTGAAACGCTGCAAGCCGGATGAAAACGTCACGCGTCCTCACGCCAGTCGAGCACGATCTTGCCGACGTGCGTGCTGCTTTCCATCAACGTATGCGCGGCGGCGGCATCGTGCGCCGGGAAAACCTGGTGGATCACCGGCTTGATGCGCCCCGCCTCGATTTCCGGCCAGACGCGCTCTTTCAGTTTCGCCGCGAGCTTCGCCTTGAACGCGACGGGACGCGGACGCAAGGTTGAGCCGGTGATGACGAGGCGCCGGCGCAGCACGTCGTTCAGGTTGATCTCCGCCTTGGCGCCGCCCAGCAGCGCGATCACGCAGATGCGCCCGCCGTCCGCCAGCGCCTTGAGTTCGCGCGGCAGATAGTCGCCGGCGACCATGTCCAGAATCACGTCGACGCCGCGGTCATTCGTCAGCGACTTCACCACTTCGACGAAATCTTCCGTCTTATAGTTGATCGCGCGCTCCGCACCGAGCGCTTCGCACGCGCGGCATTTTTCGTCGGTGCCGGCCGTGGCGAACACGCGAAAGCCGAGCGCCTTCGCGATCTGGATTGCCGTCACACCGATGCCGCTCGATCCGCCCTGCACGAGCAGCGTTTCTTCCGCGCCGTTCTCACCCGCGCCCAACTGAGCGCGCTCGAACACGTTGCTCCAGACCGTGAAGAACGTCTCCGGCAACGATGCCGCTTCGATCTCCGACAGGCCCTTCGGCACCGGCAGACATTGCTCGAGCGGGGCGACCGCATACTCGGCGTATCCGCCGCCCGCGAGCAGCGCGCACACGCGATCGCCTTTTTTCAGACCAAACGGGTTGTGCTTGGGATCGAAATCGCCATCGACGATTTCACCGGCCACCTCGAGCCCCGGCAGATCCGAAGCGCCGGGCGGCGGCGCGTAGGCGCCCTTCCGCTGAAACACGTCCGGCCGGTTCACGCCGGAAGCGGCCACCTTGATCAAGACTTCGCACTTGCCTGGCGCAGGCGTCGGACGTTCGCCCAGTTTCAGGACGTCGGGTGCGCCAAACTCGGTGATTTCGATGGCCTTCATATCCTCTCCCTGTGACGACCGGAGTCAGTGTGCATTCGGACCGGATGGCACTGCGCGCGCCTGACGCAATTACGCTCCACACTGCCATCGAGTCCGATGACGCGTCGGACAATGCATAGCATCCGACGCGTCATACATGAAAACGGCCGGCTCGCATCAGCGGCCGGCCGTCTACACATTACCGCATTACTGCTGCGGGTGCGTGGGCTCTACCTGTTGCGCCGCTTCGTTCAGAAGCGCCTTCGCCGACAGACGCACACGACCCTTTTCGTCCGTCTGGATGACCTTGACCTTCACGATCTGGCCTTCCTTCAGATAGTCGTTGATGTCCTTCACGCGCTCGTTGACGATCTCCGAGATGTGCAGCAGACCGTCCTTGCCCGGCAGGATGTTCACGATGGCGCCGAAGTCGAGCAGCTTGAGCACCGGGCCTTCGTAGACCTGGCCAACTTCCACTTCGGCCGTGATGTTCTCGATGCGCTTCTTCGCGTCGGCCATGCCTTCCGCGCTCGTGCTCGCGATCGTCACGACGCCGTCGTCCGAAATGTCGATGGTCGTGCCCGTCTCTTCCGTCAGCGCGCGGATCACCGAGCCGCCTTTGCCGATCACGTCGCGGATCTTCTCCGGATTGATCTTGATGGTGATCATGCGCGGCGCGTAGTCGGACAGTTCCGTGTTCGTGTGCGGTACCGCGGCCGTCATCTTGCCGAGGATGTGCATGCGGCCTTCCTTCGCCTGCGCGAGCGCGACCTGCATGATTTCCTTCGTGATGCCCTGGATCTTGATGTCCATCTGCAGCGCGGTCACGCCTTGCGCCGTGCCGGCCACCTTGAAGTCCATGTCGCCGAGGTGATCCTCGTCGCCGAGGATGTCGGTCAGAACCGCGAATTTGTTGCCTTCGAGGATCAGGCCCATCGCGATGCCCGCGACGTGCGCCTTCATCGGCACGCCGGCGTCCATCAGCGCGAGGCAGCCGCCGCAGACCGAAGCCATCGACGACGAACCGTTCGACTCCGTGATTTCCGACACGACGCGGATCGAGTAGCCGAATTCATCGGCGCTCGGCAGGCACGCGACCAGCGCGCGCTTGGCCAGTCGGCCGTGACCGATTTCACGGCGCTTCGGCGAACCGACGCGGCCGGTCTCGCCCGTTGCGAACGGGGGCATGTTGTAGTGGAGCATGAAGCGCTCACGGTATTCGCCTTCGAGCGCGTCGATGTTCTGCTCATCGCCCTTGGTGCCGAGCGTCGCGACGACGAGCGCCTGCGTTTCGCCGCGCGTGAAGAGCGCCGAACCGTGCGTGCGCGGCAATACGCCCGTGCGGATTTCGATCGGACGCACCGTGCGCGTGTCACGGCCGTCGATGCGCGGCTCGCCGTTCAGGATCTGCGAGCGGACGATCTTCGCTTCGATATCGAACAACACGTTGCCGATGGTTGCCGCATCGGCCGCCACGGCTTCCTCGGCGAGCTTCGCCGAAGTCGCCGCGTACACTTCCTTCAGCTTGGCGGAACGCGCCTGCTTATTGCGCAACTGGTAAGCCGCTTCGAGTTCCGGCTTGGCGATTTCCGTGACGCGCGAGATGAGCGCTTCGTTCTTCGGCGCCGGCTGCCAGTCCCACTCGGGCTTGCCGCCCTCGCGAACGAGTTCATGAATTGCGTCGATGGCCGTCTGCATCTGCTCGTGGCCGAACACGACCGCGCCGAGCATCACTTCTTCGGAGAGCTGCTGCGCTTCCGACTCCACCATCAGCACCGCGCGCTCCGTGCCGGCGACGACGAGATCGAGCGCCGATTCCTTCATTTGCGGGCGCGTGGGGTTAAGCACGTACTCGTTGTTGATGTACGCGACGCGCGCGGCACCGACCGGACCGTTGAACGGCAAGCCCGACACGGCGAGCGCCGCCGATGCGCCGATCAGCGCGGGAATATCCGCCGGGACGTCCGGGTTCAGCGACAGGACGTGGATGACGACCTGCACTTCGTTATAGAAGCCTTCCGGGAAGAGAGGACGCAGCGGACGGTCGATCAGTCGCGAGATCAGCGTCTCGCCTTCCGACGGGCGGCCTTCGCGGCGGAAGAAGCCACCGGGGATCTTGCCTGCGGCGTAGGTCTTTTCGAGGTAATCCACGGTCAGCGGGAAAAAGTCCTGGCCCGGCTTGGCGGTCTTCGCGCCGACGACGGTCGCGAGCACGACGGTGTCTTCGACATCGACGATCACCGCGCCGCTTGCCTGACGAGCGATTTCACCCGTTTCCAGGCGGACATTGTGTTGTCCCCACTTAAATTCTTTGACGATTTTATTGAACATTGTCACTCCTTCTAGTTGCGCCGCGCCGGCTGTCTGGCGCTGGCTGGAGCGGTCGCGAGCCACGCTTGGGAGGTGTGTTATGCCATTCCAGCGCGGCGCCTGGCCGGATGTGCGCGCAGGCGCCGCGCTGGAATGACACAAAGCTCTGCCGCGAGGCCGGACCGGGTGTCGAACCGGATGATGCATCCGGGTAAAGCCATGAACTGCCGAATTACCTACTACGACGGGTCGACCGATGAAAAATGCGATCGGGCACCGCTTCACGGCCGGAACGTATAAAAACAAAGTGCCTGTATCAGCGGACTGACACAGGCACTTCGTTCTAACGGCGGCCGTTTGACGCCAATTACTTGCGCAGACCCAGCTTCTCGATCAACGAGCGGTAACGATCCGCATCCTTGCCCTTCAGGTAGTCGAGCAGCTTGCGACGGCGGCTCACCATGCGCAGCAGACCGCGGCGGCTGTGATGATCCTTCGAGTGCGACTTGAAGTGGAGGGTGAGTTCGTTGATGCGGCTCGTGAGAAGTGCAACTTGCACTTCGGGGGAGCCGGTGTCGTTGGCGCCGCGCGCATATTCTGCGACGATGTCGGTCTTCTTGATTTCTGCTACGGACATTTGCTTTTCCTTTGATACAGACAGGCGGTCACGGAAGAAAGGCCGTGCCGTGGGTTTGCCAATTTCGGATATCGGTCGGTCGAAACCGGAGACGAAGCGCAGAGTATAGCATACGGCCCGCCGCCCGAGGCACGGTTCCGACAGGCACCGACGACCCTACCGTGCCGGACGCGACATTCTGCAAGTCGTCGGCGGGACGGTTTTTCCCGCGGGAACGGCGAGCAGCGTGCGAAAGCCGTAGCCGGAACCTTCGTTATCGAGCGCGACGCCCTTCGCTCCCGCCCTGTCCATTTCCATGACGTAAAGGGGCTGGATCACCTGGTGATCGTCCGCGCGCATGGTCATCGCGTGGAAGCCTTCGCCGTCGAACTTCATGCCTTCCAGCGCGCGCGCCACCGTGAACGGCTTAGCGCTGCCCGCATGGGTCATCGCGGACGCAAGCATTTCGACCATCAGCGGCATGCGTGCCACGAGGTAGTCGTCCGCGGCGTTCGGATAGCGGGCGCGGAACGCGCGGTAGTAAGCGTCCGAGGCCGCGCCGCCCACGTTCGGATGCCAGTCGGCCACGGCGATCACGCGCTTCACGCCAGCGTCGCCGAGCGCGGCCGGCGCGCCCAGACTGTTTCCGTAGAACGTGTAGAACTTTGCGTCGAGCCCCTGCTCGCGCGCCGCTTTCACCAGCAGCGTCAGATCGTTGCCCCAGTTGCCGGTGATCACGGCGTCCGCCCCGCTCGAACGGATCTTGGCAATGTAAGGCGCGAAGTCCTTCACGCGGCCGATCGGATGAAACTCGTCGCCAGCGATCGCGATATCCGGCCGCTGCTCCTTGAGCGCGCGCTGCGCCTCACGGCTCACGTCGTGACCAAAGCTGTAATCCTGATTCAGCAGATACACCTTCTTGACAGCGCGATCGTCCTTCAACGCGTCGGCGAGCGCGTCCATGCGCATGCCGGCGTGCGCGTCGAAGCGGAAATGCCAGAAGCTGCACGCGTCGTTGGTGAGCGCGGGATCGTCGGCGGAATAATTGAGGAAGAGCACGCGGCGGTCCGGTTCGCGCGCATTCTGCTTGTCGATCGCCGCGACGAGCGCCGCCGCCACCGCCGAACTGTTGCCCTGCATGACGAAGCCGATCCCGTCGTCGATCGCCGCGCGCAGTTGCACGAGACTCGCCTCGCTGCTGCCCTTGCCGTCGAGCACGACGAGTTGCAGCGGATGCATGCCGTCGGCGAGCTTCACGCCGCCCTGCGCGTTCACGCGCTCGACGCCGAAGCGCAAGTTGCGCTCGACCATCGCGCCGGCGTTCGCGAACGGGCCGGACATGCCTTCGATCAGCCCAAGCTTGATGGGCGGCAAATCGGCCGCATGCGCCGTCAAAGACAACGCGAAGCACGCCGATGCCACAATGCGCCGCCAACGCGTCGCGCTGATTTCTTTCTCCATGCCGTTCCGCCGATCCGCCGAAAGCGCGGATCATAGGCCGCACCGGGCGGGCCGCGCAAGTCCGGCATTGCCGACACATCCGCCCGAATACCGCGGCGTACCGGAGAATCGTTTGCCGCGCGCGCGTGTCAAAATCACGGGAAACATCGAATAAACGCTGCTCGCCGCCGCGAGGAGCAAGCACGTGGAGGCTTCAATGCTGCACAAACTCAACCGCATGCGCGCGTCGCTTGCATGCGCGAGCGTCGCGCTCCTTCTGTCGGCCTGCGCGCAGCCGTGGCAGAACTATCAGACGGGCGCCGATGCATCGACGATCGTCGCCCGCCTCGGTCCGCCGCGCGAAGTCTACGATCTGCCCGACGGCGGCAAGCGCCTGATGTGGCCGACGCAACCGCTCGGCGAATTCACCACCGCCGCCGACATCGACGCATCCGGCAAGATCGTCAACGTCAGACAGGTGCTCGACGAGAACGAGTTCTACAAGGCGCAGATCGGCACGTGGACGAGAAAGGATGTGCTCGTGAACTTCGGCCGGCCCGTGGAGACATCCTATTTTCCGCTCATGAAGCGCGAAGTCTGGACCTATCGGTATATGGAAGCGAACATCTGGTATCTGATGTACAACTTCTATTTTGACGATCAGGGCATTTTGCGCATGACGCAGAAGACGCCCGATCCGCTCCACGATCCCGACCGACGCAATTTGTTCTGAGCGCATCCGCGCCGCGCCAAGCGAAAAGCCCTCTCGCGAGGGCTTTTTCCATTTCAGACCAGACTGCGCCCCGAGAATCAAAGCTGCGGATTGAGCTTCTCGACCTTCGAATGCAGCTTGTTCAACGCGGCGATATAGGCCTTCGCCGACGCCGCGACGATATCCGGATCGGTGCCGACGCCGTTCACGATGCGCCCGCTCTTTGACAGACGCACCGTCACTTCGCCTTGCGCCTGCGTGCCGGTGGTGATCGCGTTCACCGAGTACAGCACGAGTTCCGCGCCGCTGCCGACCTTCGATTCGATCGCGTGCAGCGTCGCATCGACGGGACCGTTGCCGCCCGCCTCGCCCGTGACTTCGCTGCCTTCCACCGCGAAGACGACCTTCGCCTGCGGCTGCTCGCCGGTTTCCGAATGCTGCTTCATCGAGACGAAGCGGAAGTGTTCCTTCGCCTGCGCCTCCGCCGATTCCTCGGAGACGATCTGCATGATGTCTTCGTCGAAGATTTCGGCCTTGCGATCGGCGAGTTCCTTGAAGCGCGCGAATGCGGCGTTCACGTCGGCTTCGGATTCGAGCGTCACGCCGAGCTCTTCCAGACGCTGCTTGAACGCGTTACGGCCCGACAGCTTGCCGAGCACGATCTTGTTCGCGCTCCAGCCCACGTCTTCCGCGCGCATGATTTCGTAAGTGTCGCGCGCCTTCAGCACGCCGTCCTGGTGGATGCCCGACGCGTGCGCGAACGCATTTGCGCCGACGACCGCCTTGTTCGGCTGCACGACGAAACCGGTGATCTGCGAGACGAGCTTGGAGGTGGGAACGATCTGCGTCGTGTCGATGCCGACATCGAGCCCGAAATAGTCCTTGCGCGTCTTCACGGCCATCACGATTTCTTCGAGCGACGTATTGCCTGCACGCTCGCCGAGACCGTTGATCGTGCATTCGACCTGACGCGCGCCGCCGATCTGCACGCCCGCGAGCGAATTCGCGACCGCGAGACCAAGGTCGTCGTGGCAGTGAACCGACCAGATAGCCTTATCGGAATTGGGCACGCGCTCGCGCAACGTCTTGACGAGGTTGCCGTAGTGCTCCGGAATGCCGTAGCCGACCGTATCCGTGATGTTGATCGTGCGTGCGCCTTCGTCGATGACCCCTTCGAGCACGCGGCAGAGGAAGTCGATGTCGGATCGGCTGCCGTCTTCCGGCGAGAACTCGACGTCATCGGTGAACTTGCGCGCGAAGCGCACTGCGAGGCGCGCCTGATCGTAGACCTGCTCCGGCGTCATGCGCAGCTTCTTTTCCATGTGCAGCGCCGACGTGGCGATGAACGTGTGAATGCGGAATTGATTCGCGGGCTTCAACGCATCGGCGGCGCGCTGGATGTCCTTGTCGTTCGCGCGTGCGAGCGAGCAGACGGTGCTGTCCTTCACGAGCGATGCGATGGTGTTGATCGCGTCGAAATCGCCGTTCGAACTGGCCGCGAAACCCGCCTCGATCACATCCACCTTCATGCGCTCCAGTTGCTTCGCGATGCGGATCTTCTCTTCCTTCGTCATCGACGCGCCGGGGGACTGCTCGCCATCGCGCAAGGTCGTGTCGAAAATGATCAACTTGTCTGCTGCCATGCTGGGCTCCTGTGGGGAGATTTATCGATTGTTGGGTGAAAAACGATAAGGCAAAAGGGAATTCGGGTGTTCGCGCCACCGCTGGCGTCGAAAACCTGAAAGACGAGCAGACGGGAGGCGAGACGAATCAGCGCGGTAGGCGCGCTAGCAGCGATAGTGCGTGTAGCGACGCACCAGCCGGGAATAGCGAGAAGGGGAACGGGAAAAAGTTCATTCAAAAACTATAACGGCTTTTAGAGGCGCGTGCAATGAGGCTTTCCGATGGCGCCGATTGACGTTCCACTTGCCGCGCCATTGCGCTGAACCTGGCGGAAAACAAAAAAGCCTGCGTCCCTGAAGGAAGCAGGCTTTTTCATAAGCTTGATGACGATCAGTAACCGCCGATCGACGCGCTCACACGCTGGCGCAGTTCCGAGCCATCGCCGACCGGCGCATTCTCGATCCGGCGCGCGCCCTGAAAGCGCTTCTCCCAATAGCCGTCTTCCATGTCGTCGACACGGATCGTGCTGCCGGTGGACGGCGAATGCACGAACTTGTTGTCGCCGATATAAATGCCGACGTGCGAGAACGAGCGGCGCATCGTGTTGAAAAACACGAGATCGCCCGGCTTGAGATCGGAAACGGTCACCTTTTCTCCGACACGGCTCATTTCCTCCGCGCGGCGCGGCAAGGTCATGCCCAGCGTGTCCTGGAAGACGTAGCGCACGAAGCCGCTGCAGTCGAGGCCGGAATCCGGCGTGTTGCCGCCCCAGCGATAGCGCACGCCGATCATGTTGAGCGCGCCGACGACGACGTCGCCCGCTTTGCTCGCCACGCCAGACAGAAATGACTTTGCACCGCCCGGAGTGCGGGCGGCGTCTGCGCTTGCGTCGCTGGATTTAGTGGACGAAAAAATGCCGTTGTTGGCATTTTGGCTACTACTGCTGACTTCATCGGCGAACGCGCCGGAAGTTGTTGTCATCAGAAGGCCGATTAACATACCCGCGGCGGCGCGCGCGCATGTTTGAGTCAACGTTAGTGGTTGCATCGGTCGGTAGGTTTTACAATTAAAAGCTGCGAAATCAGGGAGATACGAGAAAGTTTGGAGGGATACTAGCCACAAAGTATTTAACTGTCAAAAGAAATAGAAAAATACAATTGAGACGGGCACCCAATTGGTGAAAAAGAAAGATTTTTAGGAATTCAGGGCTGCTCTCAGTAGCTTTCTTGTGTATTCGTCAGAAGGGTTCGCAAAAATCTTCTCTACTTCGCCCGACTCGACGACAAATCCATTCCGCATGACCGCGACGCGATGCGCCATCGCGCCGATCACCTGCAGGTCATGGCTGATGAAAACGTAACCGAGGTTGTGCTTCTTCTGAATGTCGGCCAGGAGCGCAAGTACTTGAGCCTGAATGGAAACATCGAGTGCGCTCGTCGGTTCGTCGAGGATCAGGATGCTCGGTTCGAGCACCAGCGCGCGCGCGATCGCGATGCGCTGCCGCTGCCCGCCGGAAAATTCGTGCGGATAGCGATCGAGCGCCGCACGCTCCATGCCGACTTCGCGCAGCACCGCGATCACCTTCGCGCGCCGCGCGGCGGCATCGAGTTCCGGACGATGCAGCGCGAGCCCTTCCCCGACGATTCTCTCCACCGTCTGCCGCGGCGACAGCGAACTGAACGGGTCCTGAAAGACCACCTGGAGATTCGAGCGCAGCACGGCTTTTTCGCGTCCGCGAAAATCGCCGATTGCGCGCCCCTGAAACTGCACCGTGCCGGTCGAGGTCCGCTGCAGCCCGAGCAGCGCCATCGCGAGCGTGGACTTGCCCGAACCCGATTCGCCGACGATGCCGAGCGTCTCGCCCTGCCGCACCGTCAGCGTGACGTCATCGACGGCCCTGAAGCGGCCGCGCCGGAACCAGCCCGCGAAACCGGTCAGGCGCGTCGGATAATCGACGGACACATCCTTCGCGTCGAGCAGCACCGGCGCGATCGGCAGCACCGGCAGCACGTTGCGCTTTGGTTTGCTCTGCATCAGCCGCTCCGTGTACGGATGCTGCGGCGACGTGAAAATCTCCTCCACGGTGGCGCTTTCGACGAGCACGCCCTTCTCCATCACCGCGACGCGCTGCGCGAAGCGCCGCACGAGGTTCAGGTCGTGCGTGATGAGCAGCACGGCCATGCCGCGTTTCTCGGCTTCGTCGCGCTGAAGCTCCAGCAGCAATTCGACGATCTGCGCGCGGATCGTCACGTCGAGCGCCGTGGTCGGTTCGTCGGCAAGAAGAAGGCGCGGCCGGCATGCGAGCGCCATCGCGATCATCACGCGCTGGCGCTGCCCGCCCGAAAGCTGATGCGGATAGCTGTCCACACGCCTTTCCGGCTCGGTGATGCCGGTGCGCGCGAGCAGCGCAATCGCACGTTGCCGCGCCTCGCGCGGACTCGTGCCGTCGTGTAGCTGGATCGTCTCGCCGATCTGGTCGCCCACCGTGTAGAGCGGATTGAGCGCCGTCATCGGCTCCTGGAAGATCATCGCGATATCGGAGCCGCGCAAACCGCGCATCGCGTGCTCGCTCTTCGACAGCAATTCCTCGCCGGCGAAGCGGATCGAGCCGGCCACCTCGGCGTCGGGCAGCAGGCGCAGGATCGACAGCGCCGTCACGCTCTTGCCCGAGCCCGATTCGCCGACGAGCGCCACACGCTCGCCCGCGCGGATATCGAGATTCGCGCCGTCGACGGCGAGCGTGTCACCGAAGCGCACGCGCAGGTCGCGAATCGAAAGAAGCGGCTCGCTCACTGCCCGCCTCCCGCTTTCACTGCATCGGCGATGCGCGTGTCGAGCGCGTTGCGCAAGGCATCGCCCATGAAGGTCAGCAAGAGCAGCGTGGCGACGAGCACGCCGAAGGTCGAAAGCGAAATCCACCAGGCGTCGAGATTGGCCTTGCCCTGCGCGAGCAGCTCGCCGAGCGAGGGCGTCGGCGACGGCACGCCCAGACCGAGAAAATCGAGGCTCGTCAGCGCGAGAATCGCGCCGCTCATGCGAAACGGCAGGAACGTGATGACAGGCGTGAGGCTATTGGGCAGCACGTGCCGCCAGATGATCTGCCAGTTCGACAGGCCCATTGCGCGCGCCGCGCGCACATAGTCCTGCGTGCGATTGCGCAGAAACTCCGCGCGCACGTAATCCGACAAGCCGATCCATCCGAACAGCGACAGCAGGATGATCAGCAGGATCAGGCTCGGCTCAAAGATCGACGCGAAGATGATGAGCAGATAGAGTTCCGGCAGCGCGCTCCATATCTCGATCAGCCGCTGCCCGGTGATATCGATCCGTCCTCCGAAGTAACCCTGAACCGCGCCCGCGACGACACCGAGGATCGTGCCGATCACCGTCAGCACGAGGGCAAACAGCACCGACACGCGAAAGCCGTACACGAGCCGCGCAAACACGTCGCGGCCGCGGTCGTCGGTGCCGAGCCAGTTTTCGCGCGAAGGCGGCGCCGGGTTCGAGCCTTTCGAGAAATAGTTGAGCGTGTCGTAGTAGTAGTGATTCGGCGGATAGATCGCGAAGTTGCCGGGCGCGCTGAAACGGTCGCGCACGAAGGGATCGAGATAATCGGCGGGCGTCGGGAAATCGCCGCCGAAAGTCGTCTCCGCATAGGTCTTCACGAGCGGAAAGTACATGTGCCCCTGGTACCGGACGACGAGCGGCTTGTCGTTCGACCAGAGCGGGCCCGCGAGGCTGATGACGAACGCCGCGATGAACACGACGAGGCTCCAGTACCCGAGGCGGTTGCGCTTGAAGCGCAGCCAGACGCGCCGCCCCGGCGGCACCGATGCCTCGCCGCGCAACGGTTGCGCGTCGCTGCCGTTGGGCTCGCGCCGTGACGATTCCGATGAAGCGGCTCGATTCAAATCAGCGCTCCAGTTGTTCGAATTGAATGCGCGGATCGACCCAGACGTAACAAAGATCCGAGACGAGCTTCGTTGCGAGGCCGATCAGCGTGAAGAGATAGAGCGTGCCGAGCACGACCGGATAGTCGCGCCGCACGACGGATTCGTACGAAAGCAGGCCCAGCCCGTCGAGCGAGAACAGCGTCTCGATCAGCAGGCTGCCCGTGAAGAACGCGCCGATGAACGCCGCCGGAAAGCCGACGATCAGCGGCAGGAGCGCATTGCGAAACACGTGTTTCCACAGCACGCGGCGCTCGCCCAGGCCTTTCGCGCGCGCGGTCAGCACATACTGCTTGCGAATCTCGTCGAGAAACGCGTTCTTCGTGAGCATCGTGATGATGGCGAAGCTGCCCACCACCGACGCCGTCACCGGCAACGTGATGTGCCACAGATAGTCGAGAATCTTGCCGCCGAGAGAAAGCGCCGCCCAGTTGTCGGACGTGAGATTGCGCAGCGGGAACAGTTGCCAGAACGATCCGCCGCCGAAGAGCACGAGCAGCAGCACGCCCAGCACGAAGCCCGGAATAGCGAAACCGACGAGCACGACGAGACTCGTCGCGACATCGAACTTCGAGCCATTCCTGACGGCCTTCGCGATGCCGAGCGGCACCGATATCAGATACGTGATGAAAAAGGTCCACAAGCCGATGCTGATCGACACCGGCAGCTTCGACACGATCAGCGACCACACGCTCTGATGCCTGAAGTAGCTCTCGCCGAGATCGAAGCGCGCGAACTTGCCGAGCATCAGAACATAGCGTTGCAGCGGCGGCTTGTCGAAGCCATAGAGCTTCTTGAGCTGCTCGACCTGCTGCGCATCGACGCCCGTATGCGTGCGCAGGCCGAAACCGCCGCCACCGCCCTCCGACTGACCGCGCCGCAGATCGTGCACGGCCTGCTCGACGGGACCGCCCGGCACGAACTGGATCACGACGAACGTGAGCGTCAGCACGCCGATGAGCGTCGGGATCATCAGGAGAATGCGTTTAAGGATGTAGCTCCACATGGCGCACCGTTCTTTATTTCGCCGCGGGCGCGGATTTGGCCCACCACGTCGATATGACCCATTCCTCGGCGCCGTAATACAGCGGCAACGTCGACGGAAAGCCAAGCGTATTGCGATACGCCACGCGATGCGTCGCCGAGTACCAGTGCGGCACCACATAGTAGCCGTTCATCAGCACGCGATCGAGCGCGTGCGTCGCGTCGACAAGCTGCTCGCGCGTCTGTGCGGAAATCACTTTCTGCAGGATCGCATCGACGGCCTTCGACTTCACGCCCGCGAGATTGTCCGAGCCCTGCTCGTCGGCGGACTTGCTGCCGAAGCGCGAGACCTGCTCGGTGCCCGGCACCTGCACGTCTGGCATGCGCACGCTCGTCATGTCGAAATCGAAGGCATCGAGCCGCTTCTGGATGAGCGCGTAGTCGACGGTGCGAAAGTTCATCGTGATGCCGAGCTTCTGCAGATTGCGCCCGAACGCGGCCGCGACCGGCTCCATCGATGCGCCGCCGCCCGTGTCGTCGAGAATCTCGAAGACGAAGGGCTCGCCCTTCGCGTTGCGCAGCGCGCCGTCGCGATACGTCCAGCCGGCTTCACGGAGCAATTCGCGCGCCTTGATGAGATTCGCGCGGAGCGAGCCGGGCGGATCGGTGTCCGGCTGACGCGGCATCTCGCCGAACACGGCCGGATCGAGTTGGCTCTTCAGCGGATTCAGGATCGCGAGTTCGCCTTCGCTCGGCGTGGCCCTGGCTTGCAGATCGGTATTGACGAAAAAGCTGTCGATGCGCTTGTACTGATTGAAGAAAAGCTGCCGGTTGAGCCACTCGAAATCGAGCGCGAGATCGAGCGCCTGGCGCACGCGCACGTCCTTGAAGAGTGGCTTGCGCGTGTTGATGAAAAATCCCTGCATGCCCGTGCCGTTGTGCTGCGGGAACTCGCGCTTGATGAGTTCGCCGCTGTCGAAACGCTTGCCGATATCGCGCCGCACCCAGCTTCGCGCGACATATTCGACGAGCACGTCATACTCGCCCGCCTTGAAGGCTTCTAGACGCGCGGTGGGATCGCCGTAGAGCTTGTAGTCGATGTGCGCGAAATTGAACATGCCGACGCGCACCGGGAGCGACGCGCCCCAGTACTCCGGATTGCGCCTGTATGAGATCGTGCGGCCGTTGTCGTAGCGGTCGATCAGATACGGCCCGCTGCCGATCGGCTTCTGAAACGCAATTCGATCGAACGCAATGCGCGTACCGTCCGGCTTCATCCCCCACTTGCGCGAGAACACGGGAATGCCGCCCGCGAGCAGCGGCATTTCGCGCGTCGCGGTCTTGAACTCGAAGCGGATCGTGAGCGGATCGACGACGACCGCGCGCGCGATCTGCCCGAAGTAGACGGAGAACTGCGGCGCGGCCAGCGGACTTTTGAGCGTCTCGAACGAGAATTTGACGTCCTCGGCCGTGACCGGATCGCCGTTCGAGAAGCGCGCTTTCGGATTGATGTGAAAGGTCGTCGACATGCCGTCCGGCGCGACCGAGATATCGTCGGCGAGCAGGCCATACGCGGTCGATACTTCGTCGGAGCTGCCCGTCGTCAGGCTTTCGAACATCAGCGAAAGACCGGGCGCCGGGTTGCCGCGCAACGTGAACGGATTGAACTTGTCGAAGCTCGTCAGCCGGCTCGGATTCGCGAGCACGAGCGTGCCGTCGCGCGGGGCGCCGGGGTTGACGTAATCGAAGTGCTTGAAACCCGCGGGATATTTCGGCTCGCCGTATTGCGCGATCGCGTGAACCGCATGCGCCGGGCTCGCGAACGATGCGATCGATCCGGCCAGTGCAAGCGCGAAGAAACGGGATGAGGCGCGAAATGGGCGGATCGTCGTACGGGTCGTCATGTGCCTCTTGGCGCGATATGAGGGTGTGATGCGTTTGAGTGACCCGGGCAGACGCCCGAAGCGAACGCCGCGAGAATCCTTGGCGGGGCATTGCGATGTGAGAGAATTCTACCCAAAATCACGCACCGTTCGGCCCGGCATCCAGGCGTCCCGATGCAGGCCGATCGCACGACGCACGCTACGCGCGGCATCCGCGGCTTTCGTTCACCCCGGCGCCCGCGCGCGACACTGACATCAAAGAAGGAGCATTCATGGGCTTTCTCGCTGGAAAACGAATTCTGCTGACAGGCCTGCTGTCGAACCGCTCGATCGCTTACGGCATTGCCGCGGCCTGCAAGCGCGAAGGCGCGGAACTGGCGTTCACGTATGTCGGCGAGCGATTCAAGGAGCGCATCACCGAATTCGCGACCGAGTTCGGCAGCGACATGGTCTATCCCTGCGACGTCGCCGACGATGCGCAGATCGAAGGGCTCTTCGCATCGCTTATGGAACGCTGGGACGCGCTCGACGGCCTCGTGCATTCCATCGGCTTCGCGCCGCGCGAGGCGATCGCGGGAGACTTTCTCGACGGCATGACGCGCGAGAACTTCCGCGTTGCCCACGACATCTCCGCATACAGCTTCCCCGCGCTCGCGAAGGCCGCCCTGCCGATGCTGAAGGACGGCTCGTCGCTGCTCACGCTGAGCTATCTCGGCGCCGAGCGCGCGCTGCCGAACTACAACACGATGGGTCTCGCGAAGGCATCGCTCGAGGCGAGCGTGCGTTATATGGCGGCAGCGCCGTCGCTCGGCGGCAAGGGCGTGCGCGTCAACGCCATTTCGGCCGGCCCGATCAAGACGCTCGCGGCGAGCGGCATCAAGGGCTTCGGCAAGATCCTGAACTTCGTCGAAGAGAACGCGCCGCTCAAGCGCAACGTGACGATCGAGCAAGTGGGCAATGTCGCGGCGTTCCTGCTGTCGGATCTGTCGGGCGGCGTGAGCGCGGAAGTCGTTCACGTCGATGCCGGGTTCCATGCGGTCGTCGGCGGAATGGGCGGCGAAGCGGAATAACCGCTTGTTCCCTGCATCAAAAAAAGCGCCGCTCACCTTGCGTGAGCGGCGCTTTTTGCTGGCTGCGGCCGATTCGCGCCCGGCCTTCAGCGATGCCCGTGCGGACCGCCGTGACCGTGACCGTGCCCGTTTCCATGACCGTGTCCCGGCGGCGGACCATGATGCGGCCCGCGCCCATGCCCGTGATAGCGATCCCAGTCGCCGCGGCTCCAGTAGCGCCGGCCGTCCCAATACCGATTGCCGTGCCAGCCGATGAAAACCGGCGGCGCATACATCGGCGCGGGCTGATAGACGACCGGCGGCGGAGGCGGCGCATAGACCGGCGTAGGCGCGACATACACCGGTGCCGGAATGCCGATGTTCACGCCCACGTGCACGTCGGCGCGTGCCGCGCTCGTCGCGCTCACCGCCGCAATCGCCAGCACACCTGCCACGAATCGACCCGAGAATTTCCTGTTCATCTGCAATCCGACCTCGCTTTTATGCTTGTTCGCTTGGCCGAAATATAACGGAAAGCTTTCAACGCAATATTTCAGCTTTGTAAGTTCCTCTGCGCTCCGGCCAAATGTCAGGAGAAAGCTTACCTTTTGTTACATTGCGTCGAGGCGGCATATTGCCTGAGGCTGATGCTTTATCGGCGAAGCTGCCCTGGTCAGGTAGCGCCGCAACAAAAAAGCCACCCGCCAGAACGGGTGGCTTTCGGGGCCGTTTGCCTGCAATGCGCGACGCTCAATGCCAGCCGTTGTGGCGGCCGTTGTCGTGTCCATGACCGTGGCCGTGATCATGACCGTGATCGTAATGACGATAGTAGTCGTCTCGATCCCAATAGCGACGGCCATCCCAGTAACGATCGCCATGCCAGCCGACCACGATTGTGGGCTGCGCATAGACCGGCGGAGGCGGCGCGTACACGACGGGCGGCGGAGGCGGCGCATAGACCGGCGCAGGCGCGACGTACACGGGCGCGGGCACCCCGATGTTGACGCCCACGGATACGCCTGCATTGGCAGCGCCGGACAGCATCAGACCGCCGATCATCACGGCGCCCGCCAGCACGGAAGCCTTCGATACCTTGTTCATGTGATGCCCCACCTCGATGGGTTGTTTGTTGTGTTGACGGGACTATATCGGACGGATGCGGCTTCAAGTGTTCGACTTCGTAACCTGCTATTACCGAAGAAAAACTTACGAAAACGTAAGCTCGCGTCTATAGAAAAGCGGTCTTCGAATCACGAAGGCCGCAGTCCGCGCACGGGCTTTACGTCACTCAGTTCGGCAGCTCCTGCCCTTTGGTCTCCGGCGGCGCCGATGCCTACATCGGCAATCTGAACGCGCCGCGCCAGATCGTCGTATCGGGCAGCGACGCCGCGCTCGCGCAGGTCCGCGAGATCGCACTGTCGCGCGGCGCGCGCAAGGCCGAACGGCTCTGCGTGAGCGTGCCGTCGCATTGCGTGCTGCTCGAAAGCGCCGCCGAACGTCTGATCGAAGCGGCGAGCACGGTGCGCATCGACACGCCGCGCATCGCGTAATGTCGGCAATCGCGGTGCGCGCGTGCTGCGCCGCGCCGACGCCATCCGGGAATACCTCGCCGCCAATCTCCCCTATCCGGTGCGCTGGCACGATTCGACGATTGCGCTCCCCGAGCTCGGCGCGAATGTTTTCGTCGAGATGCCGCCGGGACAGACGCTGACCTCCCTGCTCGCCGACGCCCTGCCCGGCGCGCCCGCCCAGGCCATGGACGCATCGCCGATCGGCTCGATTGCCGCGCGCGTGCGCATCGCACGAAACCGCGCGAACGATTGATTCGCTTCGCATGCGCGACTGATTCGCGCTTGGCGCTGGATTTTCCATCCGTTCTGCCAGCAAAATCGGAATTTTCGTGTTGCTTACAAGTCTCCTGTCATTAGCATTGCGCCGGCGTCCGCGCATCCGCGCGCAACGACAACCACAATGACATTCCAAAGGTAAAACTATGACGATCTTCCGCATCGCGCTGGCGGCATCCGCCGTGTTCACCCTTGCGTCGTGCAGCAGCATGAGCGGCATGGATCCGAACCAATTGTTGCAATCCGGGCAATTGGCGACGCAGGCACTGTCGCTCAGCGATTCCGACGTGCGCACGATCTCCGACAAGTCGTGCGCGCAACTCGACAGCGAGAACAAGGTCGCGCCCGCGTCGAGCCAATACACGCAGCGCCTGAACAAGATCTCGAAGCAACTCGGCGACAACATCAACGGCGTGCCCGTCAACTACAAGGTGTACATCACGAAGGAAGTCAACGCGTGGGCGATGGCCAACGGTTGCGTGCGCGTCTACAGCGGCCTCATGGACCTGATGAACGACGACGAAGTGCGCGGCGTCGTCGGCCACGAAATGGGTCACGTCGCGCTCGGCCACACCAAGAAGGCGATGCAGGTCGCGTATGCGACGTCGGCGGCACGCTCGGTGGCGTCGTCGGCAGGCGGCGTCGTCGGAAACCTGTCGGCGTCGCAGCTCGGCGATCTGTCGGAGAAGTTCGTGAATGCGCAGTTCTCGCAGTCGCAGGAATCCGCCGCCGACGACTACTCGTTCGACATGCAGAAGAAGAAGGGATACAACCCGGCGGGACTCGTGACGGCGTTCCAGAAGCTCGCATCGATCGATGGCGGCAAATCGAGCATGCTCGACTCGCATCCGTCGTCGCCGGCGCGGGCGAAGCATATTCAGGATCGGATCGCGTCGGGAAAGTAACGGGTAGTTGAGCGCAACGCGCGCGGTGACGCGCGTGTCGGCAGGAACCGATCAGAAGAAGTAGTAGTGCACGCCCACGGTCAGGCTATCGTTGCGGCGATGATCGCCCTGGTAGCTCGACGTATCGCCGGTGTATTCGGCGGCCACGCTCCAGTTTTTTTCGAATTTGTATTCGACGCCGCCGCCGTAATGCAGGCGCGTATCGGGCCACGTACCCGTGAAGCCGATGCGTGCGTACGGCAAGATGTTCTCGTTGACCGGCATGCCGAACCTCACGTCGATGCCACCGTCCTTCTTGGTCGTCGAGCCGCCGTGGAAATCCATGAATCCCTCGAAACCAACCACGAAACGGTCGACGTCGTAATTGACGCCAGCCACGAGGCCCGGAAATAACGTCGTATGCGTGGTCTTCGGATTCGGACCCGTGATGTCCGACCAGTTGGCACCGAACTTGGCGCCGACATAAGGACCGGCGAACTGGCTATGTGGGCCCTGTACGCCCATCAGTTTGAGAAGAGTCGGATCGAGCGATTCCGAATGCGCCTGTGCTGCGCAAAGCAGCGACATGAGCGCTGGAGCAATGAGCTTCCTGATAGATACCATGACTGAACTGGCCAACCTTGAAATGGTGTTGCCTGATGCCGACTGCGCATTGGGCAACAACCGTCAATCGGGACAACGAACGCGTACGTTGCGTACGTTGCACTTTGCTTGCCCAAGGACAAGCAACCCGCGAGGTTAGTTACCTACGGTCACCATAGAAAGCGGACATTTCCTAAAGCTAGAGTGTCTCTTGTCGCATGCGATTCGTGCAGGATGACGAAGTAATGGAGAGCCACGAAGGCCGATCGCAGCGCAAAAAGAAAAAGCCCCGCAAGTTTTAAGCTTGCGGGGCCTTTCTACGACAACTGGCGGAGACGGAGGGATTCGAACCCTCGATCCAGTTTTTAGCCAGATGCTCCCTTAGCAGGGGAGTGCCTTCGACCTCTCGGCCACGTCTCCCAAACTTTTCGTTGCACCGGGAGTGCAGTGCAACGAGATCGAGATAATAGCGTGTTCGCAGGCGCGGGTCAAATTCGCATGATTATTTTTTTCAAAACGGTCAATACCGAATCGCCGGGTCCGCAAACCGCAACGGCGTGAATGACTCGAAACGCCTGCGAGCCTTCACACGCGTGTCACACGCAATTACGCACGGTCGAGCTCGAATGCCTTGTGCAGCGCGCGCACGGCGAGTTCGGTGTACTTCTCGTCGATCAGCACCGAAATCTTGATTTCCGAAGTGGAGATCATCTGGATGTTGATGCCCTCTTCCGACAGCGTGCGGAACATCGTGCTCGCGATGCCAACGTGCGAGCGCATGCCGACGCCCACCACCGACACCTTCGACACCTTCGGGTCGCCCAGAACGGTTTCCGCCTGAACGTGGCCCTTCACCTGGTTGTTCAGGATTTCGAGCGCGCGGTGGTAATCGCCGCGGCCAACCGTGAACGTGAAGTCGGTCTTTCCGTTCACGCTCTGGTTCTGAATGATCATGTCGATGTCGATATTCGCATCGGCGACCGGCCCGAGAATCTGATACGCGACGCCCGGCTTGTCGGGCACGCCCATGACCGCGATGCGCGCTTCGTCGCGCTGGAACGCGATGCCAGAAATCACTGCTTTTTCCATGTTCTCGTCTTCTTCAAAAGTAATCAGGGTGCCGGAGTGCATCTCATCGGCGAGCGGCATCAGCGGATCGGTCAGGCTGGAGAGCACGCGCGTCTTCACCTGATACTTGCCGGCGAATTCCACCGAGCGGATCTGCAGCACCTTCGAGCCGAGGCTCGCCATTTCCAGCATTTCCTCGAAGGTCACGCGGTCCAGACGGCGGGCTTCTTCGACGACGCGAGGGTCGGTCGTGTAGACGCCGTCGACGTCGGTGTAGATCAGGCACTCGTCCGCCTTCATGGCCGCCGCGATCGCCACCGCCGACGTGTCCGAGCCGCCGCGGCCGAGCGTCGCGATATGGCCTTCGGGATCGACGCCCTGGAAGCCGGTGATGACCACGACCTTGCCCGCGTCGAGATCCTTCAGCACGCGCTCGCCGTCGATCTCGCTGATGCGCGCCTTCGTGAACGCGCTGTCCGTCTTGATCGGCACTTGCCAGCCGGCGTAGCTCACGGCGTCGAGACCTTCGGCGTGCAGCGCGATGGCGAGAAGCCCCACGCTCACCTGCTCGCCGGTCGAGGCAATCATGTCGAGTTCGCGCGGGTCCGGGTCGGCCTTGATGTCTCTTGCGAGACCGAGCAGGCGATTGGTTTCGCCGGACATCGCCGAGGGCACGACGACCATCTTGTGGCCGGCCTTGTGCCATTTGGCGACGCGCTTGGCGACGTTCTTGATGCGCTCGACCGAGCCCATCGAAGTGCCGCCGTATTTGTGTACGATGAGTGCCATTGTCGTTTTGAACTGGAGGGAAAACCGCGCTTCACGCGCGTTGGCGCGAGAGCGCTTGAGACTCGCGCTCGATTTGCTTCAGGGGATGTCGAAGCCTACGAGCAGCGGGCGCTGCCGCACGCCCGTCGCGCGCTCGCACGAATGTTGTACGCGGCGCACGGATGCGTCGTTGCGGGCGAAATCGAGTCTTTTGAACGGAGATGCCGCGCAAACACGCGCTTGGGCGAAAACGAGTTACCGTACCCGATCGAGGCTGAAATTACAAGATGGAGCGACCGTGGCGGCGATTTTACCGACTTCGGCTCAACGCCTGCCTCAAGCGCCCTACGCCAGCAGTAAATCCGGCCGCCATGAAATGCGGCGCAGCGGGCCGTGCGCCGCACTCGGCGCCGCGTCGCGATTCACGCCCACATGCGGCACGAAGAGCAACGCCTCGCCGACGAAAAGCATCGGCACATCGCGCTTCCACGCCGGCACGCCGCGCTCCTGAAACAGGTTCTTGAGCGTGCGGCTCGGCGCTTCGGACGCCACGCGCATGCGTTCCCCGCCCACCCGCGAGCGCGCGGCGAGCGGCGCGGCGCGCAACACGCCTTCCCCGACGACGTCGTCGCCGGGCGCATCGACAGGTTCGAACACGAACGAGCCGCGCCATTGCGGCAGGCGCCACACCTCCTCGTCCCGCCATTGCAGTTCCACAACGGCTTTGAACGGGGCCGCGCCGTCGTCGAGATCGGGCGCGTCAGCGCTGTCGCCCGGTTCCCAGAACAGCACATTGCGATAGACGCGCAGGCTATGCCCCGCATGATCGACGCGCAGCGCATGGCCATCGCGCGCGGCAGCCGCATCGCGCGACTGGCGCAGCATGTCGGCGATACGCGCCGTCGATGCCGCCACCAGGCCGCGCGAGCGAATCCAGAAACGCATGAGGTTGATCGCGCGATCGTCGTCGAGTGCGAGGAACGCGTCGAGCATGAGCGTGCCCTCTTCGCTCGTGCTTCGCACATGCGCGAGATCGATGCGCGCGAGCTGATCCAGAAGCCGCTGCGCCGACGCCGCATGCGATGCCGTGCGCGCGAGCGCGTCGCGAAAACCGGGGAAATGCACCGCGAGCACGGGGAGCACGTCATGCCGAAGCGCGTTGCGCGAGTAGCGCGTGTCGCCGTTGGATTCGTCGTCGATCCAGCTCAGATCGCGCTCGTGCGCGTATTGCTCGAGTTGCGCGCGCAGCAATCGCAGAAGCGGACGCAGACGCGGCACCGCGCCGTCCGCCCGCTGCGGCGCCATCGCCGCCAGACCCGCGACGCCCGCGCCGCGCAGCAACTGCAGCAGCACGGTTTCGGCCTGATCGTCGGCGTGATGCGCGATCAGGAGCGCGTTCGCGCCGTGCTCGTCGCAGAGGTCGTCGAGCGCGCGGTAACGCGCGTCGCGCGCCGCCGCTTCGAGGCTCTCGCCGCCCGCGCGCGCGACATCGACATGACGCGCGGCGTAACGCACGTCGAGCGACGCCGCGAAGCGCTCGCAATGCGCGGCCCACGCGTTCGCGTTGGGACTTAGGCCATGATGAATATGCAGCGCGACGATGCGCCGCGCGCCGAAGCAGCGCACGGCGGCATCGAGCAGCACGGTGGAGTCAAGCCCGCCGCTCAAGGCGACCGCGAGAAGCGCATCGGAGGAAAGGTCCGCGTCCGAAACCGACGCGCGCACCGCCTCGAAGACGAGGCGGCCGGCTGGGGTTTCGTTATCGGAAGTCACGAGAGTTCGTGAAAGATGAGATGACGAACGATGGCGGGATTACGCGCCCGGCAGCGATTCCTTGTACTTGCCGTACGCCATCAGCTTCTCGAAGCGACGCTCGCGCAAGTCGTTGACGCTCATGCCCTGGAACTGACGCAGCGAATCGGCGAGCGCGCGGCGCAGGAGCGCGGCCATGCCCTTCGCATCGCGGTGCGCGCCGCCGAGCGGCTCGTTCACGATCTTGTCGATCAGACCGAGCGCCTTCAGGCGATGCGCCGTGAGGCCGAGTGCCTCGGCCGCCTCGGGCGCCTTCGCCGCGCTCTTCCACAGAATCGACGCGCAGCCTTCGGGCGAAATCACCGAATAGGTTGAGAACTGCAGCATCATCACGGTATCGGCGACTGCGATCGCGAGCGCGCCGCCCGAGCCGCCTTCGCCGATGATCGTCGTGATGATCGGCGTTTTGAGCTCGGCCATCACATACAGATTGCGTCCGATGGCTTCGGACTGTCCGCGCTCTTCCGCGCCGATGCCCGGATAGGCGCCCGGCGTATCGACGAACGTGAAGATCGGCAGGCTGAACTTCTCGGCCGTGCGCATCAGACGCTCGGCCTTGCGATAACCTTCCGGACGCGGCATGCCGAAGTTGCGCAGCGCGCGTTCCTTCGTATCGCGGCCCTTCTGATGGCCGATCACCATGCACGGCTGACCGTTGAAACGCGCGAAACCGCCGACGATCGCGAGGTCGTCCGCGAAGGCGCGGTCGCCATGCAATTCGTGGAAATCGGTGAAAAGCTCGCTCACATAGTCGAGCGTGTACGGACGCTGCGGGTGACGCGCAATCTGCGAAACTTGCCAGGGCGACAGGTTCGCGTAGAGATCCTTCGTGAGCTGCTGGCTCTTTTTCGACAGCCGCTCGATTTCTTCCGAAATATCGACAGCGGAATCGTCCTGAACGAAGCGGAGTTCTTCGATCTTCGCTTCGAGTTCAGCGATCGGCTGCTCGAAATCCAGAAACGTGGTCTTCATATGTTCGAGTCCTAGAACATCGGGCAGCGCGTATTCTAACCGCGTCCGTCCCTCAAAAATTCGCGCGGGAACTATCGATTATAAATCAACGATAGGTCGCGAAATTCGCGCGCCCCGCGCGTGTGTATTTTAGTGATCCGCCGGAATCGGATTGAGACTGCGCCACATGTACCAGGTCGCGACCGTGCGCCATGGTTCCCAGTTCGCCGCCACTTCGCGCGCCTCGCTGCGCGTCACCGGCTCCCCGCTGAAGTAGTTGACGCTGATTGCCTGAATCAGGCCGAGATCGTCGAGCGGCAAAACGTCCGGGCGCGACAGATTGAAGATGAGGAACATCTCGGCCGTCCATCGGCCGATGCCGCGAATCTGCGTGAGCTCGGCGATCACGGCTTCGTCGTCCATCGATGTCCATGCATCGACATGCAGCGCGCCGGATTCGAAATGCTGCGCGAGATCGAGAATGTATTCGGCCTTGCGTCTGGACAAACCGCACGCCTGCAGCTTCTCGTGGCCGAGACGGATGAAATGCGCGGGATGGACCTCCGGGCATGCGCCTTTCACGCGCTCCCAGATCGCTTGCGCCGCCTTCACTGAAATCTGCTGACCGGCCACCGAGCGCGCGAGCGTCGAGAATGGATCGCCGAGATTGACGAGATGGATCTCGCCGAACTTCGGGATCAGCTTCTTGAGGATGCGGTCGCGCTTCATGAGATCGGCGCACGCACGGTCCCAGTAGTCGGGACGAACGATTTCGCGCGTGAGCCCGCCGATCTGCACCGGCACCGCCGCGTCAGCCGTGACGACGCGCGACTTGCGCACGACTTCGCCCCGCTCCGCGACGAGCGCCTGCGCGCTCGCGCCATCGCCGGCAACCGCGCGGCCGTTGCCCTTCGCGGGCGACGCTTCGGCTTCTTCCGTGCCTGCGTTGGATGGGCGTGCGGCCCCGTTCAGGCGCGCCGCCGTCTCGGGCTTCGCCGCCTTGAGCGCGGCGCTTCTCGCCGGCTTCGCGCCGGCGGGGCCGCGCTTGAGCGCCGTCTTGCGGCCGCCCGTCGCACCTGCGCCATCAATCTGCTGCGTGTCCGCTTTCGTTTGCGCGCCGCGCGTGCGCTTTGCCGCGCCCGACGCATCGCTGACAGACGCGGGTCGTTTGACCGGCGTCTTCCTGGCCGTTGCCATCTTGCCTCCTGCCTGGTGAGTCGATCAGAGGGTTCGAATGGTCGCGCTCACACGCGGCGCCATTCGGTCGACCCACCCGGTTTGTCTTCAAGCGCAATACCGGCTTCGAGCAATTCGGCACGAATCCGGTCTGCTTCGGCGTAGTTCTTCGCCTGCTTCGCGGCAATGCGTCCGGCGATCTTCGCTTCGATCTCCTGCGGCGAAAGTCGCGGCTCCGAACCCGTGCCGCTCGCCTGCTGCAGGAACACACGCGGCTCGCGCCCGAGTAGACCGAGCACGCCCGCGAGACCCTTGAGCTGACGAGCGAGCGCGGGCTCGCGCGTACGATTCACTTCGCTCGCGAGATCGAACAACACTGATACGGCCACCGGCGTGTTGAAGTCGTCGTTCATCGCAGACTGGAAACGCTGCGCGTTCGCCTCGTTCCAGTCAAGTTGCTGATTGTCCGGCTCGACATCCTTCAACGCCGTATATAGGCGCGTCAACGCGTTCTTCGCATCGTCGATATGCACGTCGCTGTAATTCAGCGGCGACCGGTAGTGTGCCCGCGCAATAAAGAAGCGCACCACTTCGGCATCAAATTTTTCAAGGACTTCGCGGATCGTGAAGAAGTTGCCGAGCGACTTCGACATCTTCTCGTTGTCGATCTGCACGTAGCCGTTGTGCATCCAGTAGTTCACGAACGTCTTGCCGGTCGCGCCTTCGCTCTGCGCGATTTCGTTCTCGTGATGCGGGAACTGCAGGTCCTGCCCGCCGCCGTGAATGTCGAAGTGATCGCCGAGCAGCGTGCAGCCCATCGCGGAACATTCGATGTGCCAGCCCGGACGCCCGCGGCCCCACTTCGAATCCCAGCCGGAGTCGGCGGGCTCGCCGGCCTTCGCCTGCTTCCACAGCACGAAGTCGAGCGGATCTTCCTTCGCATCGTTCGCGGCGACGCGCTCGCCCGCGCGCAGGTCTTCGATCGACTTGCCCGACAGCTTGCCGTAGTCGGCGAACTTGCGCACCGCGTAGTTCACGTCGCCGTCCTTCGCCTGATACGCGTAGCCGTTCGCCTCCAATGCATCGATCATGCCGAGCATCTGCGGGATGAAGTCGGTCGCGCGCGGCTCGATGTCCGGGCGCGCGACGCCGAGCGCGGCCGCGTCTTCATGCATCGCCGTGATGAAGCGATGCGTGAGCGACTTGATCGGCTCGTTGTTCTCGACTGCGCGGCGGATGATCTTGTCGTCGATGTCCGTGATGTTCTGCACATACGTGACCTTGTAGCCGAGCGTGCGCAGCCATCGTTGCACGATATCGAAGACCACCATCACGCGCGCATGGCCGATGTGACAATAGTCATACACCGTCATTCCGCAGACATACATGCGTACCTCGCCGGCTTTGAGCGGCGTGAAGGGTTGCTTGTCACGGGCGAGCGTGTTGTAGATGCGCAGCGAGTTCATAGAAGGCGAAGCATGGACCGGAGTCGACCGTATGCCGGGCAGCAGGCGGCGTGTTCGAAGCGCGCGGGAGCAAACGAGACCCACACGCGAGCACGAACACGACGGTCATGCGACCAGGACGGAGGCGGCCACGAGTGGCGAAAGATAGTCTGGCGTCGGCGCGGCATGCGTGCCCGGAGAACCAGGCGCAAGACACGTGCGCGGGACGTGCAGACCTTTTGTTAGAATGGGTCGGAGTATAACACCGGGACTTGAGCCTATGAAATGTCGAAGCGGCCGCGCGGCGGGCTTTGCAAGCCGCGCTCCGGGCCAGGCCGAAAGCCTTGCCGGACAGTGCGCCGCATCGGGCAAATCTGCTCGCTCTCCGGTCCTCGCGATCGTTCACGCCCTCACGCGCTCGCGGTCTCTTTCGCCGCTTTCGTGGCTTCTTTCGCTGCAACCTTCATTGACTCGATTCCAAGTGACTCATCGCAAAGCGCGCACGTCTCTGCAACTCTCTTGCCGGTTCGCTTCCCGGACGCTCGGCACATTCGCCGCCCGGACGCTCGCCATCGCGACGCTCGGCTTCGCCGCATGCGTCGGCATGTCCGGGGCCGCGCTCGCGCAGACCTCGACCGCCACGCGCGACGACACGCCGCAAGTCGATTCGGCCATCGCGAACAAGGACTGGAGCGCCGCACTCACGCAACTCGATGCGCGCATCGCGGCCAATCCGCGCGACGTGCAGGCGAAGTTCAAGCGCGCAACCGTGCTCGCGCGCCTGAACCGCGACGACGAAGCCATCACCGCCTTCACCGAGCTCACGCAGGCCTATCCAGAACTGCCCGAGCCATACAACAATCTCGCCGCTCTCTACGCGAAGAAGGGCCGCTACGAAGACGCGCGCGCCGCGCTCGAAACGGCGGTCAAGGCGAACCCCGGCTATGCGCTCGCATACGACAATCTGGGCGATCTTTATCTTCGTCTCGCGAGCGAGTCGTACAAGCGCGCGCAATCGCTCGGCTCGAAGAGCCCGATCACGAGCCAGCGCATCACGGCGATCCAGAACATCTACACGCCTCCGAAGAAGCGCGCGGGCGCGGCGGAAGGCGCATCCGGCGCGGGTGCGGCAATCGCGCCGCGCACGGCCGCCGACGAATGGGCGCCTGCGTCCGACACCGGCTCGCCGGCCATGCCAGCGCCCGACGAGTATTCGCCGTTCGGCGGGCCGACCGGCCCGCTGCCGACCACGCCCTACGTCGCGCCGAAGGCGCAACCGTAAGCGCCCTTCGCGCTCGACTGTCTGCATTCACCACACGAGGATCCATCCTTCATGAAATTCCTGATGTTGGCGCTTTCGAGCGCTGCCCTGATTGCGAGCGCGCCGGCGTTCGCCCAGCCGACTGCGCAGGCTGCGCACCCCACCGTGCTCTTCAAGACCACGCAAGGCGACATCAAGGTCGAGCTGTATCCCGAGAAGGCGCCGAAGACAGTCGCGAACTTTCTCGACTATGTGAAGTCCGGTCAGTACAGCGGCACGATCTTTCACCGCGTGATTCCGGGCTTCATGATCCAGGGCGGCGGATTCAGCACGAGCTTCGCCGAGAAGCCGACGCGCGCGCCGATTCCGCTCGAAAGCAAGAACGGTCTGAAGAACGCCACGGGCACGATCGCGATGGCGCGCACGAGCGACCCGAACTCGGCCACCGCCCAGTTCTTCATCAATACGGTCGATAATGCGGGTCTCGACTATCCGAGCCCTGACGGCAACGGCTATGCCGTGTTCGGCAAGGTCGTCGCGGGCATGGACGTCGTGAAGAAGATCGAGGGCAGCCCGACCACCACGCGCGGCCCGATGCAGGACGTGCCGCAAAAGCCGACCGTGATCGAGTCGGCCACCGTGGTCTCGCAGTAATCCGAAGCGCATGTCGCTGACCTCGCGCGCAGGCCGCGTCGGGGCTCAATCAAACACATTGGAGAAAACACCATCATGGTCGAACTACATACGAACCACGGCGTCATCAAGCTGGAACTGGACGCCGAGAAGGCGCCGAAGACCGTCGAGAACTTCCTCAACTACGTGAAGAAGGGTCATTACGACAACACCGTGTTCCACCGCGTGATCGACGGCTTCATGATCCAGGGCGGCGGCTTCGAGCCGGGCATGAACCAGAAGCCGACCGATGCGCCGGTCAACAACGAAGCCAACAACGGTCTCAAGAACGACACCGGCACGATCGCGATGGCGCGCACGAACGATCCGCATTCGGCAACCGCGCAGTTCTTCATCAACGTGAAGGACAACGACTTCCTGAACCACTCGTCGCCGACGCCGCAAGGCTGGGGCTATACCGTGTTCGGCCGTGTCGTCGAAGGCATGGACGTGGTCGAGAAGATCAAAAAGGTCAAGACGGGTTCGAAGGGCTTCCACCAGGACGTGCCGGTCGACGACGTGGTGATCGAGAAGGCCGTCGTGGTCTGATCCCGGTCATTGCATGATCGATACGAAGACTTCATTCGATCGCGAAGCAGCGGGCGCAGCGAACAAAGCGCGCCCGCTGTTTTTCATTGCCGACCTGCATCTCTCGGAAGCGATTCCGAAAACGGTCGCCGCCTTCGAGCATTTCATCGAGGTCACGGCGAACGACGCGGACTCCGTTTTCATTCTCGGCGACCTGTTCGAGTTCTGGATCGGCGACGACATTCTCGACGGTCCCGCGACCGACGCGCGCGCCGACTTCGCGCGCCGCATGACGCGCCTCATGCACACGCTGTCCGAACGCGGCATCGGTCTCTATGTGATGCACGGCAATCGCGATTTCCTGCTGGGCAAGCGCTTCATGAAAGATGCGGGCGCATTGCCCCTGCCCGACCCCTTCGTGATCACCGCGTTCGGCAAGCGCATCGTGCTCGCGCACGGCGACGGTCTGTGCACGGCGGATCGCGCGTATCAGGGCTTTCGCGCGTTCGCGCGCAACAGGTTCGCGCAGCGCCTTTTTCTGGCGTTGCCGCTCGACACGCGCCTGGGAATAGGCCAGCGCATGCGCACGAAGAGCGAAGGCTCGCGCATGACCGGCATCAAGGCCAAATACGACGTGACCAGGAAGGCGGTGTCCGAACTCTTCATCAAGAGCCGCACGAATACGCTGATTCACGGCCACACACATCGTCCGGCGATGCATCGCGAAGTCGAGGGCGTGCGCTGGGTCTTGCCCGACTGGGAGCTGGACGCCAACACGCCGCGCGGCGGCTATCTCCGTCTCGACGACGAAGGCGTGCGCGCGCTGCCGCTCTAGTAGCGCCCTATCGCTCCAGCGAAGCGGCGCGCTCTTCCGCCGTCTTGCCGTCCATCGACGTACACAGACGCTTGAGATCGACGAGCGCGGCGCCATCGACGGCATTGAGCGCTTCCACGCGCGCGCCGAGCCGCTCGAGCGCCGCGACGATGTCGTCGATGCGCTGCGTCTGCGTCGACGCGTGATCGATCAGGCCGTGGATGGCGAGCGAGACCGGATCGTCCGCGTTCGGTGTGATGCCGTAAGCGCAGAAACCTTCGTGCTTCGTTTCCTTCGGCCTGGAAACCGCCGGCATCACGATGCGCGCCGGATTGCCCACCGCCGTGCCGCCCGCCGGCACCGGCTTCACGACCACCGCGTTCGAGCCGATCTTCGCATCCGCGCCGATAGTAAAGCCGCCGAGCACTTTTGCGCCCGCGCCGACGATCACGCCGCGCTCGAGCGTCGGATGGCGCTTCGCGCCGCGCGTGAGTGAGGTGCCGCCGAGCGTCACGCCCTGATAGATCGTGCAGTCGTCGCCAATTTCAGCGGTCTCGCCGATCACCACGCCCATGCCGTGATCGATGAACACGCGCCGCCCGAGCGTCGCGCCCGGATGAATCTCGATGCCCGTAAGAAAGCGCGCAAGCTGCGACACGAAGCGCGCGAGCCAGCGCCATTGCGCCCGCCAGCACGCGTTTGCTACACGATGCAGGACGATCGCGTGCAGCCCGGGATAACAGGTGACGACCTCCCACGCGCTGCGGGCGGCGGGATCGCGCTCGCGGATGGCGGCAATGTCTTCGCGAAGTCGGTCGAACATGGCGATATCTCGATTGTGGGAAGGGGGCGCGCGGACGTTCGTGCAGTGCAAGGCCTTAAGCACGGAACACGCAAAGCTTATATCGGCTGTCGCGGTTTTTTGCCGATTGTAGGGCGAGCGCGGAGAGTTCGCTCGATGCCCCCGATGGCAGCGCGGTCGCTGCTATCGGTCAGATCAGAGCACGCGCGTTCTAGTCTTTGTTCGCGTGCAGGAGGATGTGCTTTGCCATTCCGCGCAGGATATTCACCTCTTCGCGCTCCAGCCCCGCGCGCGCGAAGAGCCGCCGCACGCGCGACATCAGCTTCTTCGGATTGTCCGGATCGAGGAACTCGAGCGCGACGAGCGCCTCTTCGAGATGCGCGTACATGCCTTCGATTTCATCGCTCGACGCACTCTGCCCCGACGATTCGGCGACGGCGAGCGCACGCGCCGGCGCCTGAAACGCGAGCCGCAGCTCGTAAGCGAGCACCTGGACGGCCTGCGCGAGATTGAGCGAACTGTAGGCGGGGTTGGCAGGAATATGCGCAAGCGCGCTGCAGCGCTCGACATCCGCGTTCGACAGGCCCGTGCGCTCGTTGCCGAACACGAGCGCGATGTCGCCCTGGCGCACGAACTCATGCGCGCGCCCGGCAAGCGCGCGCGGGGGCATCTGCGGCGGACCGTATTCGCGCATGCGTGCCGTGAGCGCGACGGACCAGTGCACGCCCACGAGCGCGTCGGCGAGCGTATCGACGACGTGGGCGGACGCGAGGACGTCATCGGCGCCGGAGGCCATCGCGATGGCTTCGGGCTCGTTCTTGACGCCGGCGATGCGCGGCGCGACGAGCACGAGGCGCGCGAAGCCCATCGTCTTCAACGCGCGCGCGGCGGCGCCGACATTGCCCGGATGACTCGGCTCGACGAGGATGAAGCGCGTGGAGGTGAAGCCGCCTGCGGGCGCGGAAAGTTCGTTGGGTTCCAAGGCGCGATGTCTGCTGATGTGCGAACCCGCTATGTTAACGCGCTTTGCAGAACCGGCGAAATCGCGCGGCCACTTTCGGGTAAAATGGCCCCTTCGCGCGCCGCGAACGGTTTTTTCATCGAGTCGAACCTTCGCGCGAACGCACCGCTCTTATTCAATTCGTCTTTCGTCGACATAGTCGTTGTCGCCAACTTTTCCGCCCGCGCGCATCCGTTCACATGAGCGCGCGGCGGTCAGAGGATTTCGCTCATGCATCCGATGCTCAACATCGCTGTCAAGGCCGCACGCCGCGCCGGACAGATCATCAATCGCGCGTCGCTCGATCTGGATCGCATCCAGGTCAGCAAGAAACAGCACAACGACTTCGTGACGGAAGTCGACAAGGCGTCCGAAGCCGCCATCATCGAGACACTGCACACTGCCTATCCCGATCACTCCATCCTCGCCGAAGAATCCGGCGAAACGGATCGCGAGTCGGAGTTCCAGTGGATCATCGATCCGCTCGACGGCACGACCAACTTCATCCACGGCTTTCCGTACTATTGCGTGTCGATCGCGCTCGCGCACAAGGGCGTCGTGCAGCAGGCGGTCATCTACGATCCGACGCGCAACGACCTCTTCACCGCATCGCGCGGCCGCGGCGCGTATCTGAACGAACGGCGCATTCGCGTCGGCAAGCTGGATCGTCTGTCGGACGCGCTCATCGGCACGGGCTTTCCGTTCCGCGACGGCCAGGGCCTCAACGGCTACATGCGCCTCTTCAGCGAAATGACGCTGTCGTGCGCGGGCCTGCGCCGTCCGGGCGCCGCCGCGCTCGACCTCGCGAACGTCGCGGCCGGGCGTCTCGACGGCTTCTTCGAGCAAGGCATCCATCCGTGGGACGTGGCCGCGGGCAGCCTGATCGTGACCGAAGCGGGCGGGCTCGTCGGCAACTACACCGGCGAATCGGATTTCCTGTTCAAGAACGAGATCGTCGCCGCCAATCCGAAGGTGTACGCGCAGATGGTCAAGATTCTCGACATGTATTCGCGCACGCGTCTGACCGGCGAATAAGCGCATCGGCGGGGCGCGCCTTGCGCCCCGTCGTTTCCCTCCTCTCGCGCCCCGGGCGCGCCGCCTGCTCTGCAACGAATGCAGGGCTCCGTTACAGTGCAAACTTTGCCCTCGTGTCCGCACCGGCGATGCGCGCTTTTTCCCCGTCTGCCCCGCTCTTGCGCCGCGCGCCGCGCCACACGTCACGCCAGCTCATGAAGAAAGGCTTCTACACGATCATCGCCGCGCAGTTCGTCTCCTCGCTCGCCGACAATGCGCTCCTGATCGCCGCGATCGCGATGCTCGCCGTCGTGCATTCGGCGCCGTGGGTCACACCGCTTCTGCAAATCTTCTTCACGATTTCGTATGTGGTGCTCGCACCGTTCGTGGGCGCATTCGCCGATGCCATCCAGAAGCGCCACGTCATGTTCGTCTCGAACGCGCTCAAGGCGGCCGGCTGCGCGATGATGATCGCAGGCGTCCATCCGATGCTCGCATATGGCGTCGTCGGTCTCGGCGCGGCCGCTTATTCGCCTGCGAAGTACGGCATTCTCACCGAGCTGCTGCCGCCGCAGAAGCTGATCGCGGCGAACGCGTGGCTCGAATCCGCGACGGTCGGCTCGACGATCCTCGGCACCGTGATCGGCGGCGCGCTCGTGAGTCAGGTCGTCGCGCGCTGGGTTACGCATGCGCATTTGCCGCTCGTGAATACCGCCGCGCACGCCGCGCTTTTCGCCGTGATGGTGATCTATGCGTCGGCGGCCGTCATCAACGTGTTCATTCCCGACACCGGCGCGCGTTATCCAAACCTTTTGACGGAGCCGACGAGGCTCGTCCACGATTTTTCGTATTGCTTCAAGGTGCTGTGGAAAGACAAGCTCGGGCAGATCGCGCTGTGGGTCACGACGCTGCTCTGGGGCTCGGCCGTCACACTTCAGTTGCTCGTGCTCAAATGGGCCGACGCGAATCTGGGCCTGTCGCTCTCGAAAGCCGCCATCCTGCAGGGCGTGACAGGCCTGGGCATCGCGCTGGGGGCGGCGGCGGCGGCCGCGTGGATCATGCTGCGCCAGTCGCTCAAAGTGTTGCCCGTGGGCGTGCTCATCGGCGCGGTGGCGGTCGCGATGGCGTTCTATAACAAGGACCTGTTCCCGGCAGACTCGGGCGTGCATATCGGCCCGTGGTTCGCGCCGGCGTACATCCTGATGGCGTATCCGCTGATGATCGCGCTCGGCAGCTTGTCCGGCTTTTTCATCGTGCCCATGAACGCGATCCTGCAGCATCGCGGCGCGACGTTGCTGTCCGCCGGACATTCCATCGCGGTGCAGAACTTCAATCAGAATATCGCCGTGCTCGCGATGCTCGGCACCTACGCGCTGCTCTTGACGATCAATGTGCCGGTGCAATGGATCATCGTCGTATTCGGTCTGTTCGTGTGTCTGATGATGGCGCTCGCGATGCGCCGTCACACGCAGAACGAGCGCGATACGGATCTCATCGCGCTGGTCGAGGAATGAACCTTGCTGCATCGTATATTCTGGGTTCATACCCCGGCGCCGCGGAGGAGGAAGAAGGGAGGGAACGCGCACGTCCGGGGCGAAGTCGTAAAGCTGTAGGCGCGCAGGGATTTCCGCACAAGACGTGACGACAGTGACGACAGGAAGGCGGACCCGGCGACATTCATTCGGCAACGTCAATAAAGGAGCATGAAATGGGATTGTTCACACGTTCGACGCTCGACAGCAAGATCAATGGCGCAGCCGATCTCGGCCAGCGCGCGGTGCGCGGTGCGAGTGACGCGGTCGATTCGGCCAGCGGCCAGTTGCGCAGTCTGCTCGACGATCTGGAAAGCTCGATCCAGAACGCCAAGGACATCGACGCGGACAAGCTGCGCAAGGAGTTGCAATCGAAGCTCAAAATCGCGCGTTCGCAGATGAACGGCGCGGGCGGCGCCATCACCGGCAAGCTGAACGATGCCGCCGGTTACGCCGACGAATTCGTCCATGACAAGCCGTGGCACACGCTCGGCGCGGTGGCCGGCCTCGCGTTGCTCATCGGTTATCTCGCCGGGCGCGCGTGAAGCGCTGCGGCTTCGTCTGAATCTGCCGCCGGAACGGTCTCGCGATTGTTCCGGCGGCATGCGCTGTTCTCGCGATAGGCGTGAGGGCACGATGTAATTGCCCGCAGCAACAGTCCATTGGCCATCTGGCCGAATCGCCGTCTTCCCGCGACAGGTTAAACTCTTGCCCTATCGGCTGATTGGCGGCCGGTGCACGTCGCGTCCGGCCGTTTGGTCGTTCCGGCTTTCACAGCACGCAAGATGGGCAATCACACGGCATCCCCCGACACCTCCACCGACACCGCGCCGCTCGCGGATCTGTCCCAGCACACGCCGATGATGCAGCAGTACCTGCGCATCAAGGCGGAGCATCCCGGCACGCTCGTTTTCTACCGGATGGGCGATTTCTACGAGCTTTTCTTCGATGACGCCGAAAAGGCCGCGCGCCTGCTCGATCTCACGCTCACGCAGCGCGGCGCGTCGGGCGGCAATCCGATCAAAATGGCGGGCGTTCCGCATCACGCATGCGAGCAATATCTCGCGAAGCTCGTGAAGCTCGGCGAGTCGGTTGCGATTTGCGAACAGATCGGCGATCCGGCGACCTCGAAGGGGCCGGTCGAGCGCAAGGTCGTGCGCGTCGTCACGCCGGGCACGCTGACCGACGCGGCCCTGCTCTCGGACAAGAGTGACGTCTATCTGTTGGCGCTCTGCCCTGCGCACAATCGTCGCGGCGTCGTCACGAGCGTCGGTCTCGCGTGGCTCAATCTCGCGAGCGGCGCATTGCGCCTCGCGGAAGTCGCGCCGGGACAAGTCAGCACGGCGCTCGAGCGCATTCGTCCGGCCGAAACGCTCATCGCGGATTCGATCACCGACGTCCCGGCATCGCTCGGCGTGACGAATCCCGGTGCGACCACGCGCGTTCCGGCATGGCACTTCGATGTCGGGTCGGGCACGCAGCGCTTGCGCGAGCAGCTCGACGTCGCGAGCCTCGACGGCTTCGGCGCGCAAACCCTCACCTGCGCGTGCGGCGCGGCTGGCGCGCTGCTGCTCTACGCTGCGGCGACTCAAGGTCAGCAGTTGCGTCACGTGCGCAGCCTGAAGGTCGAATACGAATCGGAATACATCGGGCTCGATCCCGCCACGCGGCGCAATCTGGAACTCACGGAGACGCTGCGGGGCACCGAGTCGCCCACCCTCTTCTCGCTGCTCGACACCTGCTGCACGACGATGGGCAGCCGTCTGCTGCGCCACTGGCTGCATCATCCGCCGCGCGATGCATCGATCGCGCAGGCGCGCCAGCAAGCGATCGGCGCATTGCTCGACGCGCCCACGACCGGCGGTCTCGACACCCTGCGCGGCGCGCTGCGCAAGATCTCGGACATCGAGCGCATCACGGGCCGTCTCGCGTTGCTGTCGGCGCGGCCACGCGATCTGTCGAGCCTGCGCGATACCTTCGCCGCGCTGCCAGACCTGCGCGCGCTCGTCGCGAGCCTCGCCGCGCACACGCCGGCGCTGGAGCGCATCGCCGCCGAGCTGGAGCCGCCGCACGAGTGTCTCGATCTTCTGACGAACGCCATCGCGACCGAGCCCGCCGCATTGATTCGCGACGGCGGCGTGATCGCGCGCGGTTACGATCCGGATCTCGATGAACTGCGCGATATTTCGGAGAACTGCGATCAGTTCCTGATCGACCTCGAAGCGCGCGAGCGCACGCGCACGGGCATTGCGAATCTGCGCGTCGAATACAACAAGGTGCATGGCTTCTACATCGAAGTCACGCGCGGGCAGACCGACAAGGTTCCGGACGACTACCGCCGCCGTCAGACGCTCAAGAACGCCGAGCGCTACATCACGCCAGAATTGAAGGCTTTCGAGGACAAAGCGCTGTCCGCTCAAGAGCGCGCCCTCGCCCGAGAACGCGCGCTGTACGACGCGCTGCTGCAGACTCTGCTGCCATTCATCGGGGATTGCCAGCGCGTCGCAAGCGCGCTCGCGGAACTCGATCTCCTGTGCGCGTTTGCCGAACGCGCCCGCGCGCTCGACTGGGTCGCGCCGGAATTCACCGCCGATGCGGGCATCGATATCGAACAGGGCCGGCATCCGGTCGTCGAGGCGCAGGTCGAGCAGTTCATCGCCAACGATTGTTGCCTGAGTCAGGACCGGAAGCTCCTGCTCATCACAGGCCCGAACATGGGCGGCAAATCGACCTTCATGCGTCAGACCGCGCTGATCGCGTTGATGGCTTACGTCGGCAGTTACGTGCCCGCGAAACGCGCGCGTTTCGGCGCCCTCGACCGCATCTTCACCCGCATCGGCGCGGCCGACGATCTCGCGGGCGGCCGCTCGACTTTCATGGTCGAGATGACCGAAGCGGCGGCGATCCTCAACGACTCGAGCGCATCGAGCCTCGTGCTGATGGACGAGATCGGGCGCGGCACCTCGACCTTCGACGGCCTCGCGCTCGCGTGGGCGATCGCGCGGCATCTGCTCACGCACAACGGCTGTTACACGCTCTTCGCGACGCACTACTTCGAGCTTACGCAACTGCCCGCGGAGTTCGCCCAGGCGGCGAACGTGCATCTGTCGGCGGTCGAGCACGATCATGGCATCGTGTTCCTGCACGCGGTGAGCGAAGGTCCGGCCAATCAGAGCTACGGTCTGCAGGTCGCGCAACTCGCGGGCGTGCCGGCGGCGGTGATTCGCGCGGCGCGCAAGCATCTCGTGCATCTGGAACAGCAATCGGCCAGCCAGCCCGCTGCACAGTTCGATCTGTTCGCGAGCCAGCCGTATACGCCGTATGGAGACGACGATCCGCCCCACGAAGAGCTGGAGAAGACCGAAGCGCCGGAACATCCGGTGATGGACAAGCTGCGCGCGCTCGATCCGAACGATCTGCGCCCGCGCGAAGCGCTCGATCTGCTCTACGAACTGCATGAACTGGCGAATCGACCGCCGGATGCATCGCGTTGAGCGTGGCGCTCCGCGCGTCGAGCGCAACGCCGCGGCGCGCCTGACAAGCGCCGTGACGATCGCGGTCGCGCTCGCATGCGGCGCGATCGCGCATGCGCACGCCGAGGGAAACGCGCCGCTCGGCTTCGCCGTGATTTCCGATGCCCTCACCCGCCCCGCCGACGAAGCACCCGTGCGCCGCATGCTCGATGCGATCGGGCGCGACGGCAGCATCGCGTTCATCGTCTACGACGGCAACTTCAAGGGCAGCACCGAGCCGTGTCGCGACAGCATCTATCAGTCGCGGCACGACCTGCTGGACGCGTCGCGCACGCCAGTCGTGCTGTTGCTCGGCCAGCACGACTGGGCCGATTGCGGCCTCGCGCATGCGGGCGCTTACGACCCGGTCGAACGGCTCGATTTCGTGCGTCAGCTCTTCTTCACGGATGCCAGTTCGCTTGGACAAAGCCCGCTCACACTGTCGCGCGAGAGCGACCTCGCGCGCTTTCGCACGTTCCGCGAAATCGTGCGCTGGCAGGCGCAAGGCATCGCGTTCATCGGGCTGAATGTGCCGAGCCCGAACAATCACTATCTGACCGCGGGGGGACGCAACGGCGAGTTCGAAGACCGCGCCGTCGCGACGAGCTTCTGGCTGGAACATGCGGCGGAATCGGCGCGACGCTCCGAGATGCGCGCGCTCGTGATCGTGCTTCAGGCCGATCCTGACTTCTCTCGCTACGAGCGGCGCGAACGCTTTGCATGGCTGCACTTCTCGCGCTCGAACCAGCCGCGCGATGGCTTCCTCGAACTGAAGCGCAGTCTCGTGAAGGCGGCGGAAAGTTTTCGCGGACCGGTCATCGTGATCCACGGCACCGATGCGCCGGAGCCGAACGGCTTTCATATCGACCAGCCATTGCGCAACGACAAGGGCTTGATCGTCACGAATCTCACGCGCGTCGCGCTCGCGTTCAGAAAGCCGCAATCGCAATGGCTCGAAGTACAAAGCGATGCGCAATGGCATCCGCCGTTTCGACTGCGCGTGCGCGATGTGAAGGACACCCGTACGCGAGAATCGAACGCGCCGCCGCCCGGAGCGCCCGCGCAGCCGAGCGAGCCTTATGCACCTTATCCGGCGCCCTATCCCGCACCGCAACCCGCGTTGCCGGAATCGGCGCCGCCTGCGCTGCCGCGCAACGATCTGCCGGAGTCGCTGCCCCCGCCGCCTTCGATGCCGCTACCTGCGTCCGGTCTGCCGCCGATCCTGACGCCGCCGCAGTCCTTGCCGCCGATCTATCCGGTACCTGCATCGGGCGTGCAAAACGGCGCGAGCGGACAATAAAAAAAGCGCAGCCGAAGCTGCGCTTTCCTGAGCGGTCGACGCGCTCAATGCAGCGTCGGACCTGCATCCTTGCGCGGCTCGCCGTCATCGTCGTCTTCATCTTCGTCGATGACGTGCAGGCCGTCCGCGCCATGCGCGTGCTGATGCTGAATCTCGTCATCCGTCGCCGTGCGTACTTCCTGCACCGACAACGAGAAACGCAGCGCCATGCCCGCGAGCGGATGATTGCCGTCGAGCACGACTTTGTCTTCGGCGACGTCGGTCACGGTATAGATCAGCGAGTCGACGTCGTCATCGCCGTCTTCGGGCGTGCCCTCGAACTGCATGCCCACTTCCAGCGGCTCGGGAAAACGGCTGCGCTCTTCGACCTTCACGAGTTCCGGATCGTACTCGCCGAACGCATCCTGCGGTTCGAGCTGAATGAGCGTTTCATAGCCCGCCTCGTGACCGTCGAGCGCTTCCTCGATCTTGGGGAACGTGCCATCATAGCCGCCGTGCAGATAGACCATCGGCTCGTCGCTCTCCTCGATCAGATTGCCTTGCGCATCCGATAGCTTGTAAGCGACCGAAACGACAGTGTCTTTCGCAATTTTCATTGGATCCTCCAAGATACAAGCCTCGATTATACGATGCCCAAGCGGCCCCAAGACGCAACACCATCCCCGGTTTCCGGCCTTCCCGCGCGTGCTCGCGCGCCTTTGCCAGACGAACTCACACCCCTGTTGGGCAACCGTACGCCGCGACAGTTCATGCGGCGTTACTGGCAGAAAAAGCCCCTTCTGATCCGGCAGGCCATTCCCGATATTACGGCGCCGCTGGCACGCGACGAACTGTTCGAGCTCGCCGATCTCGACGACGTCGAGTCGCGTCTCATCACACATTTTCGCAACACCTGGAATCTGGAGCACGGCCCGTTCGCGCCTGACGAATTGCCCCCGGTGAAGAAACGCGAGTGGACGCTGCTCGTGCAGGGCGTGAATCTGCACGACGATCGCGCGCACGCGTTGATGAACCGGTTCCGTTTCATTCCGGACGCGCGTCTCGACGACATGATGATCTCGTATGCGACCGATGGCGGCGGTGTCGGACCGCACTTCGACTCCTATGATGTCTTTCTGCTCCAGGTGCATGGCAAGCGGCGCTGGCGCATCGGGGCGCAGCGCGACCTTTCGCTAAAACCCGGACTGCCGTTGAAAGTTTTACAGCACTTCGAGCCCGAGGAGGAATGGGTGCTGGAGCCCGGCGACATGCTCTATCTGCCGCCGCATATCGCGCACGACGGCATCGCGGAAGGCGAATGCATGACGGCGTCGATCGGCTTTCGCGCGCCCTCCACGCACGAACTCACGGCGCAGTTTCTCTATCACCTCGCCGAGCGCATGGGCGACGCCTCGGATGGCCCTAAAGGGAACGCGCGCTATCGCGATCCGGCGCAGGAGCCCGTGTCGAGTCCGGCGGCGCTGCCCGCCCTGCTCGTCGACCGTGTTGGCGCGATCCTTGCGAACGTCAACTGGAACGAAAAGGACATCGCGGCGTTTTTAGGCACGTATTTGAGCGAGCCGAAAGCGAATGTCGTATTCGACCCGCCCGAGCGCGCGTTGAATGAGCAAAAATTTGTGGAAAGAGCCAAAAAGACGGGCGTCAGGCTAGATAGAAAGACTATTTTGCTCTATGACGCGCGGTCATTTTTCGTAAATGGTGAAGCCGCAATGTTGTCGTCCAGGCTTAAAAAGTGGCTCCCCGAATTGGCCGATGCTCGCTGTCTGGAAGCGAAACGCTTTGTAACACTTACAGACGAATCGTCAATGACAGCGCTGCTGCACGAATGGTATTGTGCGGGCTGGCTCCGGATGGGTGCTTTGCCTTGACAGGCTTGCCTTCACGAGACTTCCTGATACGCTGCGGATGCTAGAATTTTGCTGTTCCGCAATATGAAAGTTTGTATGAGAAAGACAACGTATCGTCCCCTGATTTATCGACGGTCGTTACGAAAGTGCCTATAATTTCCGGCCAAGCCGTAGGAAGTCTCACACAAAAAAGAATTGTGAGTCTCCACAGCGGCCCAGGTCGGTGTTGGAGCACACATTACCGGTACTTTGCGCTGTTGCTTACCTTTAACCATAAAAGGACGTGATCATGAAGAAATCCCTCCTCGTAGCATCCCTGTTGGCTGCTGTTGCTCTGGCTGCATGCAACAAGTCTAGCGAAACGGCTGCTCCGAGCGCTGCAAGCGATACGTCGGCTGCTTCGGCTCCGGCTGCTGCTGCTTCGGACGCAAACGCTGCTGCATCGAGCGCTTCGGCCGCTGCAAGCGACGCAGCTTCGGCTGCTGGCGCAGCTTCGGACGCTGCCGCTTCGGCTGCCGCTCCGGCATCGGGCGCAAGCCAGTAAGGCGGTTGGCGCACGCCGCAGGCCGCTCGATGCGGTCCTGCAAACAAAAAAACCGGCTCTTGGGCCGGTTTTTTTGTATCTGCATTCTGCGCCGATGCGCGCGCAGCGCGTCGCGTTATTTATCTAGAGCGTGAGCCAGTCGAAACCTTCCGCCTGGGTCGCGACGACGATATCGACCGCAGACGCGCCCAGCACGGCCGCAAGCGCAGCTTGCGCAAGATGCGGCAGATTATTTTGCTGGCTAAGGTGAGCGGCCACGAGATGACGCAGCCTGGAACGGTCGAGCGATGCGAGAATGGCCGCCGCCGCTTCATTGTTCAGGTGCCCGTGCGTTCCGCCGATGCGCGCCTTCAGCGAAGGCGGATAGCGGCTCGCGGCGAGCATCTCGACATCGTGATTCGATTCGAGCACGAGCGCGTCACAGCCGCTCAGCACGTTCGTGATATGCGGCGTGGAGACGCCGACATCCGTCAGCACGCCGAGACGGCAAGCGCCGTCGGAGAAGACATATTGCAGCGGCTCGCGGGCATCGTGAGGCACGGTGTACGGCATCACGTTCAGATCGCCGATCGCGACGCTTTCATCGCCCCAGAGCACGTTCAATTCGACGTTGGCTTCGTCGGCGCCGATCGCGCGCGCCGTGCCCCAGCTCATGTGCAGCGGAATGGACCACCGGCGCGCGAGCGTCAACGCGCTGCCGATATGATCCGTGTGCTCGTGCGTGATGACGATGGCGTCCAGATCCTCGGCGCGGCAGTTCAGGCGCGCGAGGCGGCGCTCGACTTCCTTGCCGGAGAATCCGCAATCGAGCAGCACGCGCGTCGTGGTCGCGCCGCTCGACGCCTCGACGAGCAATGCATTGCCCTCGCTGCCGCTGCCGAGACTGGCGAATCTCACAATGAACTCATCATCGACTGACTAACGCGTTCGTCTAGTTCAACTGAGCATGCAGCAACGACACGATACGCTGCGCATCGGACGAGGTGTCCGGCTGGCCATTCGCATCGACGACACCGACTTGCGTGACCGACTCTGCCTTCGGCCTCACGTTGACGAGGAACTGTCGCGTCGGCTTTGGCGTGTTGCCCGAAAAGAACTTGCCGAAGAGACCGTCCTTCTTCAGCTCCGCCATGGAGTCCGAAAAATGGACGTAGTAGATGCCCTTGTCGCGATCGCGATTGTCGACCGTGAAGTTCGTGCGATCGAGCGCGAGGCCCACGCGCAGCCATGCGCGATCGAACGGCTCGGCGAGGTCGAGCGTGGAACCGCCCGCGCTTTGATCCACGGCCACCTTCGCCCCCGACGGACGCGCCTGTGCCATCAGCTTTTGCGACTGCGCTTCGGTCAGGCCGAATTTCTGCATCAGCTTCGTGAGCACCGCGGCTTCGAGCGCCGGATTGCGCGGACGCGCCTCCCAGCGCGATGAGGTCTTGTCCTGGCCCGTCAGCACTTCTTCCATCGCGCTGTGCGTGATGGAGATATCCGTCGAGCCGTCGGACGCGCGGTCGACTTGTGTGCGGAACATGTCGCGCGTCCCGGACGAGTACGCGAAATCGAGCAGCTTGCCCACGCTGTTTCTGAACCAGTCGTTCGGAATGTTCGCGCGGTTCTCCGCCCAATCGGTCGCCATGATGCCGGTCTGCGGCGCATCGGTCTTGAGCGTGAAGCCGTTCTCTTCCCAGAACTCCTTCAGCGGTCCCCAGATCTGATCGGGCGAGCGGCCATCGACGACGAGCCAGCGGCGATCGCCGTCGCTCTCGATGTGCATGCCGAACGGATCCTGCGCGTTCGGCACGCCGAGCGTCGGGTTGCCGGCCGGCGTGACCGAACGCTCGGCGGCGCCGCCGAGCGAGTTGATCTTCGGCGGCGCGGCATAGCGCTGGCTGATGTCGGCCGTGGTCAGGTCGGACGGAACCGTGAGCGACGGCGCGGTTTCGGCAGCCTTGTAGTTGACGCGATCCGGCGCGAGCCAGTCGTTGAGCGTGTCGCAACCCGCAAGCGAGAAGAGCGCGCCGGCGCCGAGCGACAGCACGCTCACACGTTTGGCATGAGTAAGAAGAGCGGAAAATTTCATGAGGTCCTTCTTTGCTGCTGATGACGCATTGCCTCGCGCCGAACCCGGTCTAGCCGAGCGGCTCAGCGAAGCCAATGTCGAGGCCAATGAGCGGCGGTTGATGACTGAAGGTGTGGTTCATTTCGATCACCTGCGGCGGCGCGGCCTTTCGATTCTTTGTGACTTGGCGCGCCGCCACGTGTGATCAGGCAAGAAGCCCGGCGTCGCGCAACGCGTCACGCACCACGTCGTGATAACGCGCGTCGAGCGGCGTGAGCGGCAGACGGATGCCGCCTTCCATGCGGCCGAGCGCTTGCAGCGCCCACTTGGCCGGAATCGGATTCGATTCGCAGAAGAGTTGCTTGTGCAGCGACAGCAGCTTCAGATGGATGCGGCGCGCGGTGATCGCATCGCCTTCGATCGCGGCGCGGCAGAGCTGGCTCATTTCCTTCGGCGCGACATTGGCCGTCACCGAGATATTGCCGTGGCCGCCCAGAAGCATCAGCGCGATGGCCGTGGGATCGTCGCCGCTGAAAATCGAGAAGTTCGCCGGCGCGTGCTTGATCAGATGCGCCGCGCGATCGATATTGCCCGTCGCTTCCTTCACGCCGATGATGCCCGGCACTTCGGCGAGGCGCAGGATCGTCTCGTTGCTCATGTCGGCAACGGTGCGGCCCGGCACGTTGTAGAGGAGCACCGGCAGATCGACCGCTTCCGCGATGGTGCGGAAATGGCGGTACATGCCTTCCTGCGTCGGCTTGTTGTAATACGGCACGACTTGCAGCGTGGCGTCGGCGCCGACTTTCTTCGCGTGCTTCGAGAGTTCGATGGCCTCGGCCGTCGAATTGCCGCCCGCGCCCGCGATGATCGGGAAACGCTTCGCCGTGTGCTCGACGGCCGTCTGGATCATCAGAATGTGCTCTTCGACCGACAAGGTGGCCGATTCGCCGCTGGTGCCGACCACGACGAGACCGTTCGAGCCTTGCTCGACGTGCCAGTCGATCAGTTTTCGAAACGCCGGCAGATCAAGACTACCGTCCTCGTGCATCGGTGTGACGATGGCAGGGATGCTGCCGCGGATCTGGATGCCGCCGTGTGTTCCGTTTGTCATGAAACTCTATGAATTTAATCGTGAATTTAATCGCAAAAAGCGATATTACGCGATTGTAGCGGATTAGCCGCCGAGCGCGTAACGCGGCGGACCCGAGGGTGTGTTACCAATCGTGAGCGCGTTTTCCGCCCACCCTTTCGCTGACTGCGCTTCACGAACCGCGCAAATTCGCTGCACATAGGCAGGACGCGGGACGTCGGTGAATCCGTCCTCGTAGGCGATCACGCGCAGACGCCCTCTCACTACTTCGAGCAATTCGCCGGGTTCGAGCAGAAACGCGGGATTCGACGGCTTGCCGATACTGCCATTGCCGGCCGCGAAGGTCTCGTAGATCAGCACGCCGCCGGGTGCGAGCGCATCGATGAAGTGCCCGAACAGCGGGCGATGCAGGTAATTCGTGACCACGATTGCGTCGAACGTTCGGTCGTCCGGCAGCGGCCAGCGCGCATTTTCGATGTCGGCCGTAAGCGTCTCGATGCGCGGTATGGCGGACATCGAAACGAGCGCGTCGGCATCGCGGTCGATGGCCAGAACCGAAAAGCCGCGCGCCGCGAACCAGCGCGTGTGTCGGCCGCTGCCCGCAGCGACGTCGAGCACCGCGCCGGCGGGCGCGACGAGATGCGCCCAGCGCACGACCCACGGACTCGGCACGCCTTCCATCAGCTGTAGGACAGGCCCATCGCCTCGCGCACGTCGCGCATCGTCTCCGTGGCGAATTTGCGCGCCTTGTCGCAGCCGTCCGCGACGATCGCGCGCAACAGCGACGGGTCGTCCATGTACTTTTGCGCGCGCTCGAGCATCGGCTGCTGCTCGCGCAGAATGCCTTCGATCACCGGCTGCTTGCATTCCAGGCAGCCAATGCCCGCGCTACGGCAGCCCTTCTGCACCCATTCGTGCGTCTTTTCGTCCGTATAGACCTGATGCAGCTGCCACACCGGGCACTTGTCGGGATCGCCCGGATCGGTGCGCCGCACGCGCGCCGGGTCGGTCGGCATCCTGCGGACCTTCTGCTCGATGGTCGCGGCATCCTCGCGCAAACCGATGGTATTGCCATAGGATTTCGACATCTTCTGCCCGTCGAGCCCTGGCATGCGGGACGCTTCGGTCAGCAGCACCTGCGGCTCGACGAGAATGATCTTGCGCGAACCTTCCAGATAACCGAACAGCCGCTCGCGGTCGCTCATCGACAGACTCTGCGATTCCTGCAGCATCGCGCGCGCTTGCTCGAGCGCTTCGTCGTCGCCTTCCTGCTGATACGCGACGCGCAACTCGTGATAGAGCTTCGCGCGCTTGCCGCCGAGCTTCTTCGCGGCTTCCATCGCCTTTTCCTCGAAGCCCGGCTCGCGGCCGTACAGGTAGTTGAAGCGGCGCGCGATCTCGCGCGTCATCTCGACGTGCGGCACCTGATCCTCACCGACCGGGACGAGCGACGCGCGATACAGGAGGATGTCCGCCGCCATCAGCACCGGATAGCCGAGGAAGCCGTAGGTCGACAGATCCTTCTCGCGCAGCTTCTCGATCTGCTCCTTATAGGTCGGCACGCGTTCGAGCCAGCCGAGCGGCGTGCCCATGCCGAGCAGCAGCGACAGTTCGGCATGCTCGGGCACACGGCTTTGGATGAAAAGCGTCGCCTGCGCCGGATCGATGCCTGATGCCAGCCAGTCGATGAGCACCTCCCACACGTTTTTCTCGATGACCTCGGGCGTCTCGTAGTGCGTCGTGAGCGCGTGCCAGTCGACCACCGCGAAGAAGCACGGGTACTCGGACTGCAGCCGCACCCAGTTTTTCAGCACGCCGTGATAGTGGCCGAGGTGCAGCGACCCGGTGGGCCGCATGCCGGAGAAGATACGGTCTGGGAACATGATGTTATGGGAATAGTGAAGCAAGGGGATTCAGAATAGCCGACACCGCCGTGTAACCGACGTTCACGAGCGGCCCGAGCCAGTAGCGCGTCAGCACGCCGGTCACGACAAGCGCCATCACGATGAAGAAGCCGTACGGCTCGAGCTTCGAGAACGCGATCGACGCGCGCACCGGCAGGAGCGCCATGACGACGCGGCCGCCGTCGAGCGGCGGCAACGGGAAAAGATTCAGCACGCCGAGCACGAGATTCACGCCGACGCCCGCGGCCGCCATGCGCGTGAAGAACAGTTCGTCGACGTGAAAAGCCGCGAGCATTACCGCGATCACGCCCCAAATGAGCGCCTGCACGAAGTTGCTGCCCGGGCCGGCCGCGGCGACCCACAGGCTGCCCCAGCGCGGATTGCGCAGGTTGCCGAACGCGACCGGCACAGGCTTCGCGTAACCGAACATGAACGCGCCGCTCGTCACGAAGTACAGGACGATCGGAATCAGGATCGTGCCGATCGGATCGATATGGCGCATCGGGTTCATGGAAACGCGGCCCAGAACGTAGGCCGTGTTGTCGCCGAGCAAGCGCGCGGCATAGCCATGCGCGGCCTCGTGCAGCGTGATTGCGAAGATCACGGGGAGCGCGTAAACCGCGATGGTCTGTATCAGGGAAGGGTCCATGGGGCGCTATTGTATCAAGCGGGCAGGTCCGATCCGACGCGCACGACGGCGCCGGGCGCGCACTATTTCGCCCATGATGTGCGAAAACGCTTAATCGGGTCGTAGGCCCGTGTGCGCTACTGCGCGGCGCTTACGCCGTGAGCCCGAACGGTTCGAGACTGCCTCTCCCCGCGCGCACGAGCACTGACTCCCCCGATGAAAGGTCGATCACCGTCGACGGCTCCGCCGGACACGCACCGGCATCGATCACGAGCTCGACCTGCTTTTCCAGGCGCTCGCGAATTTCCTCCGCGTCGTTGAGCGGCTCGGTGTCGGGCGGCAGGATCAGCGTCGAGGCGAGAAGCGGCTCGCCGAGCGCCTCCAGCAGCGCAAGCGTGATCGCGTGGTCCGGCACGCGCAGCCCGATCGTTTTGCGTGACGGGTGCGACAGCCGGCGCGGCACTTCCTTGGTCGCCTGCAGTACGAACACGTAAGGCCCCGGCGTCACCGACTTGATGAGGCGGTACTGCTGGTTGTCGACCATCGCGAAGTTCGAGAGCTCGGAAAGATCGCGCACGAGCAGCGACAGCAACTGCTTGTCGTCGATGCCGCGAATGCGTCGCAATCGCTCGACGGCGTCCTTGTCGTCGAGATGGCATCCGAGCGCGTAGCTCGAATCCGTTGGCAACGCGACGACGCCGCCGTCCTTGATGATCTGCACGGCCTGATTGATGAGCCGCGGCTGCGGATTGTCCGGATGAATGCGAAAGAATTGAGACATGGCGACGCCTTATTGTTTCGATCGTTATCGCGAATGCCCAGGCGCGGCGCGGATCACGCGCGAGCGCGCCTGACGCGATGTGCGTGCGGAAAATTACCGTTGATGCAAAGACCGTGCGCGTAGGGCCGGAACGACGCGCGCCAGGGAAACGCTAGAGCCAGCGTTCCCAGACGGGCGTGAGATCGTCAGGCAGCGGCGGAAGGCGGCCTAGATCGACGCGCCCTTCGCCCGCGCCGTGAAAGTCCGAGCCGCGCGACGCCTCAAAGCCGTAGCGGCGCGCAACGTCGGCGTATTCGCGGTACTGGTCGGGCGTGTGGCTGCCCGTCACCACCTCGATCGCATGGCCGCCGAGCTGGATGAATTCGTCGAAGAGCGCGGCGAATTCGACCGGCGTGTAATCGTAACGCCCCGGATGCGCGATGATCGGCTCACCGCCCGCATCCTTGATCCATTTGACGGCATCCGCGAGCTTCGCCCAGCGATGCCCGACGAAGCCCGGCTTGCCGTCGCCGAGATAGCGCGTGAACACGTCCGCGGTGGACTGCGCGTAACCCGCCTCCACCAGATACCGCGCGAAGTGCGTGCGCGAAATCATGTCGGGATCGTCGGTGAAGCGCAGCGCGCCCTTGTAGCAATCCGGAATGCCGATCGCCGCGAGCGCCTCGCCGATCGCCACACCGCGCGCCGCGCGCCCGTTGCGCGTGCATTCGAGCCCGGCAAGCAGCGCCTCGTTGTCCGGATCGACGTTCATGCCGACGATGTGCACCGTGCGCGACGCCCACGTCACCGAGATCTCGACGCCCGGCAGGTAGCCCATTCCGAGCGCCTCGGCGGCCTTGCGCGCTTCCTTCTGCCCGCCGAGCTGATCGTGATCCGTGAGCGACCACAGCGTCACGCCGTTCGCATGCGCGCGCTGCGCAACTTCGGCGGGCGCGAACTGGCCGTCGGACACGGTGGAGTGGCAATGCAGATCGGCGTTCATTTTCGGCTCTGGGGTTTCACTGACATTCTAACTGTAATGGCATGACACGCCGGTTATGCAGGCCCCTTCTTACCGGCGCGCCGCTCATGCGCAGAACGCGTCAATCAGCGACGCGACGCGCGCCGGCTGGTCGTGATGGATCATGTGCCCGGCGCCGTCGACGATTTCCTCACGCCAGTCGGCAAAAGCGGCGAAGCGCGTCTTGAACTCGGCGACGGGCGTCAGTCCCGCGAGGGCGGCGAGCGTCGGCGAGTCCTTCGCCTCGACGTGCAGGACCGGCGCCGTGACCCGCGCCCACGCGGCGGTGACCTCGTCCAGCCGATACAGCGTCGGTCCGCGCAACTTGTGCGCCGGGTCGGCCAGCAGATGGAAGCGTCCGTCGCTTTGCTCGCGCGACCAGTGCTGCGCGAGATAGCGCGCACGCGCGAGCGGCAGACGCGGATTCGTGCGGATCAGCCGATCGGCGACTTCATCGAGGCCCGCATAGCTGCGCAGCGCCGGCGGCGCGCGCAGATCGTCGAGCCATTGCGCGATTCGCCCGGGCGATTGCGATGCGCGCGCCGCCGGCAGACCGAAGCCTTCCAGATCGACCACGCGGCGCACGCGCTCGGGCCGCACGCCTGCATAAAGCAGCGCGACGTTCGCGCCCATGCTGTGACCGACGAGATTCACCTGCACGCCCCGCGCGAACTGATCGAGCAGCACGTCGAGATCGGCGAGGTAGTCCGGAAAGTAGTAATGCCCGCCGCCCTTTTGAGCGACCGGCCAGTCCGACAGGCCGAAGCCGCGCGCGTCGGGCGCGAGGACCTGCCAGTCGCCGGCGAGCGCATCGACGACGAACTGGAACGACGCGCTCATATCCATCCAGCCGTGCAGCATGAAGAGCATCGGGGCGTCGGGCGAACCCCAGCGGCGCACATGCAGACGCACACCGCGCGCATCGACGAATTCGGAGCGCGATTCTTTCATGGTGCCGCCTCGAATAAAGGATGATCGTTCGATTATAGCGGCGATGGCCGCAGGCTATTTCGCGTCGTCCAGGCCGGCGAGCGCGCGCAGTTCGGCTTCGTCGAAACCCGCGTCGCGGCGCGCCTCGAAGTTGAACGGGCCGCGCAGCTCCGGCGCGTGGTACTGCTCGGCGAGGCGTTCATAGGTCGCGTGCGGATCGAGACCCAGGCCGTCGCACAGGAAACGGAACCAGCGATTACCGATCAGCACGTGGCCGATTTCGTCGCGCAGGATGACATCGAGAATCCCCGCGGACGCGTGATCGCCCGCCTGCGCGAGGCGCTTGCGGATCGGCGGCGACGCGTCGAGCCCGCGAGCCTCCAGCGTGCGCGGCACGAGTGCCATGCGGGCGAGCACGTCGCCGCGCGTGCGCTGCGCCATCTCCCACAGGCCGTCGTGCGCCGGGAAATCGCCGTAGGCATGGCCGAAATCGGCCAGCCGCGCGCTCAGCAGCGAAAAGTGATGCGCTTCCTCAGCCGCGACTTTCAACCAGTCGAGATAAAAATCCTGCGGCATCGACGGAAATCGCCAGACGGCGTCGAGCGCGAGATTGATGGCATTGAATTCGATGTGCGCGAGCGCATGCAGCAATACGGCGCGGCCCGCCTCCGACTGCATGCTGCGACGCTTCAGCGACGACGGCTCGACGAGTTCCGGACGTCCGGGCCGGCCGGGCAGATCGCCGGGTTCATCGAACGTGGCTCGCCGATCGATTCGGGATGGCTGCGCGCGCGCCGCCTCGAACAGCGCGCCGGCGCGCGCCGCTTTCGTCGCGGGGTCGCGCTCGCGCAGGACGGCGAGCGCCGCGCGGCGCGTGCAGGCGTCGGCGTCGTCTTTGGTGGGAATCACAGGGTGGTGCATCGAACGATCTCGAAAACAGGCCTCGAACCGCGCGGTCCAGCGGACGCTTACGGCAAACAGCTAAAATGGTAATCCCGGCGGACGCCGCACATCGCCTAACAATCCGCGTAACAATCCGCGCAACGATCGGTGCGACCGGGACGGCCGTGACCGTCAAGCCGCACCGGCAGGCGCGCATTTTAGCGCCACCAGCGCCCCGCCCTTACGACACCACGCCCCAGGAGACAATGTGGCCATCTACAAACTCGGCGACGACGCCCCGACCATCCATGAAAGCGTGTTCCTCGCGGACACCGCGACCATCATCGGGCGCGTGACGCTCGAGGAAAACACGAGCGTGTGGCCCGGCGCCTCGCTGCGCGGCGACAACGAGCCGATCGTCGTCGGGCGTGGCAGCAACGTGCAGGAAGGCGCGGTGCTGCACGCCGACCCCGGCTTTCCTCTGACGATCGAAAACGATGTCACCGTCGGTCATCAGGCGATGCTGCACGGCTGCACGATCAAGGAAGGCTCGCTGATCGGGATCCAGGCCGTGGTCTTGAATGGTGCGGTGATCGGCCGCAACTGTCTGGTTGGCGCGGGCGCCGTCGTCACCGAAGGCAAGGTATTCCCGGACAACACGCTGATTCTCGGCGCGCCCGCGAAGGCGGTGCGGGAAATCGGCGAGGCGGATATCGCACGCATGCGCGCGGCCACGGCAAGTTACGCCGACCGGCGCGAATATTACAAGGCGCAGCTCGTGCGCATCGGCTGAGACCCGGAAGACCGGGCGAGCCTCAACACCCAAGGAAGAGTTGTGAACGACCAGTTGCAGAAATTCATGTTCAACGCAGCGCCCGTGCGCGGCGAGATCGTCTCATTGCGCCATACGTGGCAGGAAGTGCTCGCGCGCCGCTCGTACCCTGCGGCAGTGCGCAACGTGCTCGGCGAGATGATGGCCGCATGTGCGCTTTTATCCGCGAACCTCAAGTTCGACGGCACGCTCGTCATGCAAATCTACGGCGACGGACCAGTGAAGATGCTGGTCGTGCAATGCAATTCCAACCTCTCGCTGCGCGCCACTGCGAAGCTCGCCGAAGGGACCGAGCGCGAGCTCGAGAACGAAATGTCGCTCGCCGAGCTACTGAACCGTCACGGACGCGGGCGCTGCGTCATCACGCTCGATCCGGCCGACAAGAAGCCGGGACAGCAACCGTATCAGGGTATCGTGCCGCTGTCGGGCGAACACGGCCCGCTCTCGTCGATGGCCGAGGTGCTCGAGCACTACATGCATCACTCCGAGCAGCTCGACACGCGCCTATGGCTCGCCGCCGACACCGATCGCGCCGTCGGCATGCTTTTGCAGAAGCTGCCGGGCGATGGCGGCATCGTTCCGCACCCGGGCGAACACGACGCGGACACCTGGCAGCGCGTCTGCCATCTCGGCAGCACGCTTTCGACGGAAGAATTGCTGAAAGAAGAACCGGACACGGTCTTCAAGCGCCTGTTCTGGCAGGAGAACGTGCAGCACTTCGATCCCGCGCCGGCGCGTTTTCAGTGCACGTGCTCGCGTGAAAAAGTCGGCGGCATGCTCAAGATGCTCGGCCGCGAGGAAGTCGACGGCGTGATCGCAGAGCGCGGTAACGTCGAAGTGCATTGCGAGTTCTGCAATCAGCGCTACGACTTCGACACCGTCGACGTTGCGCAACTTTTTGTCGCAAAAGAACTCTCACAAGGCGTGAGTCCGGCGTCGGACCGGCGCCACTGAAACGCCGCGAAAGCCTTGTCCAGCGGGAGGTTGCGCCGCATGCGCCAAGGGCTTCGGAGGCCCGGTGACCGTTCGGCGCACCCGCTTACGGCCTAGACTCACGACAGACTCCGCAAGCTATGATTGGGGCTCCTGTACAGATGTCCGGCCCGCTGGAGGTCGTAAATGAAAACCACACCATTCAACTGGAAACTGCTGCCATGCCTTGCCGGCGTCGCACTCTTCGCCGGCTGCATGATGGATCCGCCCGGTCCTTCGCCGATCTATAGCCGCTTGCCCGATACGCCGTCCGCGCCCCAAGAGACGCTGACGCCACAGCAGCAGATGGAACGGTACAACGCCATCGACAAGCAGGCGCTAAACGAATCGCAGCAAGCTGCCGCCGCGGGCAATGCGGCGAAGACGATGTCGCAGTTCTACGCACCCATGCCGGTCTCGGTGTACGGAGGCTATTCGAGCGGCGGCTGGGGCGGTCCGTATTGGGGCACTGGCGTCGGATTCGGCACCTGGTGGTAATCGATCCGGCAACAGGCTCGGCAGAAAAAAAGCGCGGTCGATGACCGCGCTTTTTTGTTCCGACCGGGGAGCCGCCACGCTACTGCGCCGTGCCTGCCGGCTGTTTCTTCTTCGCTTCGGCTGCTTTTTCCTTCTGCGCCTTCTTGTCCAGATCGCGCAATTCCTGCTTCGAACGCGACACCGGATTCGGCACCACGCGCAGCGGCGCTGCCGAGACCTGACCGCGCGTCGAACCGTTCATGCCCGGCACGTTGGCGGAGTTGACGGGCGCATTCGAATTCGGCGCGACGAACTGAACGAATACCTCGCTGTCCTTCACCATGCCCATTTCGTAGCGCGCACGCTCTTCCACGGCGGCAGTGCCGTTTTGCAGATCCTGCACTTCGCCCTGAACGCGCTCGTTGCGCAACCTCAGGTTCGTGTTCTTCTCCGTCTGCTGCGCGAGCTGCTGCTGCAATTCATGCACGCGCAGCCAGCCGCCGTGGCCCCACCAGAGCGGGTATTGGATCAGCACCAGCAGCAGAATCAGAACGACAGTTACGAGCCGCATTCACGTAGCCGAAATAAGCGCCGCCCGGCGGCAAGAATGCCGTGGGCGGCGGGCTTCAAAAGATGACGCTTTAAAGACGACTAAGCGTCTTTATCGACTAAAGCGGCAAAAGCTTTAGCGCAAGTTGTAGAACGCCGACTTGCCCGGGTAGCTCGCGATATCGCCGAGGTCTTCCTCGATGCGCAGCAGCTGGTTGTACTTCGAGATGCGGTCGCTACGCGACAGCGAGCCGGTCTTGATCTGCCCGGCGTTGAGGCCGACGGCGATATCGGCGATCGTCGAGTCTTCCGTCTCGCCCGAGCGATGCGAGATCACGGCCGTGTAGCCTGCGCGCTTGGCCATTTCGATTGCCGCGAAGGTTTCCGTCAGCGTGCCGATCTGGTTGATCTTGATGAGGATCGAGTTGGCGATGCCCTTCTCGATGCCTTCCTTCAGGATGCGCGTGTTCGTCACGAACAGATCGTCGCCGACGAGCTGGATCTTCTTGCCGAGCTTGTCGGTCAGGATCTTCCAGCCTTCCCAGTCGGACTCGTGCATGCCGTCTTCGATCGAGACGATCGGAAATTTGTCTGCGAGCGTCGCGAGGTAATCGGCGAATTCGTTCGACGACAATTGCAGGCCTTCGCCCGCGAGCTGGTACTTGCCGTCGTGGTAAAACTCGCTCGCCGCGCAGTCGAGCGCGAGCAGCACGTCTTCACCGGCGCGATAACCGGCCTTCTCGATAGCCTGCAGAATCGTCGACAGGCACTCGTCGTTGCTACCGAAGTTCGGTGCGAAGCCGCCTTCGTCGCCCACGGCCGTGCTCATGCCGCGCTCGGCCAGGATCTTCTTGAGCGCGTGGAACACTTCCGCGCCGCAGCGAAGCGCTTCGCGGAAAGTCGGCTGGCTGACCGGGACGATCATGAATTCCTGAATGTCCAGGCTGTTGTTCGCGTGCGCGCCGCCGTTGACGATGTTCATCATCGGCACCGGCAGTTGCATCGCACCCGAGCCGCCGAAGTAGCGGTACAGCGGCAGGCCGGCTTCCTCGGCCGCGGCCTTCGCGACCGCCATCGAGACGGCGAGCATCGCGTTCGCGCCGAGGCGCGACTTGTTGTCGGTGCCGTCGAGCTCGAGCAGGGTCTTGTCGAGGAAAGCCTGTTCCGAGGCGTCGAGGCCCATGATGGCTTCGGAAATCTCGGTGTTGATGTGTTCGACGGCCTTCAGCACGCCCTTGCCGTTGTAGCGGCCGGCTTCGTCGTCGCGCAGTTCGATGGCTTCGCGCGAACCGGTGGACGCACCCGACGGAACCGCCGCGCGGCCCATCGTGCCCGATTCGAGCAACACGTCGCATTCGACGGTCGGATTGCCTCGCGAATCGAGAATCTCGCGGCCGATGATATCTACGATAGCACTCATGGTTTCCTCAAGAAATGACGATGAATTCTGTCAGTCGCAACGAAGCGCGCCGCCTGTTTTTACACTTCGATACACGCGGCGGCACGCGCTTCACTGCTTCGCTCAGACCCTTTCGATGACCACCGGTTCAGCGCCGGCGCAAAGAGCGGTCGTTTCGGGATAGCGACTCGATCCGCATCGCTTTTGTGGGAGCGGGCGTTGGCCCCGCTGATCTGCGCGGGTACGCGGATACCGCCCTCACGCGCTGCACGCTCCTCCGTTGCTCCGGTCACGCCAGGCGACCTGTTTTTTCGTGACACGCCCGCCGATGATGACGCCCGCGCCCCACTTCCTTTTGCCGCAGATACTCAGTTGAAATCGTTCTCGAGGAACGAGCCGCTCTTCACCGCGCGATCGATGGTGATGAGCGTGGAGAGCAGCGCCTCCATGTGCTGCAGCGGCACCGCGTTCGGGCCGTCCGACTTCGCACAGGCCGGGTCCGGATGCGTCTCCATGAAGAGGCCCGCGACGCCCGTGGCGACCGCCGCGCGCGCCAGCACCGGAACGAATTCGCGCTGACCGCCCGAGCTCGTGCCCTGCCCGCCCGGCAACTGCACCGAGTGCGTCGCGTCGAACACGACTGGCGCATTGGTTTCACGCATGATCGCAAGCGAGCGCATGTCGGACACGAGGTTGTTATAGCCGAACGACACACCGCGCTCACACGCCATGAAGCGGTCTTCCGAGAGACCCGCTTCACGCGCGGCATCGCGCGCCTTGTCGATCACGTTCTTCATGTCGTGCGGCGCGAGAAACTGACCCTTCTTGATGTTCACCGGCTTGCCCGAACGCGCGCATGCGTGGATGAAATCGGTCTGGCGGCACAGAAACGCGGGCGTCTGCAGCACGTCCACGACCGATGCGACCGCTTCGATCTCGTGCTCGGCGTGGACGTCCGTGAGAACCGGCACGCCGAGCTGCTTCTTCACTTCGCCGAGAATGCGCAGCCCTTCGTCCATGCCGAGGCCACGGAACGACTTGCCCGAGCTGCGGTTCGCCTTGTCGTAGGACGACTTGTAGATGAACGGCACGCCGAGCTTCTCGGTCATCTCCTTGAGGCGCCCGGCGACGTCGATCGTCATTTGCTCCGATTCGACGACACACGTGCCCGCGATCAGAAAAAACGGCTTGTCCAGGCCGGCCTCGAAGTGACACAGCTTCATGCTTGCGCTCCCGCGGTCGCCGCAGCCCGGGCCGGCGCCTTCGCGTCGGCGGATTCGGCATGAACGCGCGCCGCATCGACGAACGCCTTGAAGAGCGGATGCCCGTCGCGCGGCGTCGACGTGAATTCGGGGTGGAACTGCACGCCGACGAACCACGGGTGCAGCGACTGCGGCAACTCCATCATCTCGGGCAGGTCCTCGCTCGGGGTACGGGCGCTGATGATAAGCCCGCCGGCTTCGAGCTGGGGCACGAAACGGTTATTGACTTCATAACGGTGACGATGACGTTCGTTCACGTCGCTGCCGTAGATGCGCTCGGCCATCGTGCCAGGCTTGATCGGGCACTTTTGCGATCCGAGACGCATGGTGCCGCCGAGATCCGACTCCTCGCTGCGCTTCTCGATGCGGCCCGCGCGGTCGTACCACTCGGTGATGAGCGCAACGACCGGGTTCTGCGTGTCCTGATCGAACTCGGTGCTGTTCGCATCGGCGAGACCGGCGACGTCGCGCGCGAATTCGATCACCGCGAGCTGCATGCCGAGGCAGATGCCGAGATAAGGCGTCTTCGATTCGCGCGCATAACGGATGGCCTTGATCTTGCCTTCCGTGCCGCGACGGCCGAAACCGCCCGGAACGAGCACCGCGTCGAGATGCTTGAGCGCATCGGTGCCTTCGGCGTCGATCTGCTCGGAATCGATGTACTCGATGTTGACCTTCGTCGACGTATGGATGGCGGCATGACGCAGCGCTTCGATCAGCGACTTGTACGACTCCGTCAGCTCGACATACTTGCCGACCATGCCGATGGTCACTTCATGCTTCGGGTTCTCGAGCTTCTCGACGAGGTTCGACCACATCGTCAGATCGGCCGGCGGCGGCGAGAGCTTGAGCTCTTCGCAGATGATGTCGTCGAGGTGCTGGTCGTTGAGCATCTGCGGAATCTTGTAGATGCTGTCCGCGTCCCACACGGAGATCACGGCGTCTTCAGGCACGTTCGAGAACATCGAGATCTTGGCGCGCTCGTCATCGGGAATCGGACGGTCCGCGCGGCACAGAAGCACGTTCGGATAGATACCGATTTCGCGCAGCTTCTGCACGCTGTGCTGCGTGGGCTTCGTCTTCAGCTCGCCCGCGGTCGCGATGAACGGCACTAGCGTGAGGTGCACGAAGCACGCGCTGTTGCGGCCCATGCGCAGGCTCATCTGACGCGCGGCCTCGAGGAACGGCAGCGACTCGATGTCGCCCACCGTGCCGCCGACTTCCACGATTGCCACATCCGGCTGACCGCACGTCGCCGCTGCGGCGCCACGCTCGACGAAAGCCTGGATTTCGTTGGTGATGTGCGGAATGACCTGCACCGTCTTGCCCAGATATTCGCCGCGGCGTTCCTTGCGGATCACCGATTCGTAAATCTGGCCGGTGGTGAAGTTATTGGCCTTGCGCATCTTCGTGCTGATGAAGCGCTCGTAGTGGCCGAGGTCGAGGTCGGTCTCCGCGCCGTCTTCCGTCACGAACACTTCGCCGTGCTGAAACGGGCTCATCGTGCCGGGGTCGACGTTGATGTAGGGATCGAGCTTGAGGAGAGTGACTTTGAGACCGCGCGATTCGAGGATCGCGGCGAGAGAGGCGGCGGCAATACCCTTGCCAAGGGACGAAACTACGCCGCCGGTGACGAATACATATTTGGTCATCGCTAGATGCTCGCGGGAAAAACGGATTATACCGTAAAGGCAGACTCCCACGAAGCGCGCCAGACGTCGGGATTGGCTACGAATCTGCGCATTTCCGCGTCATTTTTGCGGAACATCGCACGGGCCGTTCGTCAAGTCCCGCGTGCGTGCTCGTGCCCTTTCGGCCGCTTCGTCATTGCGATGACTGCATCGCTTTAAGCAGGCGCTGCACTGCGCGCGCGGTGTCGATCGGGCGCTCCATCGGAAAGAGATGGCTGCCTTCCATCCATTCAATCCGCGCGCCGGCGATGCGCCGCGTCATGCCGAGTCCCACTTGCCGCACCTCGCGCGAACGCGTCCCCGCGATGAACCCGACCGGCACCGGCACGCCGTGCGCGAGTCGCGCGCCGAGCGTATGCGGCAGCGTGCGATAGATCAGATATTCGATGTGACGATCGAATGCGAGCGAGCGCGCGCCGTTCGCATGAGTCTGCGGAATGCCGAAGTCGATGTAGTCGGAGAGCATGCGCTCGTCCCAGCGCGCGAACGCGGGCTTCGACAGAAAATGCCGCCATGCCTCGTCGCGGCTCGCCCACTGCGTGCGGCGCTTCCTGGTCGCGGCGGCGGGCGACAGCCGCTCATCCAGTCCGGTCCATTGCGTAACGCGCAGAAGGCTGCTTCTCCAGCCGGCAATCACGGGGGAATCGAGCATCACCACGCCTTTCACCCATTGCGGGCGCTTGAGCGCCGCCATCAGCGACAGATAGCCGCCCAGCGAATGCCCGACGAGCCACACCTTCGGATGCGCGCTGTCCGCTTCCCGCCGATAGCGGCTCATGTCGTCGATGAGCTGATCGACGAGATACGGCCAGTCGCGCGTCACCGGAAAGCGCGCATCATGCCCGATGCACTCGATGCTGCGAACGTCGTAATCGTCGGAAAGCTCCGCAAAAATCGTGCGATAGACCGATGCCGGAAAGCCGTTCGCGTGCGAGAAATGGATGATGTCTTTCAAGCGGGATTCGTCTCCGTTCTTGTTCTGGTTTCAACGCCCCATCCAGTAGCGCGCGTGCGTCTGCCGGTAGCGCTCGAGCACGATCTGCCCGCCGATGTCGATGCGCGCCGCGCCGTCGTCGTCGCTGCGCGAAAGCGCGATCTCGCGCAACCCGTAACGCGCGAACACGGTCGGGTGCGGATGGTGAAAGCGGTTGCGATAGCCTACCTGAAATATCGCCGCCAACGGCCCGACAGAATCGAGGAAAGGCTCGGTCGACGACGTCCGGCTGCCGTGATGCGGCGCGATCAGCACGTCGGCATCCAAGGCGGCGCGGTCGCGAGCGATCAGCGCGCGTTCGACGTCCGCTTCGATATCGGCCGCGAACAGCGCCGCGCGCCCCGCCGCACTCGTCACCTTCAGCACGCACGACTGATGATTCGGCTTTCCCGAGAGCGGCCCCGGCTCGGGCCACAGCACGCGGAATTCCACACCGTCCCACGTCCAGCGCTGTCCCGCCGTACAGCGCAGCGTTTGCGCGCCGCGTGCGCGCGCGTTCGGCCACAACGCGTCCGTCGCGGGCAGCGACGCCAGCAACTGGCGCACCTCGATCGATTGCAATACGGCGGGCGCGCCGCCTGCGTGATCCGAATCGGAATGGCTGATGACGAGCGTATCGAGCATGCGAACGCCCGCGGCCTGGAGATACGGCGCGACGATGCGCTCGCCCGCGTGCGTCGATTCGGGACCGGGCCCGGCGTCGAAGAGCAACGCATGCCGCGCCGTCTCGACGACGAGTGCCGAGCCCTGCCCGACATCGAGCGCGGTGACGCGAAACGCGCCTTCGGGCGCGGGATGCGTCGCGGGAGCGAGAAGCGGCAGCCAGGTGAGCGGCGCGGCGAAGCGCAGCGGCCAGCCTCGTGGCGCGAGCGCCCACGCGACACCGATGCACGATGCCGCGAGCGCAAACGCATCAGGCTTCGGGAGAAACCAGAGGGGCGATGGCACGGCGTCGGCGAGGCGCGCGAGTAAGTCGCAAAGCACCGAGAGCGCGGCGTGCGCGGCGTGGAGCATCGGCGCATCGAGCGGCGCGGGAAGCATCAGGCCCGCGAGCGTCGCGGGTGTCACGAGCACGCTGATCCACGGTATCGCGAACGCGTTCGCGAGCGGACCGAGCAACGGAATCTGTGAGAACCAATAGACGGTGAGCGGCGCGAGCGCGATGGTTATCGCGTACTGCACGCGCGCGCTCGACGTGGCGTGACGCCGTGCACGGCCGCCGAACCGCGTGATGAGAGGAAGCAGTCTCGGCCCGGTCGCGTGCGCCGGCCGCTGTCCGACTTCACTCGGATCGGCGCGATCCCACTGTTCGATTTCGTCGTGCTCTTGCGCCTGCGCGCGTGACTCGACTCGCCCCGCCGCCGCGATCGCGTGCAATATCGCCCCCACCGCGCAGAACGACAGCCAGAATCCCGGCGATGTCACCGCCCACGGATCGGCGACCAGCACGAGCACGAGCGCCCACAAGAGCACGAGCGACGACGCGGGCCGCCTTCCGCACAGAAACGCGATGGCGACGATCAGCAGCATCCAGACCGTGCGTTGCGCCGGCACGTTGAATCCGGCGAGCGCGGCGTAGCAGGCGGCGAACACGGCCGCACCGGCCGCCGCCACTTTCGGCGCGGCCACGATCAATGGCGCGGGCACGCCGCGCAACCTGAGCCGCTTCCACACGAAGCCGAAGATCAACGCCGCCAGTCCCGCGACGAAGCCGATGTGCAACCCCGATATCGCGACGAGATGACTCGTGCCGGTCGCGCGCATGAGGGCCCAGTCGGCATCGCTGACCGCCTCCTGCGCGCCCACCGCGAGCGCGACGATGATCCCGCGATGCGGCGCGTGCCCCAGCACCGATTCGATGCGATCGCGCGCGCGGGCACGCAGACGGTCGATCATCAGACGCGGGCCCGTCGCATCGGGACTCACGCGCCGCGGCGTGCGCGCAGCCGACACAGTGCCCGTCGCGCGAATGCCGCGTTCGAGCAGGCTCGCTTCGCCATCGCGCAGGCCGAAGTTCGCATCGGCATGCGCGCGCTTCAAACGCGCGCTCAGCGTCCATCGTTCGCCAGCGCGGAGTGGCGTTCGATCCGGCGACATCCACAACAATCGCACGATGCGCGGAAAGTCGCGCAGACCCGCGCCGTTCGCTTCGACTTCGAAGAGCAGGCGCGCGCCGTCCGCCCGTTGCTCGGAAAGCCCGCGCACGAAGCCCGTCAGTTCGATGTCGCGTTGCTCGTACGCGGCGGGCAACTGCTCGCGCAGCCGGACTTCAGCGCGCACCGCGGCATAGGCGAAGCCGAGCGCGCAGGCGCCGAGCGCGAAGCTCGCGATGCGCACGCGCGGCTTCATCGCGCCGAGCGTCATCGCCACGATGAACGCCGCGCAGCCCGCGAACCACACGATTGCGTCCGGCAAGCCAGCCTGCTGTTGCAATCCCCAGACGCCCAGCGCAAATCCCAGCAGAATCGCCCGCACTTCTTCCTCTTCGTTTTCGTTGCCGCAGACGCGCGCTCGCAGAGACGGACGTCGATCGAAACGATTATGAAGAGGCGGGCGCGAGCCGTGGGAGCGCTGCGTGAGCGTTAGCCGTTGTGCCTAGGGCAAGCGTGTTTTCGTCGATGCCGCGCAACTGCGCGAGCACCGTTGCGATGCGCGCGACCTGATCGGGCGTGTTGCGTTGCTTGTAGCGCCACGAAGGCGCGATATCGGGCGCATCGGTTTCGAGCACGATCGCCTCAAGCGGAAGCTCGGCCGCGAGCCGCCGGATCTGCAGCGCGCGTTCGAACGTGAGATTGCCGCCGAAGCCGAGATGCATGCCTTGCGCGATGAACGCCTCGGCCTGCTGGAAACTGCCGTTGAACGCGTGCGCGATGCCCCGATGAATATCGTGCACGCGCAAGCCTTTCAGCACCTTGTCCTGCGACTTGCGCACATGGCAAATCACCGGCAGGCCGAACTCGCGCGCGAGCTTCAACTGTTCGTTGTAGAAGAATTGCTGGCGCGCATCGTCGAGCGTCGGAACGAAATAGTCGAGCCCGATTTCGCCGATGCCGACGAACAACGGATCATCGAGACTCGCCTCGATCTCCTCGCGCAGCACGCGCAGATCGTCTTCACGCGCGCCCGGCGTGAAAAGCGGATGAATGCCGAGCGCGTATGCGCCGCCCGCGATGCGATGCGCGAGCGCGCGCACCGCCGCGATGTTGCCGCGATCCACGCCCGGAATCACGATGCGCGTCACGCCTGCATCGAGCGCCGCGCCCGCGACGGCATCGCGGTCGGCGTCGAACTCTCCGGCATCGAGATGACAATGCGTATCGATCCACATGACGCCTCCCGCACAGCAACGCGTTATACCGGCACCGGCGGCTCTTCGTGCAGCACGCCGTCGCGCAGGCGCATGATGCGGTCGCAGCGCGCGGCGAGATCGGGATCGTGCGTGACGATCACGAAACTCGTTTCGAGCGTCTGCGACAGCTCCAGCATCAGGTTGAAGACGGTGTCGGCCGTGCCGCCGTCGAGATTGCCTGTGGGTTCGTCGGCGAGCACGCACGCGGGACGCGTGACGAGCGCGCGCGCGATGGCCACACGCTGTCGCTCCCCGCCCGACAACTCGCCCGGCCGATGCTTCGCGCGATGACCGATGCCCACGCGTTCCAGCATCTCCTGCGCCTGGCGGCGCGCATCCTCTTCGGACATGCGGCGGATGCGCAACGGCATCGCGACGTTATCGAGCGCCGTGAATTCCGGCAGCAGATGATGGAACTGATACACGAAGCCGAGCGCACGGTTGCGCAGCTCGTTGCGCTCCTTCTCCTTCAGCTCGGTGAACGGCTTGCCGAGCAGCGAAACCTTGCCCGCGCTCGGCTCGTCCAGCCCGCCGAGCACATGCAGGAGCGTGCTCTTGCCCGAGCCCGATGCGCCGACGATCGCGAGCTTCTCGCCGCGCATCACGTCGAGCTGCGCGTTGTTGAGCACCTGCACATTGAAGCCGCCCTGCACGAACGTCTTCGAAATGGCCGATGCCTGCAGAACGAGATTGCTGGACGGAATCAGATCACTCATAGCGCAGCGCCTCCGCCGGACGAACCTTCGCACCGCGCCAGCTCGGATAGAGCGTCGCGAGCGACGACAACAGGAACGCGATGACGCCGATCTTGGCGACGTCGCCCGGCACGAGTTCCGACGGCAGTTCGCTGATGAAATACACCGAAGACGGCAGGAACTGGACGTTGAAGAGATGCTCGATCATCGGCACGAGCCACGGAATGCTCCACGCGACGAGACAGCCGAAGGTCACGCCGAGCGCCGTGCCGATGAAGCCGATCGTCACGCCCTGCACGACGAAGATCTTCATGATCGAGCCGGGCTGCGCGCCGAGCGTGCGCAGGATGGCGATATCGGCCTGCTTGTCGGTGACGGTCATCACGAGCGAGGACACGAGATTGAACGCCGCCACCGCGATGATCAGCGTGAGGATGATGAACATCATGCGCTTTTCGATCTGCACGGCGGAGAACCACGTCTTGTTCTGCTGCGTCCAGTCGCGGATATACAAATCGCCCGACAGCGTGCGCGCGAGCTGCCGCGCGACTTCGGGCGCGCGCTGCATGTCCTTCAGGCGCAGGCGCACGCCGGTCGGCGCGGGCAGACGGAAGAGCGCCTCGGCGTCGTGGATTTCGATGAGCGCGAGCGTCGAATCGTATTCATAGTGACCGGACTCGAAGACGCCGACGACGGTGAACTGCTTGAGCCGCGGCATCATCCCTGCCGGCGTGATGGTGCCTTCGGGCGCGACGAGCGTGATCTTGTCGCCGTTTACCACGCCGAGATTGGCGGCGAGATCCTTGCCCAGCACGATGCCGAACTCGCCCGGCTTGAGATCCGTCAGCTTGCCTGCGCGCATGTCCTTGCCGATATCCGACACTTCCGGCTCCAGCGACGGCTCCACGCCGCGCAGCGCGACGCCGCTCACCGCGCCCTGGCGCGTCAGCAGCGCCTGCGCTTCGACATAGGGCGCGGCGCCCATCACTTCCGGATTGCGGCGCGCTTCCTGGGCGGTCAGTTGCCAGTTGGGCATGGAGCCGGTCGGCGAGAAGATTTCGACGTGCGCGAGCACCGACAGCATCCTGTCTCGCACTTCCTTCTGGAAGCCGTTCATGACCGACAGCACGACGATCAGCGCAGCGACGCCGAGCGCGATGCCCGCCATCGACACGAGCGCGATGAAGGAGATGAAGCCGTTGCCTGTGGTGCGTTTGCTGGCGCGCGTGTAGCGCCAGCCGATCTGCCATTCGTACGGAAGTTTCAAGCGATTCCTTTCTGCTGCTGTCCAGCGTTGTTATGCCCCGGTGGCGCGGTGGTCGCTCTTTGCGCGGCATCGCCGGCATCGTCTGAATGACGCGGCGATCTTCGCGGATGCATGGCGACGGCGGCGAAGCGCGCCGGCTTGCCACGACCAAGCGTGAAATCTGCGAAAGTTTGCCATATATGGAGAAAGCGACGCATGAGCACGCGTCGATCGCCGGGCAAAACCGGCATGGCGGGCGTCATCGCCCCACCCGCTTTGCCCTACAATGCCGAGCATCATGCCCGTTCACGACCTCCATCTCCTGCTGCCGTTCGCCCTGCCGTCGGCCGCGGACGCCGCCATCGCCCTGCACGGCCTGGAGAGCGCGGCGCTCGACAAGCTGCTCGCCCGCGCGACGCTCGAGGAACGCGTCATCGGCGAGGACTTCCAGCGCACGCTGCCGCACGAACGCTGGATCGCGCGGCGCTTCAACGCCGTCACGCCCGCTGCTCAACGCTACGCCGACGATGCCCCGCTCGCCCCCTTCATGCTGCTCGCCGACGGCGGCACGCCCGGCAATGCGCCCTGGGCCTGCATCGAGCCGGTTCACGTGCGCATCGCGCACGATCATCTGGTGCTGATCGATCCCGAGACGCTCGGCGTGCATACGGAAGAAGCGCGCGCACTGCTTCAGACGGCGCGGCCGGTGATCGAAGACCTCGGCGTGACGCTGCAAGCGCCGACGCCGTTGCGCTGGTATGTCTCGGGCGAGGCGCTCGGCTCGCTCGCGGGCGCATCGCCGCTGCGGGCGACGGGCCGCAACATCGAAATCTGGCTGCCCCACGAAGCCCGCACCGGCGAGCGCTCGCGCGCGTGGATGAAGCTGCAGAACGAAGTGCAGATGGCGTGGTTCGAGCACCCGCTGAATCTCGAACGCGAATCGCGCGGCCTGCCCGCGATCAACTCGATCTGGCTCCACGGACAAGGCACGATGCGGCCCGTGGCGAGACCGTTCGCACGCGTGATGTCAGACGCCGCGGCGACGCGCGGTCTCGCGCTCGCGTCGGGCGTCAAGCCGTCGACGCCGCCCGAGTCGTTTGCATCGCTGTCGAAAGACGGCTCGCAAGGCGCGACGCTCGTCGAGCTGAATCCGTTCTCCGCGCCGTTCATCGAGCAGGACTGGGCGCGCTGGAACGCGTCGCTCAAGGAACTCGAAGCCGCGTGGTTCGCCCCCGCGCTGCAGGCGCTCGGCGATGGCTCGCTCGGCCGCCTGAGCCTCACGCTCTGCGGCGACACCGGCTCGGTCACGCTTTCCGTCACGCGCGCCGATCTGCGCAAGTTCTGGCGGCGCCGTCCGATCGCGGCGCTCTTCATCGAATAAGGCATACCCTGCAATGACGCGAATCGTTACGCGCGCCTCCTCTCCCGCCGACGCCGAAGCGCTGATGCGCCACGGCCTGCATCCCGTCATTGCGCGCCTCTATGCATCGCGCGGCGTGAGCTCGCCCGACGAAGTCGAAACCGAGTTCAAGCGCCTGCACGCGCCCGCCGGCCTGAAAGGCTGCGACGATGCCGCCGTCGTGCTCGCCGATGCGCTCGCCGCGGGCAAGCGCATGCTCGTCGTCGCCGATTACGACTGCGACGGCGCCACCGCCTGCGCGGTCGCCGTGCGCGGCCTGCGCATGTTCGGCGCGACCATCGACTATCTGGTGCCGAATCGCTTCGAATACGGCTACGGGCTCACGCCGGAAATCGTGGAGCTGGCGGCGCGTTCCAAAGCCGGCCTGCCGGATCTGCTGATTACCGTCGATAACGGTATCGCGAGCGTGGACGGCGTCGCCGCGGCGAATGCCCTCGGCATCGACGTGCTCGTCACCGATCACCACCTGCCCGGCGACGAACTGCCCGCCGCGCGCGCGATCGTCAATCCGAACCAGCCGGGCTGCGAGTTTCCGAGCAAGTGCATCGCGGGCGTGGGCGTGATGTTCTATGTGCTGCTCGCGTTGCGCGCGGAGTTGCGCAAGCGCGGCGCTTACACGGACGCGCCCGAGCCGCGTCTCGACGGCCTGCTCGATCTCGTCGCGCTCGGCACCGTCGCCGATGTCGTCAAGCTCGACTGCAACAACCGGATTCTCGTCGCACAAGGCTTGAAGCGGATTCGCTCGGGCCGCATGCAGCCGGGCGTCGCGGCGCTCTTCCGCGCCGCCGGCCGCGATGCGCGCGCGGCGTCGGGCTTCGATCTCGGCTTCGCGCTCGGCCCGCGCCTGAACGCGGCGGGACGGCTGTCCGACATGTCGCTCGGCATCGAATGCCTGACGACCGACGACATCGGCCGCGCGTGGGAACTCGCGCAGCAACTCGATTCGATGAACCGCGAGCGTCGCGAAATCGAAGCGGGCATGCAGCAGCAGGCGCTCGCCGAGCTGCAGACGATCGATCCCGGCGAGCGTGCGACGCTCACGCTCTACGATGCGAGCTGGCACCAGGGCGTGATCGGCATCGTCGCGGGACGGCTCAAGGAGCGGTTCCATCGGCCGTCCTTCACGTTCGCGCACGCCGACGACAGCGGCACGCTCTGCAAGGGCTCCGGCCGTTCGATTCCCGGCTTTCATCTGCGCGATGCCGTCGATCTCATCAGCAAGCGCGAGCCCGGCCTCATCCACAAGTTCGGCGGCCACGCGATGGCCGCGGGCCTGACGATTTCCACCGCCGACATTCCGCGCTTCACCGAAGCGTTCGAAGCAGTCGGACGCGAATGGCTGACGCCCGAAGCGCTTTCGCGCACGCTCGAAACCGATGGCGAGCTGGAAGACGCGTATTTCACGCCGCAGTTCGTCGACCTGCTCGACGCCGCCGTCTGGGGACAAGGCTTTCCCGCGCCCACGTTTTCCGGCGAGTTCGAAGTCGCGTCGCAGGCACTCGTGAAAGAGAAGCATCTGAAGCTGTCGCTGTTGCGCGGGCGTCAGCGCTTCAACGCGATCTGGTTCAACCACGTCGATCCGCTGCCGCCGCGTGCGACTGTCGCGTACCGGCTCGTCAGCGATTCGTGGAACGGCGTCGCGCGCGTACAGCTGATCGTCGAGCACGCGGGCTGAGAAGGCGCGCCGGGCGCCCGGAAAGCCGGGGAAACCCTGTCGATCGGCTATAATTTCATCTTTTTACGAAGCCGAAGATCGACAATGGAAGCGGAACGTCTCAACGCGATCGAAAGCCTTCTGGCCGACCTGCGCCGCCGCGCGGCCGAGCTACGGGGGTATCTTTGACTACGACGCCAAGTCCGCGCGTCTAGCCGAAGTCAACAAGGAACTCGAAGACCCGAACGTCTGGAACGACTCGAAGAACGCCCAGGCGCTCGGTCGTGAAAAGAAGCTGCTCGACGGCGTGGTCTCGACCATCACCGCGCTCGACAACGACCTGCGCGACGCCAGCGATCTCTTCGACATGGCGCGCGAGGAACAGGACGAGGACACGCTCGTCGCGTGCGAATCCGACGCCGATGCGCTGCGCGTTCGCGTCGAGGACATGGAATTCCGCCGGATGTTCTCGAACCCGGCCGATCCGAACAACTGCTTCATCGACATTCAGGCGGGCGCGGGCGGCACCGAAGCGTGCGACTGGGCGTCCATGCTGCTGCGCCAGTACCTGCGTTACTGCGAGCGCAAGGGCTTCAAGACCGAAGTTCTAGAAGAATCCGAAGGCGATGTCGCCGGCATCAAGAGCGCGACGATCAAGGTCGAAGGTGAATACGCGTACGGCTATCTGCGCACCGAAACGGGCATTCACCGCCTCGTGCGCAAGTCGCCGTTCGATTCGTCGGGCGGCCGGCATACGTCGTTTTCGTCGGTGTTCGTGTATCCGGAGATCGACGATTCGATCGAGATCGAAATCAATCCCGCCGACATCCGCACGGACACGTATCGCGCATCGGGCGCGGGCGGCCAGCACATCAACAAGACCGATTCCGCGGTTCGTCTGACGCACGCGCCCACGGGCATCGTCGTGCAGTGCCAGAACGACCGCTCGCAGCACCGCAACCGCGCGGAAGCCATGCAGATGCTGAAGGCGCGTCTCTACGAGTTCGAGATGCGCAAGCGCCAGGCCGAACAGGACAAGCTCGAATCCAGCAAGACCGACGTGGGCTGGGGCCATCAGATCCGCTCCTACGTGCTCGACCAGAGCCGCGTGAAGGACCTGCGCACCAACGTGGAAATGAGCAACACGCGCGCCGTGCTCGACGGCGACCTCGACGACTTCATCGGCGCGAGCCTGAAACAAGGCGTTTAAGTCTTTCGGCGCGGATATCCATCGGCGATATCCGCGCTTCGCTTCGTTTCGCCGCGCATCCGCGCATTAAAAGCCAAGAATCATCATGACCGAACCGACTCAACCGGGCGCCGCTCCCGAACTGGAAGAGAACCAGATCATCGCCGAGCGACGCGAAAAGCTGCGCGCGCTGCGCGAGCAAGGCGTCGCCTATCCGAACGATTTCCGCCCGACGCATCAGGCCGCGGCACTTCAGAGCGAATACGCCGAAACGGACAAGGACGCGCTCGAAGCGAATCCTCTGCCCGTCGCGATCGCCGGCCGGATGATGCTCAAGCGCGTAATGGGCAAGGCCAGCTTCGCGACGGTTCAGGACGGCAGCGGCCAGATCCAGTTTTTCGTGACGCCCGCCGATGTCGGCGTCGAAACGTACGACGCCTTCAAGAAGTGGGATCTGGGCGACATCATCGCCGCGAAAGGCGTGCTGTTCCGCACGAACAAGGGCGAGCTGTCGGTTCGCTGCACGGAATTGCGTCTTTTGTCGAAGGCGCTGCGTCCGCTGCCGGACAAGTTTCACGGCCTGGCCGATCAGGAAATGCGCTATCGCCAGCGCTATGTCGATCTGATCGTCACGCCGGAGTCACGCAAGACGTTCATGGCGCGCACGAAGGCCGTCACGTCGATCCGCAATTTCATGTCGCAGGCGAACTTCATGGAAGTCGAAACGCCGATGCTGCACCCGATTCCGGGCGGCGCGGCGGCGAAGCCTTTCGTCACGCATCACAACGCGCTCGACATGCAGATGTTCCTGCGCATCGCGCCCGAGCTGTATCTGAAGCGGCTGATCGTCGGCGGCTTCGAGCGCGTGTTCGAGATCAACCGTAATTTCCGGAACGAAGGCGTGTCGCCGCGTCACAATCCGGAATTCACGATGATGGAGTTCTACGCCGCGTACACCGATTACCGCTGGCTAATGGACTTCACCGAGCAACTGATCCGGCAGGCCGCCATCGATGCGCTCGGCACAGCGACCATCACGTATCAGGGCCGCGAGCTCGATCTGAGCAAGCCGTTCCATCGTCTGACGATCAATCAGGCGATTCAGAAATTCGCACCGCAGTACACCGACGGGCAGCTCTCCGACGCCGCGTTCCTGCGCACGGAACTGAAGAAGTTCGGCGTCGATACGACGCAGCCGGCTTTCCTGAACGCGGGTCTCGGTTCGCTGCAACTCGCGCTGTTCGAAGAGACGGCGGAATCGCAATTGTGGGAACCGACATATATCGTCGATTACCCGATCGAAGTGTCGCCGCTCGCGCGCGCGTCGGATTCCGTGCCGGGCATCACCGAGCGCTTCGAATTGTTCATCACGGGGCGCGAAATCGCCAATGGCTTCTCGGAGCTGAACGATCCGGAAGATCAGGCCGCACGCTTTCAGAAGCAGGTCGATCAGAAAGACGCCGGCGACGAGGAAGCGATGTACTTCGACGCCGACTACATTCGCGCGCTCGAGCACGGCATGCCGCCGACGGGCGGCTGCGGCATCGGCGTGGATCGTCTGGTCATGTTGCTGACCGATAGCCCGAGCATCCGCGATGTGATTCTGTTCCCGCATCTGCGTCGCGAAGACTGAGTTTCTGGCTCGATCGAAAAGCGAAAAAAGCGCGCCCCCGCGGCGCGCTTTTTTTTCGGCCCGCAGATTTTGTTGTAACCGCTGGTAAAAGTTTCAAGTCCGGATTGGCGGCGGGGGCCCATGGGTGCGCGCTGCAATGGTTGGCACCGGTCGTGCTTTTATCAAAGCACGATGCACCCGCAATTTGTTACAAGCGGAAAAGCGAAAAATCCCGGGCTCGCCCAGAATTGTGTTGCGGACATGTTGTAACAGCGGACATTGGTAGCAGCATTTCGCCTCGAAACGGAGGTTCAACAATGGATAACGGAACCAACAAACTCAGCACGTCGCCCTCTTCCGGCGGCGCTCAGCCGCCGCAGCGGCGCCTGCATCCGCTCGTCGCGACGGCAGCGGGCGCTGTGATCGTCGCGAGCCTTGCGGCCACTGCCGCGATGACGGGACTGTTCCCGAAGGCATCTAGCAATTCGGCACAGAATCCGCAGACGCAGACGGCGGCGGTTGCGCAGCAGCCGGTGGTCGAATCCGCGGCGCCCAGTGCGGCGCAGCAGCGCACCGCCGCGCAACAACAGGCGGCTCAGCAACAAGCGGCTCAACAACGAGCGGTTGAACAACAAGCAGCCCAGGAGCAGGCGCAACAGGTGCCCGCACAGCCGCAGCCCCTGCAGCCATCGTACGCGCAGCAGCCGCAGCAGCACCCCGCGTATTGCTCCGCCTGCGGAACCGTCGAGGCGATCTCCGCCGTCAAGCAGGAAGGCCACGGAACGGGGATCGGCGCGGTCGGTGGCGCGGTGGCGGGCGGTGTTGTCGGCAATCAGTTCGGGCGCGGCGGCGGCCGCACCGCGATGACGCTGCTCGGCGCGCTCGGCGGCGGCCTGGCGGGTAACTCGGTCGAAAAGCATCTGCGCAGCGAAACCGATTATTCGGTGCGCGTCCGGATGGAAAACGGCAAGACACGCACGTTCACGTACAAGAACCCGCCGCCGTTCGCGCAGGGTCAGCGCGTGCACATTCAGAACGGGACGCTGGTCGCGGGTTGATCGACGCGCATGGAGAAACAAAAAAGGCGGCAATCCGGGAGGGTTGCCGCCTTTTCTTTGCTTGAACGGATTCCGCTCTAATGCTCCCGCTGCGAACTGCGCGCCGGATTCGGCCTGCCGCGCACCGCGAGATATCCCCACCAGATGTAGCCCGAAAAGCCGTACAGCACGAACAGGCAGAACAGCATGACCGGCGGATCGGACGATACGAGGACGAACGCCACCACGATCAGCAGCACGCCCGCGAACGGCACACGATAGCGCACGTCGAGCGCCTTGCCGCTGTAAAACGGCGCGTTCGACACCATCGTCACGCCCGCATAAACGGTCAGCGCGAACGCAACCCACGGCAGCCACACGAGCTTGAGCGGCACGCGGTTATCCGTCGCGAGCCACACGAATCCGGCGATGAGCGCCGCCGCGGCCGGCGACGGCAACCCCTGGAAGTAGCGCTTGTCGACCACGCCGACGTTCGTATTGAAGCGCGCGAGCCGCAACGCCGCACCCGAGCAATACACGAACGCCGCGAGCCAGCCCCAGCGCCCGAGGTCCTTCAATACCCACTCGTACATCACGAGCGCCGGCGCGACGCCGAACGACACCATGTCCGACAGACTGTCGAACTGCTCGCCGAACGCGCTCTGCGTGTGCGTCATGCGCGCGACGCGCCCGTCCATGCCGTCGAGCACCATCGCGACGAAAATGGCGATGGCCGCAATCTCGAAACGGACGTTCATCGCCTGGACCACGGCGAAGAAGCCACAGAACAAGGCCGCCGTGGTGAACGCATTGGGCAGCAAATAAATGCCGCGCTTGCGCAGAAACTGCTGCCGCTTCGCGCGACGCGTCTCCACGGCGCCGACGTCCTGAGCCGCCTTGTTGCGGCGGAACGCGCGCGGAGGCGTCGCGGGCGCGCGGTTACGGCGCGGTTTGAATGCCGCCATCGCGTCCTCCGCGTTATTGCGCGAACTCGGCGAGGATCGTCGACGAAGCCGAAACTTTCTCGCCGATCGACACACGCGGGCGGCTGCCCACCGGCAGATAGACGTCGACGCGCGACCCGAAGCGGATGAAGCCGTAGCGCTGTCCGCGCGTGAGCGGCTCGCCGACGTGCACGTAGCACAGAATGCGTCGCGCGATGAGGCCCGCGATCTGCACCGACGTCACGGTATGCCCGCTCGCCGTCTGCAGCACGACCGCATTGCGCTCGTTTTCGGTGGACGCCTTGTCGACGGCCGCATTCAGATACGCGCCCGGAAAGTACTGAACCTTCGTGATGGCGCCGTCCACCGGCGAGCGCTGCGAGTGCACGTTGAACACGTTCATGAACACGCTGATCTTGAGCGCCTCGCGTCCCACGTACGGATCGTGCGCGGTTTCGACCGCGACGATGCGCCCATCGGCCGGACACAGCACCGCGTTGGGCTGGGTCGGAATCGGGCGGGCCGGATCGCGGAAGAACTGGACGACGAAAATCACGATCAGCCAGAAGAACCAGGCGAAGCCGAAGCCGCCCGTCGCTTGCACGAGGATGGCGACGACAGCCGCGATGGCAATGAACGGCCAGCCTTCGCGGGCAATGATCGGATGAGGATAGTTCATGAACGGGTTCTGTGTTTTAGGAGGGTAGCCCCCCTTCTTCGCAGAAGGAGAGCCCCCTAAGAACCGTACGTGCGAGTTTCCCCGCATACGGCTCCAATCTACGTACAAAGCCCAGCTTTATGACCGGGCCGGCTTAGTTAGCGCAATTTTACCTACATGCACTTGTCGGTGGCAGTCGGGATGCAATAGCACTCGATTGAAGAGGGCGTCGGAACCACCATGCATCCGGTACTCCAGATGATGATCGTGCCAACCGGTCTCTCGTGTCAGAGCACAGCCGCAGTGCGCACACAGCCCGCCTTGCAATAGGTATAGCGAAACCCATTGCTTGCGATGTCGCATTGATGCTTCCATGCGCGCTTGTCGCAGTTGTTCGCCATACTGCTCCCAATCAGGATCAAAAGGATTGAAGTCGCCTTTGATCTTGCGATGCCGCCTGATCGATGTACCGCGAAGCTGGTACAACTCTGTCAAGCCGTTACTGCCATCGTCTCGAACTACAGGAACAGCAAAAATCCAGTGTCGGGCGCCATCTGAATGAAAGTATTTCTTCCTCACCCATTCAGCACCCTTGTTTGGATGTCGCCGTTTTGACCACCACCAAAGTCTCCGGAAGATCAGAGACTCCATGCGGCTATACGCCTGCTTGGCTACGACGGGGCTGTGATACTGCGCCCAACCCCGTAGCATCTGGTTCAGCAATCGGATCAAATCCTCGTGCGTTACCGTCTTGTTGCCACTGATCGTTTCCGACACCTTTCGATAGAACGTCTGCACGTTCTTCTTGCTCGGCTTGATGAGCAGCTTTTCCGAATACTTCCGGAAATTCCACCCAAGGAAATCGAAGCCTTCGTCAATGTGGGTGATCCGCGTTTTTGTCTCGGACAGTTGCAAGCCCCGAACAGCAAGGAATGCTTCCACCCAAGGCCTGACCTCGTTTTCCAGAATCTCTTTCGAGTCGCCGGTGATCACAAAGTCATCCGCGTATCGCACCACATTCACTTTCAGCTTCTTGGCTTTCGCGATTCCCAACGTCGCACCGAGGTGCGCGATCAGTTCACGCTCCAGCCCGTTCAGCGTCACGTTTGCCAGCGTCGGGGAGATGATGCCTCCCTGCGGCGTACCGGCCTCAGTCGCCTGTAGCTGCCCCTTGTGAATCAGGCCAGCCTTCAACCACTTCCGGAGGATCTCCTTGTCCATCGGGACATGGCTTTCCAACCAGTCGTGGTTGATCCAGTCAAAGCAGCCTTTGATATCCGCTTCCAGCACCCATCGGGCCGAGCCCTTCTGGGACATTGCGACGAATATCTGCGACATGGCATCGGCTGTCGAGCGATTGAGTCTGAATCCATAAGAGTTCGGATCACTCGTCGTTTCCGACACCGGCTCCAAGGCCAGCAGATACAGGGCTTGCATCGCCCTGTCCCGCATGGTCGGAATGCCCAGAGGGCGCTCGTTTCCATTGGCCTTGGGGATAAAGACTCTCCGTAATGGCAAAGGCTTATATCCACGCCGCTTCAACCTGCCGATGGCTTCCCACCGGCTCTCAGGCGAATCCCACAGTTCGCGATCGACTCCGGCCGTTCGCGCACCTTGGTTCTGCGTAACACGTCGTACCGCGTACAGCTTTGCGGACAACGTGCGGGTAAGCATCCGTTGCAAGGCTTTCACCCTGCGCCAGTCGCCTTCCCGCGTCGCCTTCGCAATTCGTATCTGCATCCCTCTCACGTTCCGTCCGACGCGACGCCAATCTACGGCGTGCCAGTTGTCAGGCACGTGGGAAAGCGCAGATCCATCCTTTCGGACAGATACTCTCATGCTGCTCTCCTACCTTGGGTTGATCATTCCCGCAGCAGAAGGCGCATCTTCCCCAGCGGGGTAGACACACCCCGCTGGGAAACAACAGTTGAACAAATATGGACGCATGCGCCCATATGTCATCCTGGTACTACGCACGAACGCGAGCGCTCGTGTCTCACCAAGTCACAAGGTCTGTCAGCCATCTTGCGACGGTAGACCAGACGGAAGTCTGCCCGCTTTCGCGTGGGATGATGTCTCAATCCCTATCCGGACCATTACAGCCCGTCATTCGCTTTCTCCGTCATCCTCTACCCGCATCGTCAACAGCGTTCCTTGCGGGCCGCCTGCCAGCCCAACTGCACTGGCAACGATACGGGCTTACCGTGTTCCCGGCCTGCCACATGACTGACGTAGGTTCTGCCTTTCCCCCGGCGGTCCTCAGACGACGTAACCCGAATTTCAAGCGAGTTATCCGACCGCACACCGTTTTGGTTAATGCCTATCAGCAGCTTTGGCATCGTCCTACTTACGAGGTTTATCAGCAGTTCACTTCCGTTAACCGTATCAGCCAGCCTAGCGCCTCAACCCCCTTGCTGCTAGGAGTCTCCGAATACCTGTTTCACAACAGGCAGTCACCCAAACTTCGGGGGCTACATTGTCAGAGAAGCTTCACACCCCACCGTTGCCAGTGACGCATGTCCTCTTAGGCTACTGCTGGTCGTACAGCAGGTTCTCTACCTCATAGGGACTAATCCCGTGAGGTTGAACAATGACAAACCGAGCTTGCGCTCGACCTTCCCTGAAATCACATACGCCAATCCGCTTTGTTAGCGGAGTTGAAGCCGCTAACTGGGCGGAACCTGACGGTAATCAGGTCAATGCAATTACGCGCAAGGGTCCGAAGACTCCTGCGCATCTACAGCTACGATTCCAAGCCAAACGGCGCTCGGTTTCGTTTGCTACACAAGGGGTGGCCCAAGGTGCCACCAATGGGACGGCTTGCGCCGTCCAGTCGATGCGACTCACGTCGCACTAAAAACCGTAGGATAGCAAAAGCCGCCCGGCGCACAGGGCTGCCGGACGGCTTTCGATTCAGCAAAAATCGTGACGCTTAGTTCTTCGACTGGTCGACGAGCTTGTTCTTCGCGATCCACGGCATCATCGCGCGCAGCTTCTCGCCGACTTGCTCGATCTGATGCTCGGACGTCAGGCGGCGGCGCGATTGCAGCGTCGGCGCACCGGCACGGTTCTCGATGATGAAGCTCTTCGCGTATTCGCCGGTCTGGATGTCCTTCAGCACGGCCTTCATCGCCTTCTTCGTCTCTTCCGTGACGATGCGCGGACCCGTCACGTATTCGCCGTATTCGGCGTTGTTCGAGATCGAGTAGTTCATGTTGGCGATGCCGCCTTCATAGATCAGGTCGACGATCAGCTTCAGTTCGTGCAGGCACTCGAAATACGCCATTTCCGGTGCGTAGCCCGCTTCCACCAGCGTTTCGAAGCCGGCCTTGATCAGGTCGACGGTGCCGCCGCACAGAACCGCTTGCTCGCCGAACAGGTCGGTTTCGGTTTCTTCACGGAAGTTCGTCTCGATGATGCCCGCACGGCCGCCGCCGTTGGCCGCCGCGTACGACAGCGCCACGTCACGCGCCGCGCCCGACTTGTCTTGCGCCACCGCGATCAGGTGCGGCACGCCGCCACCCTGGCTGTACGTGTTGCGAACGGTGTGACCCGGCGCCTTCGGCGCGATCATGATGACGTCCAGATCCGCGCGCGGAATCACCTGACCGTAGTGCACGTTGAAGCCGTGGGCGAACGCGAGCGCCGCGCCCTGCTTGGCATTGTCGTGCACTTCCTTCTTGTAGACCTCGGCGATCTGCTCGTCGGGCAGAAGCATCATGACGACATCGGCGCCCTTCACGGCTTCGGCCACTTCCTTCACCTTGAGGCCCGCGTTCTCGGCCTTGCTCCACGATGCGCCGCCCTTACGCAGACCCACCGTCACGTTTACGCCGCTGTCCTTCAGGTTCAGCGCGTGTGCATGGCCTTGCGAGCCATAACCGATGATGGTGACTTGCTTGCCCTTGATGAGGGAGAGGTCGGCGTCCTTGTCGTAGAAAACTTTCATGGTGGTTCCTTGAGTCCTGATGCGTTGAATGGTTGCGCTACGTGTGCTGCAAATGAATGGATGAGGCGCCGTTACACCTTGAGAATCCGCTCGCCCCGGCCGATGCCGGAGCTGCCCGTGCGAACCGTTTCGAGGATCGCAGTGGCGTCGAGCGCCTGAATGAACGCGTCGAGCTTGTCGGACGCGCCGGTCAGTTCCATCGTGTAGGTCTTCTCGGTCACGTCGATGATGCGGCCGCGGAAGATATCCGCCATGCGCTTCATCTCTTCACGTTCCTTTCCGACCGCCCTTACCTTGATGAGCATCAGCTCGCGCTCGATGTGGGCGCCCTCTGTCAGGTCGACCACTTTCACCACCTCGATCAGGCGGTTCAGGTGCTTCGTGATCTGTTCGATCACGTCGTCCGAGCCAATGGAAACGATGGTCAGCCGCGACAGCGAACTGTCTTCGGTCGGCGCCACCGTCAGCGTTTCGATGTTATAGCCGCGCGCCGAAAAGAGCCCGACGACACGCGATAACGCGCCCGGCTCGTTTTCCAGCAGAACGGAGATGATGTGTTTCATTGTCGTGATTCCCGAATGTGTCCAGAAGTGGCGTGTGTTCGAAAAACCCGCGCGCAGCGCATGTCCTTTGTGAAGACAGGCGCGCGCGAGCCTCGCGAGACAAAGCCGCGTTATAGATCCTCAGAGCCGAGCAGCATTTCCGTGATGCCTTTGCCTGCCTGCACCATCGGGAATACGTTTTCGGTCGGATCGGTCTGGAAGTCGAGAAATACGGTGCGATCCTTCAAACGCAGCGCTTCTTTCAGCGCCGGTTCGACGTCCGCGGTTTTTTCGACACGAATGCCGACATGGCCATACGCTTCAGCCAGCTTCACGAAGTCGGGCAGCGCGTCCATGTACGAACTGGAATAGCGCTTCTTGTACTCGATCTGCTGCCACTGGCGCACCATGCCGAGATAGCGGTTGTTCAGCGAGATGATCTTGACGGGCGTGTTGTACTGCTTGCACGTCGAGAGCTCTTGAATGCACATCTGGATGGAGCCTTCGCCGGTGATGCAGACGACTTCGTCGTCCGGAAAGGCCATCTTCACGCCCATCGCCGCCGGCAGGCCGAAGCCCATCGTGCCGAGGCCGCCCGAGTTGATCCAGCGGCGCGGCTTGTTGAACGGATAGAACTGCGCCGCCCACATCTGGTGCTGGCCGACGTCCGAGCACACGAACGCGTTGCCGTCGGTGAGCTCCCAGAGCTTCTCGACGACGTACTGCGGCTTGATAATCTCGCTCTTGCGGTCGTAGGACAGACAGTCCTTCGAGCGCCAGCCTTCGATCTCGTCCCACCATTGCTTGAGCGCCTGCGCGTCCGGGCCGTGCTCGGCGTGCTGAAGCTGCTCGATCAGCTCCTTCAGCACTTCCTTCACGTCGCCGACGATCGGAATATCGACCTTCACGCGCTTGGAAATGGACGACGGATCGATATCGATATGGATGATCTTGCGCGGCGACGACGCGAAGTGCTTCGGATCGCCGATCACGCGGTCGTCGAAGCGCGCGCCGATCGCGATCAGCACGTCGCAGTTCTGCATCGCCATGTTGGCTTCGTACGTGCCGTGCATGCCGAGCATGCCAAGGAATTTCTTGTCGGACGCGCGATAGCCGCCGAGCCCCATCAGCGTATTGGTGACCGGATAGCCGAGCAGATCGGCGAACTGGTTCAGCTCGCGCGAGGCATCCGCGAGAATGATGCCGCCGCCCGTATAGATGTACGGACGCTTCGCCGATAAAAGCAGTTGCACCGCCTTGCGGATCTGGCCCGAATGACCCTTCGTGACCGGGTTGTACGAACGCAGCGACACACTCTTGATCGGCTCGTACTTGCACGGCGCCTTCGACACGTCCTTCGGAATGTCGATCAGCACCGGGCCGGGACGGCCGGTACGCGCGATATAGAACGCCTTCTTGACCGTCGCGGCGAGGTCGCGCACGTCCTTCACGAGGAAGTTGTGCTTCACGCACGGGCGCGTGATGCCGACGGTATCGCACTCCTGGAATGCGTCGAGGCCGATGGCCGCGGTGGGCACCTGGCCGCTGATGACGACGAGCGGAATCGAATCCATGTAGGCCGTGGCGATGCCGGTGACGGCATTGGTGACGCCCGGGCCCGATGTCACGAGGCACACGCCCACATTGCCCGTCGAGCGCGCGTAGGCGTCGGCGGCATGCACGGCGGCCTGTTCGTGACGCACGAGGATGTGCTGAATCTGGTCCTGCTTGTACAGCTCGTCGTAGATGTAGAGTACCGAGCCGCCGGGATAGCCCCAGATGAATTCGACGTTCTCGTCAGCGAGCGCGCGCATGAGCACGGTGCCGCCGATGGAGTCAGCTTCGTGAGGGGGTGTGGTATCCGACGTGGAGAATTCCGCGCTAGGCATGTTCATTCATCACCTTTCGAATTTTCGGCAAAAAATTGATCGGGTGCTCTCTGCCGGGCTTGTGGCTCGGGTTCAAGCGGCGCGTCTAGGTTTGACAGGCGAACTTCATGGGCTCGCCTCAAAGCAGACATTTCACTGATGATGCGAGTCAGAAAATGTAACAGCGCGGCGCGCGGCGGGTCAAGCAAAAAGTTACCGAATTCGCCGATCGCACCGACGGCGCGCCCCCGAGGGTGAAAGCGGCTTGCAAGCACAACCTGTCGAATGAACGGTCAATCGGTCGTGCGAAGGTCGGAAGTGGCAACAAAACCTCTCAATCGCTCCGGATGCGGCGAAACTTTGCTAGGATTCGCAGGTTTTCCCAGAACTCCACGATCCCTTTCGACGCAAGTTCGTTGCGCCGGGTCCCCAACGGATGGCATCAGACAAGGAACTCGCCGACTTCCTGGCGAGCGTCGAAAGACGCGCGTTCAAGCAGACCGTGTACACCGTTCGCGACGACGACGCGGCGCTCGACATCGTGCAAGACGCGATGATCAAGCTGGCGGAGAAGTACGGCGACCGCCCATCGAGCGAGCTTCCGCTTTTATTCCAGCGTATCCTTCAGAACGCGACGCACGATTATTTCCGTCGCCAGAAGGTGCGCAACACCTGGGTCAGCCTCTTCTCGTCCTTCGGCAACGCCGACGACGACGAATTCGACCCACTCGAAACCTTCGAATCCGAGGACAGCGCGGTCGGCAGCGAAAGCAGCGAGAGCCGTCTGGAGCGCGAGCAGGTATTGAATCTGATCGACGCCGAAATCCAGAAACTGCCGGCGCGTCAACGGGAAGCGTTTCTCATGCGTTACTGGGAAGACATGGATGTCGCTGAGACGGCCGCCGCGATGGGGTGCTCCGAGGGCAGCGTGAAGACACATTGCTCACGCGCTACGCACGCTCTCGCACAAGCCCTGAAAGCCAAAGGGATCACGCTATGAGTTCCGCTCTTGAAACGAAGGAAAACGAGTTCGCGCTGAAGGTCGTGCGCGCGCTGGACGAGAACACGTCGAATATTCCGGCTGCCGCCGTCGACCGGCTGCGCGAGGCGCGCCGTGCCGCGATCGCGCGCAAGAAGCCGGAGAAAGTGGCCGTGGCGATGGCCGCGCCCGCGTTCGCGCCGGCTCTAGCAGGCGCGGGCGCCACGCTCACGACGGGCGGCACCGACGACGATCATCGTCCGAAGGGACTGCTCGCACGCCTTGGCGGGCTGGGCCTCGCCTGGCCGCTCGCGGCGCTCGTCATCGGGCTGGCGGGCATCGCGTATTGGGAAGATCAGCAGCGCAAGGCGGAACTCGCCGATATCGACGCGGCCATGATGAGCGACAGCCTGCCGATCGACGCCTATCTGGATCACGGGTTCAACGCGTATCTGACGCGCAATCATTAAGCACTGAGTACAGCGGGGGAATTTTCGGGTGAGTTACAAGCGCGGTCTCGCGATTGTCTTCGGTTGCGCGATTGCGGGCCTGGTTGCCTTCGCCGCGACCTATCCGCGCTTTTATTCCCCCGCCGCCGTCCCGCCTTCATCCGCCGCGGCGCCGAGCGGCGGCTCCGGCACGACGGCCGATTCGAACGCCTCGACGCTGTCCGCGCTGGCGTCCACCGGCCCGCTCTCCTGGAGCCGCCTCACCGAAGCGCAGCATGCGGCGCTCGCACCCTTCGCGTCGCAATGGGATTCGTTCTCCGACGAGCGCAAGCAGAAGTGGCTGAAGATCGCGTCACGATTTCATCGGATGTCGCCCGAGGCTCAGAAGCATCTGCATCAGCGCATGGAGGAATGGGTGCGCCTCACGCCCGACCAGCGCAAGGTCGCGCGCGAGAACTATCAGGTTTCCAAATCGGTGCCGCCGGACAAGCGCGAAAAGGCGTGGGACGCCTATCAGAAGCTCTCCGAAGAGCAGAAGAAGAAACTGGCCGCGAGCGAGCACGTGCGCCGGCCGACGATCGTCTCCGCGCCGCCTACGGGCAAGACCGAAGTGAAGGACATCAATCGCCTCGTCACGGCGCGCGAGCAAGGGCACGCTCCCGGACATGCGGAAGGCGGATCGGGTGCGGCAGCCGCGCCGTCGGCGCCCATCTCCGGCGTGCCGACCCAACCCGCTATTCCGAACGCCGCGAGCATCGTCCCGGCCACACCGATTCCGGTATCGCCGCAACAGGCGCCTTCGATGTACAACGGCTCGTGAGCGCTCAGCCCGCAGTCGTCACCGTCGACCCGATGCGCGCGCCCACGCTGCGCCGCCGCCTCGCGACGATGCTCTACGAAAGCGTGATCCTCTTCGGCGTGGTGTTCCTCGCCGGCTATCTTTTCAGCACGCTCACGCAGCAACGCAACGGCCTCACGCATCACAACTGGCTGATGTCGTGGATCGGCATCGTGCTCGCGGCCTACTTCGTGTATTTCTGGACGCACGGCGGCCAGACCCTGCCGATGAAAACCTGGCGCGTCAAGGTCGTCGATGCGCAGGGCCAGCCCGTCGGACCCGCGCGCGCGTTCGCGCGCTACGTGCTCGCGTGGCTGTGGTTCCTGCCGCCGCTCGCGCTGCATCCGCTCTTCTCCCTCGCCGTACCGCAGACGCTCGCCGTCTTCGCGGCGTGGGTCGCGCTGTGGGCCGCCGCCGTGTGGCTCGATCCGGCGCGCCAGTTCCTCCATGATCGCCTCGCCGGCACGCGCATCGTCGCAGTACAACGTCCTGCCAAGTAATAAGAACTTCTCGTGACTGTCACGGCTCGGTCACAGCTGCATGGCGCAATGCGCATACCGAAACCCGATGCGCGAGCCAATGGCCTTCAACTCGTCAGTTCACCCGGCAATCGACCCGCCCTCCCCCTTCAGCTTCGACAATAGCGAGCGCACCGGTCCCTTCGCACTGCGATCCGAGTCCACCGAATCATCCGAGTCTGCTTCCGCTGGCGCGCCGGGCTTGTCCGACTCGCGCGCCACGGCGTCCGTCCATCACGACGATCTCGCTGATTCGGCCGATAAGCCGCACCGGTATCGCACGATCTGGCTCTCGGACATCCATCTCGGTTCCGGCGGCTGCCAGGCGCACTATCTCCTCGATTTCCTTCGGCACCACGAATCGGAATATCTGTACCTCGTCGGCGACATCATCGACGGATGGCAATTGCGCAAAGGCTGGTTCTGGCCGCAGGCGCACAACGACGTCGTGCAGAAGATCCTGCGCAAGGCGCGCAAGGGCACGCAGGTCGTCTACATCCCCGGCAACCACGATGAAGCCGCGCGGCAGTTCTGCGATCTCGCGTTCGGCGACATCCACGTGCGCGGCGAGGCCTTCCACACGACCCTTGCGGGCAAGCGCCTGTGGATCGTGCACGGCGATCTCTTCGACGGCGTGATCCAGCACGCGAAATGGCTCGCCTATCTCGGCGACACCGCCTACACGGCGATCCTGTTGCTCAACCGCTGGTTCAATCGCGTGCGCACGAGGCTCGGCTTCAATTACTGGTCGCTGTCGCAGTACCTGAAGCATCAGGTGAAGAACGCGGTGAACTTCATTTCCCAGTTCGAACGCGTGATGACCGACGAAGCACGCCGCCGCGGCTGCGACGGCGTCGTATGCGGGCACATCCACAAGGCCGAGATCCGCGACATCGACGGCATTCTCTACTGCAACGACGGCGACTGGGTCGAGAGTCTCTCGGCGCTCGTCGAAACCTATGACGGCGAACTGAAGGTCGTCTACTGGACCGTGATGCGCTCGCCGGAAGCGCGCCTGACGCGCGCACGCGCGACCGTCTAGCCATCGCGCCACGCCATGACAGGCAACACCAACTCTGGGCCGCATCCGATGAAAATCATGATCGTTACCGACGCATGGGAGCCGCAGGTCAATGGCGTCGTGCGCACTCTCACGCAAACGACGAAGGAACTCACCGCGCTCGGTCATCGCGTGGAGTTGCTCACGCCGCTCGAATTCAGAACGATTCCTTGCCCGACCTATCCCGAGATTCGCCTGTCGCTGCTGCCGGGCCGGCGCGTCGCCGAGCGTATCGACGCATTCGCGCCGGACGCGCTGCATATCGCGACGGAAGGCCCGCTCGGGCTCGCTGCGCGCTCGTATGCGCTGCGTCACAAGCTGCCGTTCACGACCGCATATCACACGCGTTTTCCGGAGTATGTGAAAGCGCGCTTCGGCATTCCGCTCGCGATGACGTATCGCTTTCTGCACTGGTTCCATCGCGACTCGCAGGCGGTGATGGCGCCGACGCCCGTCGTCAAGAGCGACCTCGAACGCTTCGGCTTCGATAACGTCGTGCTGTGGACGCGCGGCGTCGATCTCGACATCTTTCGTCCGATGGACTCGAAGGTGCTCGACACCGCGCGGCCGATCTTTTTATATGTCGGGCGCGTCGCGGTCGAGAAGAACGTCGAGGCGTTTCTGAAGCTCGATCTGCCCGGTTCGAAGTGGGTCGCGGGCGAAGGCCCGGCGCTCGCGGAGCTGAAGTCGCGCTACACGAACGTCAACTATCTCGGCGTGCTGTCGCAGCCGGAGCTGGCGAAAGTCTACGCGGCGGCGGACGTATTCGTCTTTCCGAGCCGCACCGATACCTTCGGCCTGGTGCTGCTCGAAGCGATGGCCTGCGGCACGCCGGTCGCGGCGTATCCGGTGACGGGCCCGATCGACGTGCTCGGCGAACACGGCCCGGGCGCGCTTCACGAGGATCTGCGCGAAGCCTGCCTGCAAGCGCTGAAGATCGAGCGCGCCGATGCGCGTGCGTGGGCCGAGCGCTTCTCGTGGCGCGCGGCGTCGGAGCAGTTCGCCTCGCATCTTCGGCAGTTCGAGCCGCGCGCCGCCAGTTCGGACCGGGCGGCCGCATGACGCGACGCGCCGTGGCGCAGGAGAAAGCCGAAGCGAACGCGCGCGCCGGGTCGTACGCGGCGGCCCGCGCGCGCGATCCGTTCGACGACGACATTGAAGAGATCGACGATACGCCGTCTCAGCCGACCGAGCCGCTCGGCCCCGACGACCTTCCCTTCAATCCGTACAAGGGCAACCGCGGCTTCACGCGCGCGTGGCACGCGATGAAGAATTCGCTCTATGGCTTTCGCGTCGCGATCCGCGAGGAAAGCGCGTTTCGGCAGGAACTGACGCTGGCCGCGATCCTGCTGCCATGCAGCCTCTTCGTACCGGTCGCGCCGGTCGAGCGCGCGGCGCTGATCGCGTCGGTGCTGCTGGTGCTCATCGTCGAATTGCTCAACTCGAGCGTCGAGGCGGCGATCGACCGCATTTCGCTCGAACGTCACGAACTGTCGAAGCGGGCCAAGGATTTCGGCAGCGCGGCGGTGATGGTCGCGCTCGGCGTCTGCGTCATCACGTGGGGCCTGATTGTGTGGCCGCTTGCATCCGCGTGGCTCGCGCGTATCTTATAAAAGAGAGGAGCCGCGCGCAAAGCCCGCGCCCGTGCAGCCGAACGACCGGTTTATAATCGTCCGACATTCTCAAAAATAGCAACGGAAGCGGCCGCGCGAACGCTCATCCCGAGCCGACGCGGCCCGATCCCAAGGTCGGACGACATGGAAGCCAAACCACCCCGCCGCACCCGCGAACGGATACTCGAGCTGTCGCTGAAGTTGTTCAACGATATCGGCGAGCCGAACGTCACCACGACGACGATCGCCGAAGAGATGGAAATCAGTCCGGGTAACCTGTACTACCATTTCCGCAACAAAGACGACATCATCAACAGCATCTTCGCGCAGTTCGAGCAGCAGATTCAGAAGCGCCTGCGCTTTCCTGACGATCATCGCCCGACGATCGACGAGATGTGGTCGTATCTGCAATACATGGCGGATTTCCTCTGGACTTACCGCTTCCTGTATCGCGACCTGAACGATCTGCTCGCGCGCAACCGCACGCTGGAAACGCACTTCAAGCAGATCATCACGCACAAGGTGCACTTCGCGAGCCAGTTGTGCGAGGCGCTCGTCGCCGATCAGGAAATGGTCGCGACGCCCGAAGAGATCAAGGTGATCGCGACCAATATCGGCGTGATCGCCACGTACTGGCTTTCGTACCAGTACGTGATGAATCCGCGCAAGTACAACGATCAGGAAGCGATCCGCGCCGAGCTGCATCAGGCGAGCCTGCATATCATCTCGATCATGGCGCCGTATCTGCGCGGACGCTCGCGCCAGTTATTCGATGACCTCGTTTCCGGTAAGCTTCCGAAGCGCGAGTATGCGGACTTCCTGCCGCCGCGCGACGAGGTATCGAAGACCGAAGCAAAGGATTCCAGATAAATGAAGGCAGTATGTGTCTATTGCGGCTCCTCGAACGGAGCCCGCCCCGTCTATGCGCAAGCGGCCAAGGCGTTCGGCCGCGCGCTCGTCGAGAATGATCTTTCGCTCGTGTATGGCGGCGGCCGCGTTGGACTGATGGGCCTCATCGCCGATGAAGTGCTCGCCGCGGGCGGCCGCGCAGTGGGCGTGATTCCCGAGCTGCTGCTCGCGAAGGAAGTCGGCCATACCGATCTTACCGAACTGCACGTCGTGCCCGATATGCACGAGCGCAAGAAGAAAATGGCCGACCTCTCCGATGCGTTCGTCGCGATGCCGGGCGGCGTCGGCACGTTCGAGGAGTTTTTCGAGGTCTACACGTGGGCGCAGCTCGGATATCACCAGAAGCCGGTCGGCCTGCTGGACGTGAACGGCTACTTCGATCCCCTTTTGGCGATGCTGCGCCATACCGTCGAAGAAGGTTTCATGCGGGCGCCGTATCTCGACATGATCCAGGTCGCCGCCGAACCCGCCGAGATGATCGGCAAACTCGCGCGCTACATTCCGCCCGCGAACGACAAGTGGTCCGAAAAGCGCAACGCCGTCTAAGGAACAGCGAATGTCCAAAGTCATCCTGATTACCGGCGCAAGCCGTGGCATCGGCCGCTCGGCCGCGGTGCTCGCGGGCGCGCGCGGCTGGTCCGTCGGCGTGAACTATGCGTCGAACGCGGCCGCCGCCGATGAAACAGTCGCAGCCGTGCAGGCGGCGGGCGGCAAGGCGATCGCCATCCACGGCGACGTGAGCGACGAAGCCGCGATCATCGCGATGTTCGATGCGACCGAAAAGGCGTTCGGCAAGATCGATGGCGTCGTGAACAACGCGGGCATCGTCGCGCCCGGATCGGCGCTCGCGGACATGGACATCGCGCGCATGAAGCGCATCTTCGACATCAACGTGCTCGGCGCGTACCTGTGCGCGCGCGAGGCGGCGCGCCGCATGTCGAGTTCGCGCGGCGGCAGGGGCGGATCGCTCGTGAACGTTTCGTCGGCAGCGGCGCGGCTGGGCGGTGCCGGTGAATACGTGGACTACGCGGGATCGAAAGGCGCGATCGATACGCTGACCATCGGGCTCGCGAAGGAATTGGGACGTGAAGGCGTGCGCGTCAACGCCATCCGTCCGGGGCTGATCGAAACGGACATTCACGCGAGCGGCGGCAAGCCCGACCGCGCCCAGGTGCTCGGTGTGACGACGCCCATCGGCCGTCCGGGCACGGCGGATGAAGTCGGCGAGTCGATCGTGTGGCTGCTTTCGGATGCGTCGTCGTATGTGACGGGGGCGCTGCTCGACGTCGCGGGCGGGCGCTGATCGAATCAAAGCCGACTCAGACTAAGCGGATGCGCGACGAAAGACTCTCGACTGAGTTCTAGAACGCGCGACGCTCAGAACCCGCCGTGCTTCGCCAGCCACGCTTCTTCCTCAGCCGACATCTGCCGCCCGAGAATCCGGTTGCGATGCGGAAAGCGTCCGAATCGTTCGATCACCTCCGCGTGCTCCAGCGCCGATTCGTAAAAACTCGAAACGCTCGTCTCGTCTTTTAGTTTTCTGAAGAGTCGCAACGATTCGCGTTGGCTTTCGGGCGCTTCGTCATGCTCGAACGGCATGTAGCCGAACGCGCGGTGATACGCGCTCGGCAGGCGCAGATCGTCGCCGCGCTCGACCAGCGTCCGCGCCAGCGCAAGCGCGCGGCTGTCGCCCGCAAACGCGCGCGGCGTGTTCCGATAGCAATTGCGCGACAGTTGATCGAGCAGCACGATCAACGCGAGCGTGCCGAGCGGCGTGCGCTCCCAATCCTGCAAGCCGCCCGCCTGCGCCGCTTCCAGCAACGCGCCGAACCGCTCGGCAAGCAGCGAATCGAAAGCGCGCTTTTTCCGCCACCACAGTTTGCGATCCGCTCCGAACTCCGCAGAACCCGGCTCACCAAACCAGAGATCGAGCACCGCCTGAGCGCGCGGATCCATGCTCAAACCAGTTCGAGCACGAGACGCCGCGTGCGCGCGCTCTTCTTCTCCAGTTTCGCGATGCGCAGCGCGCCGATCTCCCCGGTATTGCGCACATGCGTGCCGCCGCACGGCTGCAAATCCACATTCTCGATGCGCAACAGGCGCACGCGGCCGAGGCCCATCGGCGGCTTCACGCTCATCGTGCGCACGAGTTCGGGGCGCGCGGCCATCTCATCGTCGGTGATCCATTCGGTCTGCACGTCGTGCGCGCCGCCGACCAGTGCGTTCAGCTTCGCTTCCACGGCTTCGCGTTCGATTGGCTCGACCGTCGCCAGATCGAGGCGCGCGTAATCGGTCGTGATGCTGCAGCCGTCGACCGGAAACGGCAGCACCGCGCAGATCAGATGGCTCGCCGTGTGCAGGCGCATATGCCGATAACGCCGCGCCCAGTCGATCTCCGCGCTCACCGTGTCGCCGACCGCGAACTTCGCCAGCGCGTCGTCCTGACCCGGCGCGGGCACATGCACGGCGTCATCCGGCGTCGCGCCTTCGAACTTCGCCTTGCGCGTATCGGCAATGGCGATGACCGTGCCGTCCGCGAGCGTCAGCGTGCCGGCGTCGCCGGCCTGGCCCCCGCCGAGCGGATAGAACACGGTCTGATCGAGGTGGATGCCCTGCTCGTCGATGGCGGTGACGGTCGCGTCGCAACGCGTCAGATAGGCATCCTCGCGAAAGAGTGCGCGTGTGCTCATGTCTGTGCTCATGTCTCTTATTCCTTGCTGTATTCGGGGATGGGCGCCTCCAGCACGCCGCCGACCGAACATGATGCAGCAGATACGGCCCCGTCGAACCGATACAAAACGGCGCGAATCAACCGGGACGGTTGCGCATCCAGTCGGCGGTGTCGAAGAAGGACGTCAGAAGGCGCTCGCGCAAGGATTCGTCGAGGCCGATGTCCTCCATCGCCCACGCCATGCAGCGCAGCCACTGATCGCGCTCGCCCGATGCAATCGCGAACGGCAGATGCCGCGCCCGCAATCGCGGATGCCCGAAGCGGTCGATGTAGTGATCCGGCCCGCCCATCCAGCCGCACAGGAACCAGAAGGTCTTGTTGCGGGAATTGTCGAGCGTGGGCGGATGCAGCGCGCGAATGCCCGCGAATTCGGGCTCGAGATCCATCAGGTCGTAGAAACGGTCGACGAGCGCGCGCACGCGCTCCTCGCCGCCGATCAGCTCGAAAGCGGTCGGCTTTTGCCCTTCGTCTTCAGGAGTTACGTCGGTCATTGCTCAGATTCGGAAAACTAGGCGTCGCGCAGGGATTGCAGCGCGGGCCGCGCCAGCACGCGCCGCAGGCTCAGCCAGCCGCCGAGCGCGGCGCATGCGACGCCCGCGACGATGCCCGTCGGCACGAGCCACGGATTGAAATCGATATGAAACTCGAACACGCGCGCTGCGAGCACATAGCCGATGGCCTGCGCACCGATCGCCGCCATCAGGCCCGAAAGCGCGCCCACAGCCACGAACTCCGCGACCTGCACCGAGCGCACCTGTTTGTGCGATGCGCCGAGCGCGCGCAGAAGCGCCGACTCGCGCACGCGTTCGTCGCGCGTGCCGGCGAGCGCTGCGTACAGCACGAGCACACCCGCCGCGAGCGTGAAGAGGAACAGAAACTGCACGGCGCCGATCACCTGCGCGAGCGTGCGATGGATCTGCGCGAGAATCGGCGCGATATCGATGGCCGTCACGTTCGGATAACGCGCGACCAGGCCGTCGATCACGCGCTGTTCTTCCGCCGGCAGATGGAAGCTCGTGATGAAGGTCGCCGGAAGATCGGCGAGCGCCTCGGGCGGCATCAGCACGAAGAAGTTGACCTTGAACGAGTTCCAGTCGACCTTGCGCACGCTCGTCACGCTCGCTTCGACGGGCAGGCCGGCGACGTCGAAACGCAGCGTGTCGCCCATCTTCACGCGGATGGTCTTCGCGATGCCCTCCTCGATCGACACCTGCGGCTTGCCGTCCTTGCCGAACCACGCGCCTTGCGTCACGCGGTTGTCGCCGGGCAACTCGGTCGTGTACGACAGATTGAATTCGCGGTCGACGAGGCGCTTCGCATCGGCCTTGTCATAGTTGTCCGGATTCACCGGCTTGCCGTTGATCGCGACGAGACGCGCGCGGACCATCGGCGAGAGCCCGGCGTCGGGCTGGCCGTGCGTGTGCAGATAGTCGAGCACGCCCTGACGCTGGTCGGGCTGAATGTCGATGAGGAACTGATTCGGCGCATCAGGCGGCGTCGCGTCGCGCCAGCCCTTGATGAGATCGTTGCGCGTCATGCCGATGAGCAACAGGCACATCAGGCCTATGCCGAGCGCGGTGATCTGCAGCGCGCTCGATCCACTGCGCCGCTCCAGCGACGCGAGCGCATAACGCCAGCCGACGCCCGCGCGGCTGCGTTCGCGGCGCACGAAGCGCGCTGCGGCCCAAAGCGCCGCCCGCGCGATCACGCCGAACACGAGTAGTCCGGCCGCGAAGCCGCCCGCGACAATGCCGCCCAGCTTCACTTCTCCCGCCGCGACGATCAGCAGCGCCGCGAACAGCAACACGCCGACGCCATACGCCGCATGCGCGACGCGTTGCGCATCGCCGAGTTCACGGCGGATCACGTGGACCGGCGGCACTCGCGTGATCGGCAGAAGCGGCGGCAGCGCGAAACCGAGCAAAAGCACGAGGCCCATCGCGATGCCCTGCAACGCCGGCCACACGCTCGGCTGCGGCAACTCGACATCGACGAGCGAACCGAGCCAGTTCAGCAAGACGAGATGACCGCCGAAACCCAGCACGATGCCGACCGCGCTGCCGAACACGCCGATCGCGAGGAATTCGTTCAGAAAGAGCGCGCGCAGCGTGCGCTGGCTGACGCCGAGACAGCGCATTGCCGCGCAGCCGTCGAGATGCCGGCGCGCGAAACGATGCGCCGCCATCGCGATCGCGACCGCCGCGAGCAGCGCCGTCAGCAGCGAGACGAGCGTGAGAAAGTGGCTCGCGCGATCGATCGTCTGGCGCACCTGCGGCTGCCCGTCGGAGAGCGATTCCAGGCCGACGCCGCGCAGCTTGCCGCCGTCGACCTGCTCGCGCGCGAATCTTGCGAACCGCTCGACGTTGCTGTCGGAACCGGCGACGAGCAATCGGTACGTCACACGGCTGCCATACCCGATCAGTCCCGTGCCCGCGATCTCGTCGGCGCGCATCATGAGGCGCGGCGAAAAGTTGACGAACGAGAAGCCGCGATCCAGTTCGCGCGTGATGACGCCCGCGACCGTGAACGTGCGCGTGCCGACCTTGACCGCGCCACCGACGCGGGTCTTGAGCGCATCGAGCAAGGCAGGATCGACCCAGACGGTGCCGGGCGCCGGAATGCCATGCGCGGGCGCATCGGCGGCATCCGTGCCGGGCGCGATGCGCAGCGCGCCGCGCAACGGATAACCTTGCGTCACGCCCTTGATCGCCGCGAGCCTCGAAAGCGGCTCCGCGGCCGTCGAGCTGATCATGCTCGGAAAAATCGTGGTGCCCGCCGTCTCCAGTCCGAGCGATTTCGCCTCTTTCGCGAACATCGGATCGACGGGATGATCCGCGCGCACGACGAAATCGGCGGCGATCATCTGACGGCCGTCGCGCGCGAGCCCCTGACGCATGCGATCCGCGAGGAACCCCACGCTCGAGAGCGCCGCGACTGCGAGCACCAGCGCGAGCAGGAGCATCGTGAGTTCGCCCGCGCGCCAGTCACGCGCGGTCATGCGCCATGCCTGACGCACCGTCTGCATAAAACCGAGTTTGATGGCCGGGTGAGAATGTCCAGCCTTGAGTGCAGCCTGATCGTTGCGGAATGCGGTGCTCAATCGTGCTTGCTCCGCAGCCGGTTCATGCGATCGGAACTCGGCAGCATGTGCTTCGCCATGCGCGACACGCCACCATGCACGCCGCGCGCGAGACGCGGCAGCGCCCAGCCGGCGAGCACCAGAAACGCGAGCAAGAGCACGAGAAACAGGAACGGCACGAAAAGCGCGAGCGTGATGCCCGCGAGGGCGCCGACGTCCTCGGTCGCCGATGCCGCCCAGTTCGACACGGGCTCCGGCGACAGATTGATGAGCGCGCGCGTGCCCGCCTTCGCAAAATGCGATGCCCCGGCGAGCGTGCCGCCCGCGAGCGCCGCGACGGTGAGCAGGGCCGGATCGGCGTGGCCGAGCGAGCCGGCCGCGAGCACGGCGCCCGCCGGAATGCGGATGAAGGTGTGGACCGCGTCCCACAAGGAATCGACGGCGGGAATTTTATCGGCGAGAAATTCGACGAGCGCGAGCACCGCCGCCGCGCCGATCACCCACGGCGAGCCGAGCACCGCAAGCGTATCCGGCAGATGGACAAGTCCCATGCGCTGGAACATGCCGGCGATGAAGACGGTGAGATACAGGCGCAGCCCGCTCGCCCATGACAGGCCCGCTGCGAGCGAAAGTGACTCAAGCATTGCCGCCTCCCTTGTGCTGCCTGCTGCCGGCGTTCGTCGCTGGCGGACGATTTGCCGGCTGAAAAAAGCGGCCTGACCGAAAATCTCGAAAGAAGGTGCCTACATCCACGAAGATAGCGCAAAAAAACGGAATATAGGAATCAGACGAAAACGGATGACCTCAGACCATTATATCCACCCAAATACGCGCGGTGCAGCAACGGTTCGAGCGAATGCCCTTCCCGGTGCGCCGGCGCACGTCGAGGTGGCGCCGACGCAACGGGCGAGACCCGATGAAGCCTTAGTGCCCCGACGAAATCTTGAGCCCGACGAGCCCCGCGACAATCAGCACCGCGCTCACGATGCGCGCCGCCGACAAGGCCTCGCCCAGGAAGACGATGCCGAACACGAATGCGCCGAGCGCGCCTATGCCCGTCCATACGGCATAGGCCGTGCCGAGCGGCAACTGTTTCATGGCGATGGCGAGCAAAACGAAACTGCCGATAGCCGTGATGATCGTGAAGATGGACGGTCCGAGCCGAGTGAAGCCCTCGGACGATTTGAGACCTGCGGCCCACGCAACTTCGAGCAGACCGGCGATGAAAAGAAGAATCCAGGACATCGGGCGACTCCCTTGAAAAATGGGGCCGTCCCCGATGAAACGAGGCGCATGCGGTCGTCCACATGGCCTTAAGAGCAGACCTGCGATTGTATCAAACTGGTGCATGCGCGGCCCGGTGCATGCAGGGCCGCGTCGCGCGGCGCGTGGCCGCGTTCATGAAAACCGTGTATTAAGTAAAAAGCGCCCACGCGGGGCGCGCCGTTCGACATAGCCGCTGCAAAAAGCCTGAACAAAGGAGCGTTCATGGATGTCGATTCCGTCCTGCTCTCCCGCTTCCAGTTCGCGTGGGTCGTCGCGTTCCACATTCTGCTTCCGGCGTTCACGGTCGGCCTGTCGTGCTATATCGCGACGCTCGAATTCAACTGGTGGATCACGAAGCGCGACGTCTACCGGCGGCTCTCGGCGTTCTGGCTGAAGATCTTCGCGGTGTCTTTCGGGATGGGCGTGGTATCGGGCATCGTGATGCCCTTCCAGTTCGGCACCAACTGGAGCCGCTTTTCGGACGCGACCGCCAACGTCGTCGGCCCGCTGATGGGCTATGAAGTGCTGACGGCGTTCTTCCTCGAATCAGCGTTTCTCGGCGTGCTGCTTTTCGGGCGCAAGCTCGTGCCGCAATGGGCGCACGTGATGTCCGCGATTTTCGTCGCCGCCGGCACGGTGATCTCGTCGTTCTGGATACTCGCCGTCAATAGCTGGATGCAGACGCCGCAGGGCCATCGCATGCTGCCCGACGGCCGCTTCGAAGTGGTGAGCTTTTTTGACGTGATCTTCACGCCGTCGTTTCCGTACCGGCTCGGGCATACGGTGAGCGCGTTTCTCGTGACGGCGGGCTTCGTCATTCTCGGCGTCGGCGCGATGTACCTGCGACAGCGCCGCGCACTCGAGGAAAGCCGCGTGATGGTGAAGATGTCGCTGATCTTTCTCATCATCATGGTGCCGGTCCAGATGGTGATCGGCGACGCGCACGGCCTCAACACGCTGCAACATCAGCCCGCCAAGCTCGCGGCGATGGAAGGCCTCTGGGAATCAGGCACGCGCATCCCCGCCAATCTCTTCTCGATTCCCGATCAGGAGGAAGAGCGCAATCACTTCGAGATCTCGATTCCGGTGCTCGGCAGCCTGTATCTGACGCACGATCCGAACGGCTTCGTGCGCGGGCTGAAGGACTTCCCGCGCGAGGACCGTCCGCCCGTGGCCGTCGTGTTCTTCGCGTTTCACATCATGGTCGGCATCGCGCTTCTCATGTTCGCGCTCGTGCTGTGGGGCATCGTGCAGTTCGCACGCGGCAGAATCGAGACGAGCCCGCGCTGGCTGCGCGCGGCCACCTGGGCGATGCCGCTCGGCTTCATCGCGGTGGTCGCAGGCTGGACGACGACCGAAGCCGGCCGCCAGCCGTGGACCGTGTACGGCATCCTGCGCACGAAGGATTCGGTGACGCCATCGCTCACCGCGGCCGATGTCGGCCTCTCGTGGCTGCTCTACATGCTGGCTTATGTCGTCATCTTCGGCGCGGGCTTCTTCCTGCTGCGGCGCCTCGTGCGCGTGGGGCCGGCGGAAGTCGCGCATGCGCACGAGAAGGACGAACTGGACGCGAAGACACGCGCGGCGCGTCCGCTCTCGGCGGTATCGGCCAGTGCGGGCGGCGCGACGCGGCCCGTCAGCGACGACGATATCGTGCCGCCTGGCCGCGGGCGCCATTAACGTCGAAAACGGAGAACGCGATGCTCGATCTCGTGCCGCTGTGGGCCGCCATTCTCGCGCTGGCGGTGTTCATGTATGTGCTGCTCGACGGCTTCGATCTCGGCGTCGGCATGATGTTCCTGCCGCGTCGCGACCCCGAATCGCGCGACCTCATGATCAACTCCGTCGCGCCGGTCTGGGACTTCAACGAAACGTGGCTGATCCTCGGCGGCGGCGGGCTCTTCGCGGTGTTCCCGCTTGCGTTCGCGATCATCGTGCCGGCCGTGTACTTCCCGATTCTCTTCATGCTGCTCGGGCTGATATTTCGCGGCGTCGCGTTCGAGTTCCGCGAGGTGATCGGCGCGCGCAAGTGGCTCTGGGACGGCGCGTTCGGCTGCGGCTCGCTCGTCGCGACGTTTTCGCAGGGCATCGTGCTCGGCATGTTCATTCAGGGCTTCCCGATCGAAGGCCGCGTCTATGTGGGCACGAGCTGGAACTGGGTCGCGCCGTTTCCGCTGCTGGTCGGCGTAGGGCTGATCTTCGGTTATGCGCTGCAAGGCACGACCTGGCTCGTGCTCAAGACCGAAGGCGAACTGCAGCAATGGAGCCGCCGCATGGCGCGCTACGCGCTCTTCGGCGTGATCGTGTTCATTCTGCTCATCAGCCTGTGGACGCCGCTCAAGGATGCGCGCATCGCGGCGCGCTGGTTCGGCTTTCCGCAGAGCTTCGTGTTCGCGCCGGTGCCGGTGCTCACCGCGCTGCTCGCGTGGACGCTGTGGTCGAGCCTTGCAAAAGGCCGGGAAGTGATGCCGTTCCTGTGCTCGATCGGCCTCTTCTTTCTTGCCTTCACGGGGCTCGTGATCAGCCTGTGGCCGTTCATTGCGCCGCCTTCCGTTACGCTCTGGGATGCGTCCGCCGCGCCGCTATCGCATCAGTTTCTGCTGATCGGGACAATGTTCCTGCTGCCCGTGCTGATGATTTATGTGATCTGGTCGTATTGGGTGTTTCGCGGGAAGGTGCGCGGGGATATCGGGTATCACGCGTGAGAGCTTTTAGGCTTTCGCCCGGCGAAGCCCAGGCAACATCCCAACGCACTCCGAGCCGCATCAGAGCTTCTGCTGCGTCGCGAGGGACAGTATCCGCGCCCACTTGCGCGCCTCGCCGCGATCGCGCATTGGCAGATTCCATGCGCCATGCTTCGCATCCTGCACGTCGAGCACCACCTGCCACACGCCGCTTGCGCCGCCCGGCTCCTGCATGCGCGCGCCGCGCAGGTCCGCGAAGATATAGCTGCCGCGCTCGTCGCCGACGCGCACATCGCACAGACGCTTGCCCGCCGCGACCCGCACGCCGCCCCAGTCGCGTTTGAGCTCATGCGTCCAGTCGCCGCTCTCCCCCTTGCGCAGGTTCGGCGCGATCTCGCGGCGGCTCGCGAGCCAGCGCATTACGCCGGCGGCGATCGCGAGCAATACGACGACCGCCACGGCGACGGCCACTCCCAGCCCGAAATGCGCATGAAGCGCGTTGAACGACCAGATCGCGCCGTAAATCAGCAATCCGAGGGCGATCAATCCGACGACGATGGGCATGGCGTCTCCCGCGCGCTCAACCGGTGAAACAGAAACGTATCACTGCGCCTTGTGCTTCGCGTTCCAGTCACGCAGCGCCTGCAGCGTGTTCGCGACATGCTGGTCCGGCGACAGGCTCGTGTATTCGTAGATGACCTTGCCGTCAGGCGCGATCACGTAGGACACGCGATTGGCCATCGTGCTTTTCATCGGCATGGAGGCGTCGTAGGAACGGATGATCTTCGAGTCCGCGTCCGCCGCGACCGGGAATTTGCTGCGGCACTCGCTCACGGAGAACTTCTTCAATGTGTCGATGTTGTCATGCGACACGCCGATGACCGTCGCGCCCTCGGCCTTGTACTGATCGACCGCTTCGGCGAATTCGTGCGCCTCGATCGTACAGCCCTTGGTGAACGCCGCCGGATAGAAGTACAGGACTACCGGGCCTTTCCTGAGCGCGTCGGCGAGCGAATAGTCGTACACGTTGCCGCCGAGCGATGCCTGCGCGGTGAAGTCGGGCGCGGGATCGCCGGGCTTGAGCGTCGCGCCTGCCGTGAGCGGATGCATCGCCGCCGCGATCGCAAAGGCACCACCCACCATAAAGCTGGAAATCCTGCTCTTCATGCGCGCTCCTTTCGATGACCTCGTTCATGCGAAGACGGCGTGCTACGCGTCGTCCGCGCCCTGATCCATGCGATGTCCGGCGAACCACGCCGCCGCATCGAACTGCAGTTTCGCGAGCACGGCGGGCGTGAGCGCCTCGAACGATGGCCGGGCGTGCCGGCTCGCGTCGATCGCGGACGCATCGCCCCGCTCCGCCGCCCGCGCGATGCCGAGCAGCGCGCCGAGCGGCCCCTCGCCCGCCAGGATGGCGCCGCGGATTTCCGCCGCCAGATGGAGCTTATCGAGAATTTCCACCGGCTGCATGTCGAGCACCACATGCACGAGCGAGAAGATGCCGGTCATGAACGCGGCATCGGAGAAGGCTTCGTCGGCGGGACGCAGCATTTCGGCCGCGAGCTCCAGAAAGCGCGCGCGCGTGCCGACGAGCTGCAGGAGCGGGTCCGAGCGCCACGGCAGGCCGCTGCCGTCGGCGTAGAGCAGCAACTGTGTCCAGCGCATCAACTGGCGCGTGCCGGTCGCCGCGATCGCCTCGCGCAGCGACGACACGCGCCGCCCGCGCGTCTGCGCACTCGAATTGGCGAGGCGCATCAACTGCACGACGATGTCCGGGTTGCGCTTCAGCTCCGCCTCCAGTTCGCGCATGCCGGGCTCCCCCGCGAGCACGGCCATCAGGCGCAGCAGCGAGCCGCGCGCGGGACTGGCGCGACGCGCCGACAGCACCTGCGGCCGCGCGAAGAAATAGCCCTGGAAGAAGTCGAAGCCGAGCTTGCGCGCTTGCGTGAAATCGTCGGGCGTCTCGACCTTCTCGGCCACGAGCAGCTTGCCGCGCCGTTTCACCGCCGCCGCGAGTTCGGGCAGATGGTCATGATCCGCCGCCAGAAAATCGACCTTGACGATATCCACCGATGGCAGTGCGCCGAGCAGCGCATCGTCGAGCCGCACGACATCGTCGAGCGCGAAGCGAAAGCCCGCGTTGCGCAATTGCGCGCAGCGCTTGAAGAGCGTCTCGTCGAAGGCGATGTTCTCCAGCAATTCCAGCACGAAGCGCTCGGGCTGCATGATGTGGACGATGTCGTCGAACAGCAGCTCGCGGCTCATGTTCACGTAGCCCGGATGCGGCCCGAGGACCGCCGGCACGCCGATCTCGCCGATCGTGCGCGCGACGACATGCGCGGTCGCCTGCATGTCGTCGTGAACGCGCGCGCGATTGTCGGGACTGTCGCGAAAGAGCAGTTCGTAAGCGACGAGCACGCCGTCGCCGTCGAGGATCGGCTGGCGCCCCACATATACGCGCTGTCCGCGCCTCGCCGGCGCCGCGCGCTTCACGGACGAATCGGGCATCGCACGGACCGCTCGGAGGCGCGCTGCGGCGCTGTAAAGCCTTGCGTGAAGGCCGGCTCCGGAATTCTGGCGATGGCGCAGGCCGGCTGCATGGTGAATTCGATCATGGGGCGGAAACGGGGCGAACGGAATGCTGGTGGTCAACAGCGCGACGAAGGCCCGGCAACGATCGCACGCGCGGGGAAACCGTTCTCACTGAAAACGCGCCACTGTAACCGAATTCGCCTGACCAGATAATATGAAACTTCATATCGACAATTCCTGGACAAACTTGATCCCTCTCGGAATTGTTGCACCTTCGTGACGGGTTAAAGAAATCGCTCACCACGCCGATAACTCGCCTGATAGAGCGTGCCGCGCGCATTGCGGCACGTCCCGGCCGGAACCCGCGAGACGCGGCGTTTCGCGCGCCGCCGTTCGTCCGACGAAGGGGAGCGCAGCCGCCAGAACCCTACGAGACCATGCAAGCGAACCGGATCAATGTCTCCCGCCGTGCACCGTGGCGCATCGCGCTCGATGTGCTCGCGCGCGCATGGGGAAGCACCGCGCGCAAGGAGCACGACCGCGCGCCCGACGCGCATCCCGAAGCAAGCCCGCCGGAGCCGTCCGGCGACGCCGACGCCGTGACGAGCGCGGCGACTGCCGTAACCGCCGCACCCGCCCTGGCCGGCGCATCCGAAGCGACGCTCGGCGCGGTCGATTTCCTCGCGCAGCTCGACGACGCGCTGCGCTTTCAATATGTATCGGATGCGAGCATCGAGTTCATCGGCTATCACCGTGACTATCTGAGCATGCTGACGCTGCACGATCTCGTCGCGTCCGAAGAGGCCGACGAACTGCACGCGCTCGTCGCCCGGGCGCGCGCGAGCGGCAGGCTCGAATCGGCGACGCTGACCGTCGTGAAGTCGCTCACCTATCCCGTCTGCGTCGAGCTGCGGCTCGTATCGACGGCCGCGCGCGGCGCGCCCGGTTTCGCGCTCGCCGCGTTCGACGTGGCGCACTGGCGGGAGCGCGAGGCATCGCTCACGCACGCGCTCAACCACGATCCGCTGACAGGCCTCGACAACCTCGTTGCGCTCAAGACGGCGATCAGCGCGGCGCAGGATGAAGCCGAGCTCATGCGCACGCACGCCGGACTCGTGCTGCTCGACATCGACGATTATCAGCGCATCAACCGCGCGCTCGGCTACGACGCCGGCGACGAGCTTCTGCGCGAGACCGCGCGCCGCATCCAGCACACGGCCGGGCACGGGGAGCGCGTGGCCCGCGTGTCCGGCGACGAATTCGCCGTGCTCCTGCCCGCCGGCACCACGGCGGAACTCGCCGAGGGTCTCGGGCGGCGCCTGCTCACCGCGATCGCGCAGCCGTATCGGCATCGCGGGCAGCACACGCATTTGTCGGCGAGCGTGGGGGTCGCGCTGTATCCGGATCAGAGCGGCAAGAACGCGAAGAGCGGCGCGCAAACGAGTCTGCTGCGCATGGCCGATCAGGCGCTCGCGCAGGCGAAGGAATCGGGCGGCAACGCGCTCGTCTTCCACACGATCGACGACAACCCCGCCGACGCCGAACGCCTGAAGCTCGAAGCGGATCTGTACGAAGCCGTGCGCAACGGCGAGTTCTCGCTGTACTTCCAGCCGATCACGAAGATCCGCACGGGCGCGGTGGTCGGCGTGGAAGCGCTGATGCGCTGGAATCATCCGGTGCACGGGCTCGTGCCGCCGTCGACGTTCATCCCGCTCGCGGAATCGATCGGCCTCATCAACTATCTGGGCAACTGGGTGCTGAAGGCCGCGTGCATGCAGATCACGCAGTGGGATGCGATCGGCATCCGGCTCGATTACGTGTCGGTGAACGTGTCGCCGCAGCAGTTCCGCGACAAGCGCTTCACCGCGGCGGTGAAGGAAGCGCTCGCGCTCACCGGCATCGACGCGCGCCGGCTCGTCTTCGAGATCACCGAGAGCCTCCTGATGCACGACCCGGAAGAAGCGACGCGCCTTCTGGAAGCGCTGAGGTCGATCGGCATTCGCTTCGCCGTGGACGATTTCGGCACCGGTTATTCGAGCCTCGCGTATTTACAACGTTTTCCGCTTTCGAAGCTCAAGATCGACCGCAGCTTTGTCGAGAACCTGATTACGTCCCGCAACAACCGCGCGATCGTGAGCGCGGTCGTCGGGCTCGCGCAGTCGCTCGGGCTGGAACTGGTCGCCGAAGGGGTGGAGACCGAAGCGCAGCGCGATTTGCTGGCGGACCTCGGCTGCGACCATATTCAGGGCTGGCTCATCAGCCACGCGATGCCGTCGGACGAGTTGGCGCGCTCGTTCCAGTCGAATACGCTCGTGCTGCATGAGTCATCATGAGCGGGCGATCGTTCGTGTTCTAATCGAAGGACGCGCCGTAACTCCCTAATAACGTGTACATTTCGTTGTCAGGGTGGATTGAATTTGTTGGGCCGCCTCGGGTCAGCCGTCGCGTAACGAACAGGCTTCTTACTTTTAGCAATGGCACGCACCAAGGCCGAATTACTGGACAAGTTGTGGGCACGCATGAGCGAGCGCGGGGACTTCCCCATGCTGTCTCAGGCGCTGCGCTCGACCGTGTCCGCGATGAGCGATGACGACCTCGACTTCACGTCGCTCGTGCAAGTCGTGCTGTCGGACGTCGGGCTCACGCAGAAGGTGCTGCGCCTCGCCAATTCGGCGATGTACATCGCGTTCGGCGGCAATATCACCACCGTCACGCGCGCGCTGATGGTCCTCGGCATGGACGCGGTCGGCCATCTCGTCGTGGGACTGAAGCTCGTCGATCACTTCCATCAGAGCGCGCCGCGCCGTATCGACGCGAAGCTCGAACTGAACCGCACCCTGCTCTCGGGCGCGGTCGCGCGGCAGCTCACCGAGCACAAGGATTTGCGCTCCGCCGAGGAAGCGGTCGTCTGCACGCTGATGCGGCAGATCGGCAAGCTGCTCGTCGCGTTCTATCTCGAACACGAGTGGGATCAGTTGCGGCGCAAGGCGGCCTCGGAGAACATTCCGGACAGCGACGCGTGCGCCGCGCTTCTGGGCGTCACCTTCGACGAGATCGGCCTCGAAGCGGCGGATCGCTGGCGCCTGCCCGAGACGATCCGCGAGGGCATGCGCGCGACCGATCCCAACGCGCCCGTCGACGAAACCGTGCCGAAGCACGTGCGCTGGCTGCGCGCCATCTCCAACTATTCGACCGAGGTCGCCGACGCGCTCACCACGCAGAACGTGGCCGTGGACGGCCGCGAATCGGCGCTCGTCGATATCGCCAGCCGCTACAGCGGCCCGCTCCAGACGGACGCCGAGACGCTCACGGCAATGAGCCTCGCGCTCGCGAACGAGGAAGCGAGCGACGGCGTGATCCGCGAGATCTCCGAGCTGCAGGCGAACGCCGATGCCATGGCTCGCGCGAATGTATCGGCGCAAGCGCGCATCGGTGCGAGCGTCGAAGACTTGCGCGCGTTGCCATCGAAAAATGCCCTCGCGCCCGCGCTCTCGATGGCCTCGGAGTCGATTCTCGGGAGCCTGCACCTGTCGCGCACCGTGGTGTTCGTGCGCCAGGCCAACAACGAGTTCCACGCGCGTCTCGCGCTCGGCGGGGGCGTCGGGCCGATGCTGCCGCAACTGCGCTTCTCCGCGGATTTCCGGCCGGACGTGTTCCATCTCGCGATCACGAATCCGGTCGGCATCTTCATCGAGAATGCGCACGACGCGCGCATCGACGCGCGCCTGCCGCGCTGGTACAAGGACACACTCGGCGAGGCGCAGGCTTTCGTGCTGCTGCCGGTGAAATCGAACGATTCGACGGTCGCGCTCATCTACGGCGACTGGACTTCCCCGCAGCACGTGCGCAAGATCTCGGCACCCGAGATGAGCGCGCTGAACGAGCTTACGAAGGAACTGAGCCGTTTTTTTCTTAGCGCGAACTGGAAGGAAGTCGAGCTGATCTGATCGGCTTCCTTCTTGCGCGCATCAGCCTTTCTGCCTCATTCCCGCTTGAGAATCGCCACGGCCTGCTCGCCGTATCGCACGATATAGCCGCCGTGTGCACGCTGCCATTCCCGCGCGTCCGCCTCGTTCGCAAACCAGTTCTTTTCGTAGTCGTTGAACGCGCCGGCGTCGAGCCGATAGCGGTCGATAATCGCGCCCGCTCGTTCGTCGATATCGGGCTTACAGACGTCCCAGCTCGCGTAGCCGAGTTCGGCGGCGAGCATCGCAAGAAGATGCTTCAGTTGCAGATCGCCGCGCATCGCGTGCAGATCCGCGAGACGTTCCGCTCGCGTGACTTTTGCCGCGAGCAGGCGGCGCAAGACGGGCATGGATGCGCTCGTGTCGCCGTCGCGCGCATGGCGAAGCAGACGCCGCGCGTGTTCGCGCAGAAAGTCGCTGTTGGAAACGGAAGAAGAAATCGGACAGGATGTGGACCACATGACGTTGTTCCTTTGTTGCGCCGTTCTCGCTGCGGCTGTAAAGGTCGACGTGCGGTTCCATCCGGAGTTGATGCAAGGCGTGGCAGGTGCGTAAGACTTTCGCGAGACCGGGCGCCCTGCCGCGCCCGTCCGCGATTCTATATCGACGTATTGCGTCAGGCCAACTGGAATTTGCCGACCAGCGACTTCAGCGCGCGCGCCTGATCGTCGAGCGATTGCGCCGCCGCTGCCGCCTCTTCGACGAGCGCGGCGTTCTGCTGCGTGTTCGCGTCCATCTTCGTGACGGCTTCGCCAATCGACTCGATGCCCGTCTTCTGCTCCGCCGATGCCGCCGAAATCTCGCCCATGATGTCCGTGACGCGGCGCACCGCCTTCACGACTTCCTCCATCGTCGCGCCGGCTTCCTGCGCGTAGGCCGAGCCGTCCGACACGCGCGACACCGACGTATCGATCAGGCCTTTGATCTCCTTCGCCGCCGACGACGAGCGCTGCGCGAGACTGCGCACCTCGCCCGCGACGACCGCGAAGCCGCGCCCCTGCTCGCCCGCGCGCGCGGCCTCGACCGCCGCATTCAGCGCGAGGATGTTGGTCTGAAACGCGATGCCCTCGATCACGCCGATGATGTCGCCGATACTCTTTGCGCTGGCATCGATGCGCTGCATCGTCTCGACGACGCGGCCGACGACGGCACCGCCCTTCTCCGCGATCGCCGATGCGTTCGCGGCGAGCGTGCTCGCCTGCTTCGCGTTGTCCGCGTTCTGACGCACCGTCGATGTGAGCTGCTCCATGCTGGCCGCGGTCTTCTCCAGCGCGACGGCCTGCTCCTCGGTGCGGCGCGACAGGTCGACGTTGCCCGTGGAAATCTCGCTCGACGCCGATGCGATCGCCTCCGCGCTCGCGGCGATATCGCCGACGGTCGACGAAAGGCCCGCCTGCATTTCGGAGAGCGCGTGCAGCATCGAGGCATCGTCGCGGCGCTTGAGCTTGACCGGATACGCGAGATCGCCCGACGCGATGCGCCGCGCGATGTCCTTCGCGTAGCCGGGCTCGCCGCCGAGCTGTCCGGCGAGACGGCGCACGACCCATTCGGAGACGACGATCGCGAGCACGAGCAAGCCGAGCGTCAGCACCGAGACCATCACGAACGACGAATGGAAGATGAACGCGGCGGAATCGATCGTCGCCTTGGCCGCGGCGCCACGGCGCGCGACGAGATCGTCGACCATCTTTTCGAGCTTGCCCGTTTCGACGAGCAGCGACACGTCCTGCGTGCCGACTTGCCAGTTCATCTGCGAAAGATCGAGCGGCTGCTCTTTCACGAGCTTGACGAAGGTGCGCAGGTTGTCGCTCCACTTCGCGAGCGCCGTGGAGAAACTCTTTTGCTGCGCGAGCGCGTCCTTGTCGGCGTGATCGATATATTGCGCGAGCTGCGTCTGCTCCTTCACGATGTCCGCGAGCGACTGCTCGATCTGCGCGCCAAGATCGTCGCGCTCTTTCGCGGTGGACGCGGTGAGCAGCATCTTCTGCGAGCGGCTCGCACGCAGCAGATAACCGCGCGTTTCCTCGGCCGCGCGGCTCGCGACGTAGCCTTGCGTGTAAATGGATTCGGTCGCGCCGTTCAGACGGCTGATCTGCGTGAGCGAAATCGCGCCGATGGCAAGCGTCCCGGCGAGCACGAGCCCGAACGCGAGCCTGAGCGATGCCTTGACGGACAGCGCGCGCCTCGTCGTGTGCTCGTGCGTATGTGCTTCAGCCGCCGCGGCGTCGGCGTGCGCCACGAAGCCCGCGTCTTTTGCGGTGCGTAGCGAAAACAGTTTCATCGATCGATCCCCGAATTGATCTGCGGGCGTAGCCGTCGTGCGGCAAGCCCTGGTCTGGTCCCCACCGGGAGTACGGCAAGTTTGCCGGCTTCTTGAGCCTTTTTATGGCGAAGCGAACACGCGTTCGCCCGTCGCGCTTTTTATAACCGGCCAAAAATCGTTGCGTAAGACGAAACAACCGCGACACGCGCCGGTTATCGTGTCCGATTCGCGACAAAGCTTGGCAGGACAACGCAACGGGGACAGCCTAAACTTGTCAGAAATTCAGCTTGCGCATAAATGTCGCACTGAAAGAGATCAAAAACCTGGGACGTTTTCCGCTTCTTTTCTGCCATTCATCATGCAAACGAGCATCGACAAGGGCGCTTTGTCGCCTTCCGGCGCACCGGCCGGCGCCGCCGCCGCGGGTTCCGCGAGCACGGGCACGCAACGCACCGTGTATTCCGTTCTGGGCGCGATCAGCTTCTCGCACCTTTTGAACGACATGATCCAGTCGCTGATTCTGGCGATCTATCCGATGTTCAAGAGCGAGTTCGCGCTCTCGTTCGGACAGATCGGCCTCATCACGCTGGTGTATCAGGTCACGGCTTCGCTCCTGCAACCGCTCGTCGGGTTATATACGGACAAGCACCCGAAGCCTTACTCGCTGCCCGTCGGCATGGGCTTCACGCTGTCGGGTCTCTTGCTGATGTCGGTCGCGGGCAATTTCGGCACGCTGCTGATCGCCGCGGCGCTGGTCGGTTGCGGATCGTCGGTGTTTCATCCGGAGTCGTCGCGGGTCGCGCGCATGGCGTCGGGCGGCAGGCACGGCCTCGCGCAGTCGCTCTTTCAGGTCGGCGGCAACGCGGGCTCGTCGCTCGGGCCGCTGCTCGCCGCACTGATCGTCATCCCGCACGGGCAGAAGAGCATCGCGTGGTTTTCGGCGGCGGCGCTCGTCGCGATGTTCGTGCTGGCCAACATCGGCCGCTGGTACAAGCGTCATCCGGCGACGAAGAAGGGCCGCGCGCAGGTCGCGCATGCCACGCTGCCGCGCAACAAGGTCATCATGGCAATGAGCGTGCTCGTGCTGCTCGTGTTCTCGAAGTACTTCTATCTCGCGAGCATCACCAGTTACTTTACGTTCTATCTGATCAGCAAGTTCGGCCTGTCGGTGCAGGCCGCGCAGATTCACCTGTTCGTGTTCCTCGCGGCGGTGGCGGCGGGCACGATCATCGGCGGGCCGGTCGGCGACAAGGTCGGGCGCAAGGCGGTGATCTGGGTATCGATTCTCGGCGTCGCGCCGTTCACGCTGCTGATGCCTTATGCGAATCTCTTCTGGACGGGCGTGCTGTCGGTGATCATCGGGCTCGTGCTGGCCTCGGCGTTCTCGGCGATTCTCGTGTATGCGCAGGAGTTGATTCCGGGCAAGGTCGGAATGGTCGCGGGCCTGTTCTTCGGCTTCGCCTTCGGGATGGGCGGTGTGGGCGCGGCGGTGCTCGGGCATCTCGCCGATACCACCAGCATCGACTACGTGTACAAGGTTTGCGCGTTCCTGCCGTTGCTCGGCGTCCTGACGGTGTTGCTGCCGAAGACGCATGAGGCGCATGCGAAGGGCTGATCGCAACATGGCGTGATGCATCGCGGCGGGCGCGCCGGTCCTTCAGCGGATCGCGCGCCCTTCGCGCTTCAGGCACTCAGTTTCCCAGCGCTTCTCTCACCTGCATCAACGCGCCCGGATCTTCGATGGTCGGCAACTCGCCCGGATCGCGCCCTTCGGCGAGCGCCGCGATCGCTCTTCGCAGCAGCTTCCCCGAGCGCGTCTTGGGCAGCATCGTCACGAAATGGACTCTGGCCGGACGCGCGATCGCCCCGAGCTGCGAATCCACCGCGTGACAGAGCTCCGCCTCCATGCCCTCGCGCGCGCCCGGCGCATTGATGCGATCCGCATCGCGCAGCACGACGAACGCCGCCGCGGCCTGGCCCTTCACCGAATCCGCAATTCCGACGACCGCGACTTCGGCCACGGCCGGATGCGCCGACAGCGCCTCCTCGATCTCGCGCGTCCCGAGTCTATGCCCCGCGACATTAATCACGTCGTCGGTGCGCCCGAGAATCGACACGTAGCCGTCTTCATCCTGCACGCCCCAGTCGAAGGTCGAGTAGACCATCTGATCCGGCACGCTCTTCCAGTACGTATCGACGAAACGCTTGTCATCGCGCCACACGGTCTGCATGCAGCCCGGCGGCAACGGATACGACAGCGTGACGACGCCCTTCTCGCCCGGCGCGCATGTATCGCCCGTTGCTTCGTTGCGCAGCTTGAGGTCGAAGCCCATCGACGGCACGCCCGGCGAGCCGAGCTTCGTCGGCAATTCCTCGATGCCGCGCGGAATCGCGATCATCGGCCAACCGGTTTCCGTCTGCCAGTAGTTGTCGATGACGGGCTTCTTCAACGCGCTCTGGATCCACTGCGCGGTCGGCTCGTCGAGCGGCTCGCCCGCGAGAAACAGCGTGCGCAGACTCGACAGATCGTATTTCTCCATCAGCGCCGGGTCCTGCTTCTTGAGCACGCGAATCGCAGTCGGCGCGGTGAACATCAGGTTGATTTTGTACTGCTCGACGAGCCGCCACCAGACGCCGCCGTCGGGACGGATCGGCGTGCCTTCGTACATCACCGTCGTCAGTCCGGCGATCAGCGGCGCATAGATGATGTAGCTGTGCCCGACGACCCAGCCGACATCCGATGCGGTGAACATCGTGTCGCCCGGCGCGCCCTGAAAAATGTGCTCCATCGATGCGGCGAGCGCCACCGCGTAACCGCCGACATCGCGCTGCACGCCCTTCGGCCTGCCCGTCGTGCCGGACGTGTAAAGCACGTACGAAGGCTCGTTGGATTCGAGCCATTCGCAGGGGACGTGGGCATCGAAGAATTGCTCGCGCAGCGGCTCGTACGAGACGAGATAGCTCGCCTGCAGACGCTCGGGCGCGAGCTGACGGTCGATCAGGAGCACCTGCGGCACCTTGTATTCGGCGCGAGACAGGGCTTCGTCGACGAGCGGCGTGTAGTCGATCACCTTGCCCGCGCGCGCGCCGGCATCGGCGGTGACGATGAGCGCAGGCTCGGCGTCATCGATGCGTGCCGCGAGATTCGGCGCCGCGAAGCCGCCGAACACGACCGAATGAATTGCGCCGATACGCGCGCACGCGAGCATCGCGAAGAGCGCTTCGGGGATCATCGGCAGATAGATGAGCACGCGGTCGCCCTTCGCCACATGCAGCGAACGCATGACGGCGGCCATCCGGTTCACTTCCGCATGCAGCTCGGCGTAGGTGTAGCGGCGCTCGATGCCCGTTTCCGTCGAGACATAGACGAGCGCGTCCTGTTGCGCGCGCGAGGCCAGATGCCGGTCCACCGCGTTATGGCACAGATTCGTCTTGCCGCCGACGAACCAGCGCGCGAACGGCGGCTTGCTGCGGTCGAGCACCTGATCGAATGGCGTCTGCCAATGAATGCGTCGGGCCTGTTCGGCCCAAAACGCTTCGGGCTCCTCGATCGACCGTCGATACGCTTCCTGGTAAGTCGGCATGCGCGTCCTCTGCAAAGCGGCGTTGGCTGGCTTGAATGCGGTGCATGGGACCGGAACAGGCGCTGAAGCGCCCGCTCCGGTCGACACAGGATAGAGCAGCCATCGAACGCTTGCTAGACAGGGCGCGCCCTGATCGGTCCGCTCGTCAGATCGCCCGGCTGCGCGTGGCGGGAACGGGCGCGGGCGCGGCGGCCGCATGCTTGAGCAGCACGGGCGCAAGCTCGCCCGCGACCCGGATGCTCGACACGACGACCATGCGCACGCCGCTGCCCTCGGTCAGCGTGCGCAGCGTTTCGCGCGTCGTTGCGCGCGCCGCGATGCGCGGCTCGATCACGATCAGGCCGCGGCAATATGCGGCGAGCATCGCGCGATGCGTGCGCATCCAGGCGGCGCGCAGACGCGCGTCGTCGGCGGTTTCGTTCTCGTCGTGCTCGGCCACCAGCACGAAGGGCGTCGCGAGCGCCAGGAGGCGTCGCATCTGCGCACTCCATGCGAACGCGTAACCCGGTTTCACGGCGCGAGGACGCAGGCGCACGAGCGGGAATCGGCTCGCATCGAAAAGGCGCTCGTCGAGTGCGAGCGAGGGCAGCGTGACGGGTGTCGAAGTGGAATCGGCGGCGTTCACAGCGGTTTCGGGCTCCAGTAGTTCAGCGCGGCGACGAGCGACGGCCAGCGCGAACGCCGCGGCGTCACGCGTTTCCTGGGCTGCGTGACGCGCGGCGGACGACGCGTCGCTTCCTTCGGCGCCTGAGTGGCCGCTTCGCTCCATGCGCGGCGCGTGGTTTCGAGAACCTTGGCGGCGTTCGTCGAAATCGCGCAACGCTCGTCCATCTCGCGCGGCGGGCGCTCTTTGCCCGTGATGCCGCTGGCGGTGAAATCGTTGGTCATGTCGTCGGACCTCCCGTTTGCTCGATGACTGCCTCACGTCGAGCGACTCATTGTATTGAGAATCATTCTCAACTACAAGCGGGAATTTTCGATGAAAACGAGGACTACTGGAATGCGAGCGTTGGCGATGAATCAGGCGGCGGCGCGCAAGAACCGCGACAAGATGCCCGACGAGTAAGTCGCGGCGATCGACGTCAGGAATTCGGCGAAGGATGCGGGCGCGGCAGCGTCGGCCGTATCGGAAATCGTGCGCACTACCGCGCACGGCACGTCGTGCTCGTAGCAGACCTGCGCGATGGCCGCGCCTTCCATTTCGACCGCGAGCGCGTCCGGCAAGGCTGCGCGCAATGCGAAGAGCGCGTCGTGGCTCGCGATGAAGCGATCGCCGCTCACAACGAGCCCGCGATGCACGCGCGGCGCGGCGACGGCGAAGCGTTCCGACAGCGCGCCGCCCTCCTCGGCGATGAACGCGCCGGCGGCCGCGGCGAGTACATCGGAAAGCGGGCGATCGGCGTCGAACCCGGCGCGGTCGAGCAGCGGCACTTCGTAGCGCGCAAAGAGCGGCGATGCATCGAGATCGTGCTGCATCAACGCATCCGCGACGACGACGTCGCCTACCTGCACATCCGCCCGCACGCCGCCCGCGACGCCGGTGAAGACGATGGCATCGGCCTCGAAGACGTGGATCAGCGCGCTCGCGGTCGCCGCCGCGGCGACCTTGCCGATGCGCGCCAGTGTGACCACGACGGCCCGGCCATGCGCCTCGCCGACGTAGTACTCGCGCCGCCCGAGCGTGACCGTGCGAACCTCGCCCGCCGCCTGCATCTGCGCGATCAGATCGCCTAGTTCCTGCGGCAGCGCCGCCATGATCCCGAGCCGCTTCATGCTCATTCCACGGCCTGGAGCTTCGCGACCGAGAGCGCGAGCCATTTTTCGCCGTGGCGCTTGAAGCGCACTTGCGCGCGCGCGTCGCCGCCGGAGCCTTCGAGCGCCGTCACGGTGCCTTCGCCGAACTTCGTGTGAAACACGGCCTGGCCGACCTTGAAGCCGGACTCGGCCGCGCGCTGCTCGTTCGCGAACGCGGGCAGCGTGGCGCTCGCCTGGCTGCCGCCGTAGGTCGAACCCCCGCGTTCCTGGCCGGGACGCGCGAACCAGTCGCGGCCCCAGCCGGCGTTGTCGGCGCGTCCGCCCCAGCGCGCGCCCGCCTCGATCTTCGGCGTGAGCCACTTGAGCGAGCCTTCCGGCAGTTCATCGAAGAAACGCGAGCGGATGTTGTAGCGCGTCTGACCGTGCAGCATGCGGCTCTGCGCGAACGACAGATAAAGCCGCTCCTTCGCCCGCGTGATCGCCACGTACATGAGACGCCGCTCCTCCTCCAGCCCGTCCGATTCCTGCGCGCTGTTCTCGTGCGGGAACAAACCTTCTTCCAGCCCGGTGATGAACACCGCCGTGAACTCGAGGCCCTTCGCCGCGTGCACCGTCATGAGTTGCACGGCGTCCTGGCCGGCCTGCGCCTGGTTGTCGCCGGCTTCGAGCGACGCGTGCGACAGAAAACCGGCGAGCGGCGTCATCGTGTCGGGATTCTGCGCGGGATCGGCGATGCCGGGCGCATCGAGCACTTCGATCTCGCCGTCCTCGCTCACCGCCGCGATCTCCGGCGCCGATGTCGCGCCCGGGCGCAGCGGAATCGAGCGCGCGGGCGTGTCGAGGCCGTACCCTTCCTCGCTGACGAACGCAGCCGCGGCGTTCACGAGTTCCTGCAAGTTCTCGAGACGATCCTGCCCTTCGCGCTCGGTTTCATAGAATGCGGCGAGACCGCTCGCGCGCACGACGTATTCGACCGTTTCCGGCAGGCTCATCTGCTGCGTCTCGGCGCGCATCTTTGCGATGAGCGTCGCGAACGCGCCGAGGCTCGAGCCCGCCTTGCCGGTGACATACGGCACGGCGGCGGCCATCGAACAGTTGTAGAGACGCGCCGCGTCGGCCAGTTGCTCGATGGAACGCGCACCGATGCCGCGCGTCGGGAAATTGACGACGCGCGCGAACGCGGTGTCGTCGTTCGGGTTGTCGATCAGACGCAGATACGCGAGCGCATGCTTCACTTCCTGACGCTCGAAAAAGCGCAGGCCGCCATACACGCGATACGGAATGCCCGCGTTCACGAGCGTATGCTCGATGGTCCGCGACTGCGCGTTGCTGCGATAAAGCACCGCGACCTCGCCGCGCGACACGCCCGTATTGATGAGCGCCTTGATCTCCTCGACGATCCAGCCCGCTTCCTGCGAATCCGTGGCGGCCTCGTAGACGCGCACCGGCTCGCCGTGGCCCGCGTCGGTGCGCAGATTCTTGCCGAGCCGCCGTGCGTTGTTCGCGATGAGATAGTTCGCCGTATCGAGAATGTGGCCGTGCGAGCGGTAGTTCTGCTCCAGCTTGATGAGATTGCGCACGCGAAACTCGCGCTCGAAGTCGTGCATGTTGCCGACGTTCGCGCCGCGGAATGCGTAGATCGACTGGTCGTCGTCGCCGACCGCGAAGATCGCGTTGTGCTCGCCCGCGAGCTGTTTCAGCCACGCATATTGCAGCTTGTTCGTGTCCTGAAACTCGTCGACGAGAATGTTGCGAAAGCGCGCCTGATAGTGCGCGCGCAGCGGCGGATTGTGCGCGAGCAGCTCATGACAGCGCAGCAGCAGCTCCGGAAAGTCGACGACGCCCTCGCGCTGGCATTGCTGATCGTAAGCTTCGTAGAGCTCGACGAACTTGCGGTTGAACGCGTCGGTGGCATCGACGTCTTTCGGACGCAAGCCCTGCTCCTTCGCGTTGTTGATGAAGTACTGGAGGTTCTTCGCCGGATACTTTTCGTCGTCTACGTTCAGGCCCTTCATCAGACGCTTGATGGCCGAAAGCTGGTCGGCCGTATCGAGGATCTGGAAGGCCTGCGGCAGGCCGGCGTCGCGGTAATGCGCGCGCAGCATGCGGTTGCACAGGCCGTGAAAGGTGCCGATCCACATCCCGCGCGTGTCGATCGGCAGAAGCGCGGAGAGACGCGCCATCATTTCGCGCGCGGCCTTGTTCGTGAAGGTGACGGCCAGCACCGTCGGCGGCGACGCATAGCCCTGCTGGATCAGCCATGCGATGCGTGTGATGAGCACGCGCGTCTTGCCGCTGCCGGCGCCCGCGAGAATGAGCGCGGGCTCGTTCGGCAGCGTCACGGCGGCAAGTTGTTCGGGGTTCAGATTCGCGAGCAGGTCGGGCATGGGAAAGTGCAGCGGCAGGAGAGCGGGCCAGAAATAATTCTGGCGACGGGCCGGTCATTATAAGACCGCGCTGATGGAGTCGCCGGCTGCCGCAGCGCGCCCGCCCACGGCCCGAATTCGTCCGACGGACCGCGCGGAACCTTATAATTGGGGATTCCCCCGCATTTTTTCACGCATTTTTCGGCAGATTCCACAAATGAGCGACAGCACGCTTGCGAAGAGCTTCGAGCCTCAAAAGATCGAGTCCCAATGGGGCCCGGAATGGGAAAAACGCGGCCTTTGCGCGCCCACGTTCAAAGAAGGCGCGAAGAATTTCTCCATCCAGTTGCCGCCTCCGAACGTCACCGGGACGCTGCACATGGGGCATGCGTTCAACCAGACCATCATGGACGGTCTCACGCGCTATCACCGCATGCTCGGCGAGAACACGCTGTGGGTGCCGGGCACGGACCACGCGGGCATCGCGACGCAGATCGTCGTCGAGCGCCAGCTCGACGCGCAGGGCGTCTCGCGCCACGACCTCGGCCGCGAGGAATTCCTGAAGCGCGTCTGGGCATGGAAGCAGCAGTCCGGCTCGACGATCACGAATCAGGTGCGCCGCCTCGGCGCGTCGATCGACTGGTCGCGCGAGTACTTCACGATGGACGACAAGATGTCGGCCGCCGTGGGTGTCGTATTCGTCACGCTCTACAAGCAAGGCCTCATCTACCGGGGCAAGCGTCTCGTGAACTGGGACCCGGTGCTCGGCACGGCCGTGTCGGATCTCGAAGTGGTGAGCGAGGAAGAGAACGGCAGCCTGTGGCATATCCGCTATCCGCTGCCGGACGGCTCCGGCCATCTGACGGTTGCGACGACGCGCCCCGAAACCATGCTCGGCGACGTCGCCGTGATGGTGCATCCGGATGACGAGCGCTATCAGCATCTGATCGGCAAGACGGTCGTGCTGCCCCTTTGCGATCGCGAAATCCCCGTCATCGCCGATGAATACGTCGATCGCGAATTCGGCACCGGCGTCGTGAAGGTCACGCCCGCGCACGATTTCAACGACTACGCCGTCGGCCAGCGCCACAAGCTGCCGCAGATCGAGATCCTCACGCTCGACGCGAAGATCAACGACAACGCGCCCGAGAAGTATCGCGGCATGGACCGCTTCGATGCGCGCAAGGAGGTCGTGAAGGATCTCGAAGCGCTCGGCCTGCTCGAATCCGTCAAGCCGCACAAGCTGATGGTGCCGCGCGGCGATCGCACGCAGGTCGTGATCGAGCCGATGCTCACGGACCAATGGTTCGTCGCGATGACCAAGCCCGCGCCCGAAGGCACGTTCAATCCGGGCAAGTCGATCACGGAGACGTCGCTCGATGTCGTGAGAAGCGGCAAGATCAAGTTCGTGCCGGAGAACTGGACCACGACGTACTATCAGTGGCTCGAGAACATTCAGGACTGGTGCATCTCGCGTCAGTTGTGGTGGGGCCATCAGATTCCCGCGTGGTACGGCGAGAACGGCGAGATCTTCGTCGCGAAGACCGAGGAAGAGGCCCGCGCCGATGCCGACGCGCAAGGCTACAAAGGCCCGCTCAAGCGCGATGAAGACGTGCTCGACACGTGGTTCTCCTCCGCGCTCGTGCCGTTCTCGTCGCTCGGCTGGCCGAACAAGACGAAGGAGCTCGAGGCATTCCTGCCCTCTTCCGTGCTCGTGACCGGTTTCGACATCATCTTCTTCTGGGTCGCCAGAATGGTGATGATGACGACGCATTTCACCGGAAAGGTGCCGTTCGACACCGTCTATGTGCACGGCCTCGTGCGTGACGCCGAAGGTCAGAAGATGTCGAAGAGCAAGGGCAACACGCTCGACCCGATCGACATCGTGGACGGCATCGATCTCGAATCGCTCGTCGCGAAGCGCACGACGGGCCTCATGAACCCGAAGGCCGCCGCGCAGATCGAGAAGAAGACGCGCAAGGAATTCCCCGAAGGCATTCCGTCGTTCGGCACGGATGCGCTGCGCTTCACGATGGCGTCGATGGCCACGCTCGGCCGCAACGTGAACTTCGACCTCGCGCGCTGCGAGGGCTATCGCAACTTCTGCAACAAGCTGTGGAACGCCACGCGTTTCGTGTTGATGAATTGCGAAGGCCACGATTGCGGCTTCGCGAATCCGGGCGCGTGCAAGCCGGGCGATTGCGGTCCGGGCGGCTACACCGATTTCTCGCAGGCCGACTTCTGGATCGTGTCGCTGCTTCAGCGCGTGGAGGCGGAAGTCGAGAAGGGCTTCGCGGACTACCGATTCGACAACGTAGCGAACGCGATTTACAAGTTCGTGTGGGATGAATACTGCGACTGGTATCTCGAACTCGCGAAGGTGCAAATCCAGAACGGCACGCCGGAACAGCAGACCGCGACGCGCCGCACGCTGTTGCGCGTGCTGGAAACGGTGCTGCGCCTCGCGCATCCGATCATTCCGTTCATCACCGAGGCGCTGTGGCAGAAGGTCGCTCCGCTGACCGACGCGTTCCCGTCGGGCGCGAAGGAAGGCGACGTTTCGATCATGACGCAGCCCTACCCGCGCGCCGAGCAGAAAAAGATCGACGAATCCGCGGAACAGTGGGCCGCCGAACTGAAGAGTGTCATCGATGCATGTCGTAATCTGCGTGGCGAAATGAATCTGTCGCCCGCGGTGAAGGTGCCGTTGCTCGCGCACGGCGACGCGGCGCGCCTCACCACGTTCGCGCCGTATATCGCCGCCCTCGCGCGTCTTTCCGAAGTGAAGATCATCGACGACGAAGCCGCCCTCGACAAAGAGGCTCATGGCGCGCCGGTCGCGATCGTCGGCACGAGCAAGCTCGTGCTGAAAGTCGAGATCGATGTCGCCGCGGAGCGTGAGCGTCTGACGAAGGAAGTGGACCGGCTGAATGCCGAGATCGCTAAATGTAACGCGAAGCTGGGGAATGAAAGCTTTGTTGCAAAAGCACCGGCGGCCGTCGTTGAACAGGAGCGCAAAAGGCTGGCAGAATACGGAACCACCATCGAGAAACTTCAGGCCCAATTATTGCGTCTGCCCGCCTGAAATTGGGGGTTCGAATCATTTATCGATCCGTTCCGGTTGTCTCGACGTTTCAATGATTAAGAGGATCAGGGTCATCACATGCTAAAAGTTACCAAAGCGGTTTTTCCCGTCGCGGGTCTGGGCACGCGGTTCCTACCGGCGACCAAGGCAAGCCCGAAGGAAATGCTGCCTGTCGTGGACAAGCCGCTGATTCAGTACGCGGTCGAGGAAGCGATGGCGGCCGGCATTACAGAAATGATCTTCGTGACGGGTCGCAGCAAGCGTGCCATCGAAGACCATTTCGACAAGTCCTATGAGATCGAAGCGGAACTCGAGGCGCGCGGCAAGGACAAGCTGCTCGAGCTCGTGCGCAGCATCAAGCCGAGCCACGTGGACTGCTTTTATGTTCGTCAGGCCGAAGCACTCGGTCTCGGCCACGCGGTGCTGTGCGCCGAGAAGCTCGTCGGCGACAACCCGTTCGCCGTGATCCTCGCGGACGACTTGCTGTACGGCAAGCCGCCCGTCATGACGCAGATGATCGAAGTGTTCGACCACTATCACAGCTCGGTGATCGGCGTCGAAGAAATCCCGCCTGAGGAATCGAAGTCTTACGGGGTCATCGACGGCAAGGAGTGGGAAGACAATATCTTCAAGCTCGCGGGCATCGTCGAGAAGCCGGAACCGGCCGTGGCGCCGTCGAACCTGGGCGTGGTCGGCCGTTACGTGCTCAAGCCGCGCATCTTCGATCACATCCGCGCGCTGAAGCCGGGCGCGGGCGGCGAACTGCAACTGACGGACGCGATCCAATCCCTGCTGTCGGACGAGCAAGTGCTCGCGTACAAGTACCACGGCACCCGTTTCGATTGCGGCAGCAAGCTGGGCTATCTGAAGGCCACGGTGGAGTTCGCCCTGCGTCATCCGGAAGTGAAGGCCGATTTCGAGGAATACCTGCGCAACCGCGCGCCGATTCTCGAAGGCTGAAGCACTGGCCGATCCGGTTGAACAAAAATGCCCGTCACCTGCGTGACGGGCATTTTGTCTTTGGACGCCTGTTTGTCTCTTTCAGCGACGACGCATCAGAAAAATAAACGTCTTGTCCTGCGACGTCGACTCGACGATCTCGTTGCCGGTCTGTTTGGCGAACGCCGCGAAATCGCGCTGCGATCCCGGGTCGGTTGCGAGCACTTTCAGAATCTGACCGCTCGTCATGTCGGCGAGCGCCTTCTTGGCCCGCAGAATCGGCAACGGACAGTTGAGCCCGCGCGCGTCGACTTCCTTGTGAACTTCCATCGCGATTGAACCTTTCTTTGCCTGTGGGTGAGCGCTCGGTGAAGGTTCGATTCTAGCGCAGCAGTCACAACTCCACCGCCCGCCCGCTTTCATAAGCCTGCCGCATCGCGATGCCGATACGCGTCGCTTCCCGCGCATCTTCCAGTGTGAGCCCGGTCGGTCTCCCGTCCGCGAGCAACGCCACGAACGCCTGTGCCTCGCGCAAAAACGCATCCTCGAAGCGCTCGAAGAACGTCGGCGTGCAGGCATTGCGCATACCGTTTGCATCGGCGATCTCGACGCGGTTCGCGCGCGGATTGCGCCCCACCGACAGCGCGCCCGCCGTGCCGATCACCTCCGTCTGCGTGTCGTGCCCATGCGCCATCGTGCGCGATGCGTACAACACCGCAATCCGCCCGTCCTCGAACTCGATGGTGCCCACGCCGTTGTCGATGTCGCCGCACTCGCGCAAGCCGTCGTGAATCGCAATGGTGCCGCTCGCATATACGCGCCGGGCGCGCGGATTGCCGAGCAGCCAGCGCGCGAGATCGATGTCATGCACGCTGCAATCGAGAAAGAGCCCGCCCGATGTCGGCGCGAATCGCACGAAGAAGCCGTCCGGATCGTTCTTGTCGCAGGTCTGCGAGCGCACCATGAAGGGCCGGCCGATCGCCCCTTTCGCGATGCCGTCGAACGCATCGCGATAGCTCGCATCGAAGCGCCGCACGAAGCCGATCATCACATGCAGATGCGCATGACGCGCATGTTCTTCCAGCACGGCGTCGCATTCGGCGAGATCGAGCGACAGCGGCTTCTCGCAGAACACGTGCTTGCCCGCGCGCAATGCGGCGATGATCTGCCGCGCATGCAGCGACGTGGGCGTGACGAGCCACACCGCGTCGATGGAAGCGTCCGCGAGCAGTTCGTCGTAGTCCGCATGGAGCGACAACTCGGGCAACGACGCCGCCGCCCACGCGCGCTCTTCCTTCACCGGGCTGCACGCCGCGACGAGTCTCGCGCCCGGCACGTGCCACGCGAGATTTTCCGCATGCCGGAGCCCGAGCCGCCCCAGTCCGACGATACCGACGCGCAGCGGATTCATGCGACGTTCTCCCCGAACGTGACGATGCGCTTCTCGCGCCACGACAACGTCGCGGCTTCGGCCAGTTCCAGCGCCTTCAATCCGTCCGCGACCGTGGTACGCACCGGCTTGCCCGACTCGACCGCATCGAAGAAATGCGCGATTTCCGCCGCGTAGGCCGCGCGATAGCGCTCCAGAAAGAACGCTTCGGGCTTGTCGCTCGAGACCGCCGCTGTCGTATAGGCGGTGACTTCCGTCGGCCGCACGTTGCCCGCTTGCAGCATGCCGGCGCTGCCGAGCAACTCGAAGCGCTGATCGTAGCCATACGCCGCGCGCCGCGCCGTGTTGATCTGGCACAGACGCCCGCGCTTCGTGCGAATCGTCACTGCCGTCGAATCGATATCGCCCGCATCGGCGATGGCCGGATCGCTCAGGCAACTGCCCGTCGCGTGCAGCGTGTCGGCTTCGTCGTCGAGAATCCAGCGGAAGATATCGAAGTCGTGGATCAGCATGTCCTTGAAGATGCCGCCCGAATGCTTGATGTACTCGACCGGCGGCGCGCCCGGATCGCGGCTCGTGACGATCAGCATCTCCGGCTCGCCGATCTCGCCCGCATCGATGCGCGTCTTCAGCGCCGAGAACGTGGGATCGAAGCGGCGCTGAAAGCCGATCATGCAGACGACGCCCGCTTGCGCGACAGCATCGGCGCACGCACGCGCGCGCTCGATCGTGAGATCGACGGGCTTCTCGCAGAACACATGCTTCTTCTGCGCCGCGGAGGCGAGAATCAGATCCGCATGCGTGTCCGTGCTCGAACATACGACGGTCGCAGCGACGGAGGCATCGCCCATCGCGCCGTCGACGTCGGCGACCTGCGCTCCATATAAAGCCGCCAACGCGCACGCCGCGTCACGATTCACATCGACGACGTATTTCAAACGCACGCCCGACTGCCGCGCGAGATTGGCCGCGTGGATCTTGCCGATGCGCCCTGCCCCGAACACCGCCACATCAATCGTCATAGCCACCTGTCTCCTTGGATTCCTCGACGTTCAACTCCAGCCGGTACGCGAGCGCGATGAACAACGCCTGGCACAGGCAAATGGTGCTCGTGAGCGAACGGAACGCGAACGCGCTGCCTTCCTTCACGAACAGGCTCGCGCTCGCGTGACGCGCGAGCGGCGAAAGCTGGCTATCGGTGATGACGAGGGTCTTCGCACCGTGATGCTGCGCGGCGCGCACGCAGTACTGCGTCTCCTTGCCGTAGGGCGCGAAGCTGATCGCGACCACCACATCCCCCTTCTTCACGCTGCGGACCTGCTCGCGGAACATGCCGCCGAAGCCCGAAATCAGATGCACGCGCTTCTTCGTGTGCTGCAATGCATAGACGATGTAGCTTGCCACCGCGAACGACCGGCGCACGCCGATCACATAGATGTTCTCGGCTTGCGAAAGCATGTCGACGGCGGCTTCGAACTGCGCGTCGTCGAGGCCGGCTTCGAGCTCGTCGAGACCCGTGCGGCTCGCCGCGATGAACTCGCGCGCCACCGACAGGCCCGACGCCTCGCCCGCCTTCTCGTCGATGAGCTTGCGGATGCGCTGCTGATAGCTCTGCTGCGAGCCGCCCGCGCCCGTGTAGGCCTGCCTGAACACGGCCTGCAAGTCGGAGAAGCCGGAGAAGCCGAAGCGCTGCGCAAAACGCACGACCGCGGACGCGTGCACGCCGCATGCACTCGCGATATCGCTCGTGCGATCCATCATCACGCTCTGGCGATGCTGTTCGATGTAGCTCGCGACGCTCTTCAACTGGCGCGGCAGGGAGTCGTACGCGTCGGTGATCCGCTGCATGAGTTCGTCGACGCTTTGTACGTCGGTGCTGGCGTCATCCATCAGAGGCTCTTTCGATGTTCGTCGTAGAACCGATTATAGGAACGCGGCAAGCAAATTGGAATGTATTTTCCATTTGCCGCACCAATAAAATATCTGTTGCAGACCACCGAAAACTGACCTACTCTTGGTCCTGAGCACGGCACATCAAAAGGTCGGCTCGCGAGACATCACACCAAACAACAACCGAGATAGGTGGAGACAATGACCCTTTGCAACGGTCGGGCCGCGCTGCGCGCGCTGGTGGCTGCTGCTGCGTTGTGCAGCGCAACGTTGATGGCGGCGAGTCCCGCTCACGCGGCGCCCGACGCGAAGTTCGTGCTGATCAGCCACGCGCCGGATTCGGATTCCTGGTGGAACACCATCAAGAACGCGATCAAGCAGGCGGATGAAGACTTCAACGTGCAGACGGACTACCGCAATCCGCCGAACGGCGATATCGCGGACATGTCGCGTCTGATCGAGCAGGCCGCCGCGCGCAACTACGACGGCGTCATCACCACCATCGCCGACTTCGACGTGCTGAAGAGTTCGCTCAACAAGGTCACCGCGAAGAAGATTCCACTCGTTACGATCAACTCGGGCACCGAAGAACAAAGCGCGCAACTGGGCGCGATCATGCACGTCGGCCAGCCCGAATATGTCGCGGGCAAGGCGGCGGGCGAAAAGGCGAAGGCCGCGGGCATCAAATCGTTTCTGTGCGTGAACCACATCGCGACGAACACGGTTTCGTTCGATCGCTGCCGCGGTTTCGCCGATGCGCTCGGTGTCGACTACAAGGCCGCGACGCTCGATTCGGGCCAGGACCCGACCGAGATCCAGTCGAAAGTCTCGGCGTTCCTGCGCAATCATCCGGACACGCAAGCGATCCTCACGCTCGGACCGACGCCCGCTTCCGCGACGCTCAAGGCAGTCGCCCAAATGGGCCTGCAAAACAAGGTCTATTTCGTTACCTTCGACTTCTCCGATGACATCGCGAAAGCGATCAAGGACGGCACGATCAAGTTCGCGATCGATCAGCAGCCGTATCTGCAAGGCTATATCCCGGTGGCGGTACTCGCGATCGTCCACAAGGAGCACACCACCGATCCGGCGAAGATCCGCCAGATTCTCGAAGCGAATCCGAAGTTCAAGGCACGCCTCGCAACCTACGGATTGGAACCGTCGTACGGCCCCAGGAACATTCGTTCGGGTCCGGGCTTCATCACCAAAGAAAATCTCGACAAGGTCGTGAAGTACGCCGGTCAATATCGTTGATCCCGGCATGACCTTCTTCGGGCGGCTTCGGTAAGCCAGGAACCGCCCGCTTTTCTCAAGTCCACTGTGTCTTACTGCGTCCGTTCGCGGACGCGGCAGGGGCGCGCGCATCGCCGCTGAACTGAACTTCGTCTCGAGTCTCAAGGAGCCATCATGGGCGTAGCCGGCAAGCATTACCCTCCCCACGTGAATCCTCAGCAGGACACCGCTGACACACCTGACAACGCGAAGCCCTCGGATGAGCGCGTACGCCGGCAATCGTGGTTCGGTCATTTGCTGAATCGCCCTGAATTCGCGGCCATTTCGGGCACGGTGCTCGTGTTCCTCGTGTTCGGCTTCGGCGCGGGTTCGTCGGGCATGTTCAACCTCGACGGCGTCATGAACTGGTCGCAGGTCGCCGCCTATCTCGGGCTGCTCGCGGTCGGCGCGTGTCTTCTGATGATCGCGGGCGAGTTCGACCTGTCCATCGGTTCGATGATCGGTTTCGCGGGCATGATGGTCGCGTTGCCCTCGGTCTACTTTCACTGGCCGTTGTCGCTTTCCATTCTCTTCGCCTTCGTGATGTCGATGCTGCTCGGCGCATTGAACGGCTATCTCGTGATGAGGACGCGGCTGCCTTCGTTCATCGTCACGCTCGCCTTCCTGTTCATCCTGCGCGGCCTGACGCTCGCGCTGTCGATCATGTTCGCGGACCGCACCATCATCTCCGGCGTGGGCGATCTCGCGCAGGCCGATCCGATCGCCAACACGCTCTTTCATGGCGTCGCCCTCCACGGCGTGTTCACCTGGCTCGCGCACATGGGCATCGGCAAGTTGCTCGATAGCGGCGAGCCGCTCGTGCCGGGCATTCCGAAGGTCATCATCTGGTGGCTCGTGCTCGCGGCAATCGGCGCGTTCGTGCTCGCCAAGACGCGCTACGGCAACTGGATTCTCGCGGTCGGGGGCGATGCGAATGCCGCGAAGAACGTCGGCGTGCCGGTGAAGCGCGTGAAGATTTCGCTGTTCGTGCTGACCGCGTTCTGCTCGTGCCTGTTCGCCGTGCTTCAAGTGTGCGACATCGGTTCCGCGGCGGCCGACCGCGGCCTGCAGAAGGAATTCGAGGCGATCATCGCGGCGGTCATCGGCGGCACGTTGCTGACGGGCGGTTACGGCTCGGTGGTCGGCGCATGCTTCGGCGCACTGATCTTCGGCGTCGTGCAGATCGGCATCACTTATACGAACGTGAGCTCGGACTGGTTCCGTGTGTTCCTCGGCGTGATGCTGCTGATCGCCGTGCTCTTCAACCACTACGTGCGCCGCCGCGTCTCGCAGGCTCAATGAGAGGAGAACCGACATGAACGACGACAACATCCTCGCACTCGAGAACGTCAGCAAATTTTTCGGCAAGGTGATCGCCCTCAACGGCGTCACGTTGCGGCTCAAGCGCGGCGAAGTGCATTGCCTGCTCGGCGACAACGGCGCGGGCAAGTCCACGCTCATCAAGACGCTCGCGGGCGTGCATGCGCCCTCTTCCGGCGACTATCTGGTCGATGGCAAGCCGGTCCATTTCGAATCGCCGAAGGAAGCGCTGGATCTCGGCATCGCGACCGTGTATCAGGATCTCGCGCTCGTGCCACTGCTTTCGGTGGCGCGTAATTTTTTCATGGGCCGCGAACCGCAGAAGAAGCGCTTCGGCCTCTTCAGCGTGATGGATCTCGATCTCGCCGCCGAAACCTCGCGCGCCAAGCTTGCGGAAATGGGCATCAACGTGCGCGATCCGCATCAGCCCATCGGCACGATGTCCGGCGGCGAGAAGCAATGCCTTGCGATCGCGCGTGCGATCCACTTCGGCGCACGCGTGCTGATCCTCGACGAACCGACCGCCGCGCTCGGCGTGAAGCAGAGCTTCAACGTGCTGAAGCTGATCCACAAGGCGCGCGAAAAAGGCATCTCGGTGATCTTCATCACGCACAACGTGCATCACGCCTATCCGATCGGCGATTCGTTCACGCTGCTCAATCGCGGCCGCTCGATGGGCACGTTCACGAAGGACACCATCAGCAAGAACGAAGTGCTCGACATGATGGCGGGCGGCGCCGAAATGCAGCAGATGATGACCGAACTCGAAGGCGCGACGATCTGAGGACATTCAAGCCATGCCAACACAAACCACCTCTCGCTTCGCGCCGGACCGAACACGCGATATCGTGTGCCTCGGACGTCTCGCCGTCGATCTCTATGCGCAGCAGGTCGGCGCGCGCCTCGAAGACGTATCGACGTTCGCGAAATATCTCGGCGGCTCGTCCGCGAACATCGCGTTCGGCTGCGCACGGCTCGGTCTCGCATCGTCGATGCTCGCGCGCGTCGGCAACGATCACATGGGGCGCTTTCTCACCGAGACGCTCCAGCGCGAAGGTTGCGACGTGAGCCATGTGCGCATCGATCGTGAACGGCTCACCGCCCTCGTGCTGCTCGGCCTCGAAGACCGCGACACGTTTCCGCTCGTGTTCTATCGCGAGAACTGCGCGGACATGGCCGTCGATGAAGCCGATTTCGACGAAGCGTATATCGCGTCGTCGAAGGCATTGCTCATCACGGGCACGCACTTCTCGACCGAGCAGGTGAACCGCACGAGCCGCCGCGCGCTCGACTATGCGCGGCGCAACAACGTGCGCACGATCCTCGACATCGACTATCGGCCGGTGCTGTGGGGTCTCACGGGCAAGGCCGATGGCGAAACGCGCTTCATCGCGAACGAAGGCGTTACCGCGCATCTTCAGCGCATCCTGCCGCTGATCGATCTCGTGATCGGCACGGAAGAAGAGTTTCGCATCGCGGGCGGCAAGGACCATCTGATCGACGCGCTCGCGATGGTCCGCAAAGTCACGAACGCGACGCTCGTGGTGAAGCGCGGGCCGCTCGGCTGCTCGATCATCGAGGGCGCGGTGCCCGCCTCCATCGACGATGCGCCGATACACGGCGGCGTCGAAGTGGAGGTGCTCAACGTGCTCGGCGCGGGCGATGCGTTCGCGTCCGGCTTCCTCTCTGGCTGGCTGCGCGACGAGCCGCTCGAAGCCTGTGCGCGAACGGCCAATGCATGCGGCGCGCTCGTCGTGTCGCGTCACGGCTGCGCGCCCGCGATGCCTACGCCTGCCGAACTGGATTACTTCCTCGCCGCGGCCAGCGAAGATCCCGCACGCATGCGCCGACCGGATCGCGATGCGACGCTCGCGCGGCTGCACCGCGTGAGCCCGAAGCGCAAGCAATGGGATGAAGTGCTCGGCTTTGCGTTCGATCATCGCAACCAGTTCTTCGATCTCGCGCAGCAGACGGGCGCGAGCGAAACGCGCATCGCCACATTGAAAAACCTGTTCGTCGATGCCGTCGCGCAGACCGAAAAGGAACTCGGGCTCGAAGGACGCATCGGCGTGCTGATCGACGACCGCTACGGCCAGGATGCGCTGAACGCCGCCACGGGCCGCGGCTGGTGGGTCGGACGTCCGGTCGAATTGCCGGGCTCGATGCCGCTCGTGTTCGATCACGGCCGCTCGATCGGCACGACGCTCGTGCAATGGCCGCGCGAGCAGGTTGCGAAGTGTCTCGTGCAATATCACCCCGATCATCCGCATGACGTGCGGCTCGAACAGGAAGCACAGTTGCGCGCGCTCTACGATGCCGTGCAGGAAAGCGGCAACGAGCTTTTACTCGAAGTGATCGTGCCGAAGAACGGTCCGCCCGTTGACGATGACACCGTGTATCGCGCGTTGAAGCGTCTCTACAACCTCGGCATCTATCCGGAATGGTGGAAGCTCGAACCGATGAGCGCGAAGCAGTGGCAGTCGATCGATGCGCTGATCGCCGAACGCGATCCGTATTGCCGCGGCGTCGTGCTGCTCGGGCTGTCGGCGGCCGTCGATCAGTTGCGCGACGGGTTCAAGGCTGCGGCATCGTCGAAGACCTGCAAGGGCTTCACCGTCGGACGCACGATTTTTCATGAACCGAGCCATGCGTGGCTCGCAAACGAGATCGACGACCGCGAATTGATCGCGCGCGTGCGCCGCACCTTCGAAACTTTGATCGGCGCATGGCGCGAAGCGCGTGGCGCGTCGCATGTGGACGATCGCCAGATCAAACAGGAGCAAGCCGCATGAACCAGCGTGCTACACAAACGGAGACGGCCGCGACTTCGGCGACCGTTCGACTGACCGCCGCGCAGGCCGTCGTGCGCTATCTCGCGGCGCTTCGTACCGGTAACGGAGAAGCGCTTTTCGGCGGCGTGTTCGCGATCTTCGGGCACGGCAATGTCGCGGGAATCGGCGAGGCGCTGTATCGGCATCGGGATGAATTGCCGACGTATCGCGCGCACAACGAGCAGGCGATGGCGCATGGCGCGATCGCGTATGCGAAGGCGCACATGCGCCGCCGCATGATGGCGGTGACGACGTCCATCGGCCCGGGCGCGACCAATCTCGTGACCGCCGCCGCGCTCGCGCATGTGAATCGCTTGCCTGTTCTTCTGTTGCCTGGCGATATCTTCGTGTCGCGCGCGCCGGACCCTGTGCTGCAGCAAGTCGAGGACAGTCAAGATGGCGGCGTGTCTGCGAACGATGCATTGAAAGCGGTCTCGCGATACTTCGATCGCATCGTGCATCCCGCGCAGTTGTTGAGCGCATTGCCGCGCGCGATTCGCGTGCTCACCGACGCGGCCTTGTGCGGCCCCGTCACGCTCGCGTTGCCACAGGACGTGCAGGCGATGGCCTATGACTATCCTGCATCGTTCTTCGCGCCGCCCGTCGTCGAGTTCCATGCACCCGCGCCGATTCCCCGCGAGATCGAACGCGCCGCCGCGATGCTGCGCGAAGCACGTGAACCGATGATCGTATCGGGCGGCGGCGTGCTGTACGGACTCGCGACCGATGCCTTGCGCACCTTCGCGCACAGGCACGGCATTCCCGTTGCGGAGACGCAGGCGGGCAAAGGTGCGCTGGCGTGGGACGATGCGTTGAACGTCGGCGGCATCGGCGTGACGGGCGGATCGGGCGCGAACGAACTCGCCCATGCGGGCGATTGCGTGCTCGCTGTCGGCACGCGCTTGCAGGATTTCACGACGGGATCGAACACGCTTTTCACGCAGGCGCGGCTCGTGGCGATCAACGCGAATCCGTTCGATGCGTTGAAGCAGAACGCCGTTGCCGTGCAGGCGGATGCGCGTGTCGCGCTCGATGCGTTGTCGGCGGCGCTCGGCGACTGGCGCGCATCGCCGCAATGGACGACGCGTGCGCACCGGCTCGCGAACGAGTGGCGCGAGACCGTCGCGCATGTGACGAACACGCCACTCGCGGACGGCGTGTTGCCGCGCGAGGCCGATGTCATCGGCGCGGTGCAGCGTTCGGACGATGCATCGCCCGCGAACGATATCGTCGTGTGTGCGGCCGGCACCTTGCCTGCGGATTTGCAGAAGCTCTGGCGCACCGGACGACCGGGCGGTTATCACGTCGAATACGGTTATTCGTGCATGGGCTATGAGATCGCAGGCGGTCTGGGCGTAAAGCTCGCGCGGCCCGAGCGCGAGGTGATCGTGATTGTCGGCGACGGCAGCTATCTGATGATGAATAGCGAACTTGCGACTTCGGTGATGCTGGGCGCAAAAATCATCGTGGTGCTGCTCGACAATCGCGGCTTCGGGTGCATCAATCGATTGCAGCAGGCTTGTGGTGGGGCGCCGTTCAACAATCTCATCGACGATTGCAGGCAAGGCGCGCCCGGTGCGCCCGAGATCGATTTCGCGATGCATGCGCGCGCGCTTGGGGCTTTGTCGGAGCATGTGTCGAGCATCGACGAGCTGCAAGCCGCGATGAAGCGCGCGCGGGCCGCAGATCGAAGTTATCTGATTTCGATTGATACCGATCCGGCTCGGCCGACTGAGGAAGGTGGATGGTGGTGGGAAGTCGCCGTGCCGGAAGTATCGGACCGCGCGGCGGTCGTCGTTGCTCGTGAGGCTTATGAGCGGGCGCTCGAGGCTAGGGGACTTTAAGGGGTTTTTCGTGGAAGCCTGCTTTGTTGTTGGTTTATTGGCGTTGCCCCTGTGCGGGGCGGCAGTCACTTTCTTTGCTGCTGCAAAGAAAGTAACCAAAGAAAGCAGCTCCACACGCCCGCGGTCACACGCAGTTTGGCCATGCTTGCCAGCCCATCGTGGGCTCAGTAGCGAGTGCCCTCATAGGCCCCATCGGACGTGGATCGCGCACGGTCTGACTAGCTAGTACCCAAACGAAGCTGGTTCAGCACCAAACGGCTTCGGCACAGCGCTACGCGCTGCCGCCGGGTATGCAAGGGACAACATCGGTCTGCACTTGCAGTGAGATGGAGGCGTCAGCAAAGAAGTACGGGCGGACCCGATGGACCGGTCGGCCGCGAAGCGGGCTGGAGCCAGTTGGTGCTGAACCGCTCCGCTGTGCGACGCGCGGTGACAGACCGTGCGCGAGCCAAGCCCGATTAGTCTTGTGGGGCGACACTTAGGTAGCCCACGATCACCTGGCAAGCATGGCCAAACTGCGTGTGACCGCGGGCTTAACGAGCTGCTTTCTTTGGTTACTTTCTTTGCAGCAGCAAAGAAAGTGACTGCCGCCCCGCATAGGGGCAGCGCTAATAAACCAACACCAATACGGGATCCAGCGAAAGCGAAAGCAAAAGCAAAAGCAAAAAACCCAGGCAAACGAAAACCCGAGGACCAAACCATGCCCATAAACGTACGCATAGGCATAAACCCACTGTCGTGGATGAACGACGACCTGCCCTCGCTCGGCGGAGAGACCCCTCTGTCTACCGCACTAAGCGAAGGAAAACAGATCGGCTACGAAGGTTTTGAACTAGGCAACAAGTTCCCTCGCGAACCGCAAGCGCTCAAGACGCTGCTCGCCCAATACGATCTCGCCCTCGTGTCCGGCTGGTACTCAGGCAGGCTCGCCGAGCGCACCGCCGAGGAGGAAATCGAAGCCGTAGGCCCGCACCTCGACCTGCTCGCGAAAAACGGCGCAACCGTGATGGTCTACGGCGAAGTCGCGCAGTCGATTCAGGGCGCGCCGCGTCCGCTCTACCAACGTCCGCGCTTCTTCTCCGATGCGCAGTGGAACCAGTACGCCGAGCGTCTGAACCGCTTTGCCGAATTCACACTCACGCGCGGCGTGCGCGTCGCCTATCATCATCACATGGGGGCGTATGTCGAGACGACCGCGGACGTCGATCGTCTGATGGCCCTGACGAACGATGCGGTCGGTCTCCTGTTCGACGCAGGACACATCACGTTCGCGGGCGGCGATGCCCTGAGCGTGCTGCAGAAGCACATCGCCCGCGTATGTCATGTGCATTGCAAGGACGTGCGGCCGGACATCGTGAAGCTCGCGCGCAATCGCAACTGGAGTTTTCTCGATGCGGTCATCAACGGCGCGTTCTCCGTCCCGGGCGATGGCTGCGTGGACTACCCGGGCATCATCGCGTGTCTCGCGAAACATGACTACGACGGCTGGCTCGTCGTGGAAGCGGAACAGGATCCGGTGATCGCGCCGAGCTATGCATATGCCGAGAAGGGCTATCGCACGCTGCGCGCGCTCGTCGACGGAACATACAAGGAGGCAGCATGAGCCTGCTGGTGAAAGCATCGCGCGAGGGACAAACCATCGCGCGCGTCACGCCCGATTCCGCGGGCTGGAAGCATGTCGGCTTCGCGGCGTATCGCCTGAACGCGGGCGATGTCGTGCATGTGTATGACGCGGATCGCGAAAGCTGCATCGTCGTGTTGACGGGCACCGTGAGCGTCGAGGCCGGCGACGAGCATTATCAGTCGATCGGCTCGCGCGACAGCGTGTTCGAGGACGCCGCGCCCTATGCGGTCTATGTGCCGCCGAAGCTCGCGGCGATCGTGCGTGCGGAACGCGATGCGGAAATCGGCGTCGCGAGCGCACCCGCGAAGGGCGAGTATCCGCCGCGGCTGATCGAGCCATCGCAGATGAAGCGCTCGACGCGCGGCAAAAACGCAAATACGCGCTACGTGTGCAACATTCTTCCGCAAACGGAAGCGGCCGAGTCCCTGCTCGTGGTCGAAGTGCGCACGCCGGGCGGACACGCATCGAGCTATCCGCCGCACAAGCACGATCAGGACAACGTGCCGGTCGAAAGTTCGCTCGAAGAGACGTACTATCATCGGTTGAATCCGCCGCAAGGATTTGCGTTTCAGCGCGTCTATACCGACGAGCGCGACCTCGACGAAACGATGGCCGTCGAGAATCACGATGTCGTGATGGTGCCGCGCGGATATCATCCGGTGGTCGTGCCGTATGGCTACGACAACTACTATCTGAACGTGATGGCGGGCAGCAAGCGCACGTGGCACTTCAAGAACGATCCGAAGCACGAGTGGATCGTGGAGCGGGATAGCAAGGCGTCGACCTAGCCGATGGAAAGCCAGTCGCCGATGACTTGCTCGTCCTGAGCAAGCCTCTCCCACGCCCCATCGAACTGAATCGCCCCATGCCCCATCACCGCGACGCGCGCATCGAGCATGCGCGCGATCGTCAATCGTTCTTCGATCAGCAGCATCGCCACACCGCGTTCGCGCAGCGCCGCGAGACACGCGGCCACTTGCGCGAGCACTTGCGGCGCGAGTCCTTCGCCGGGTTCGTCGATGACGACGAGCGACGGATCGCCCGTCAACGTGCGTGCAAGCGCGAGCATTTGCTGTTCGCCGCCCGATAGCGCACCCGCTTTCACCGACGCGCGCTCCTCGAGCACGGGAAACAATCGATACGCGTCGCTCAGCGAAAAGCGCGTGCCTTTGCGTTCACCGAGCAACAGGTTTTCGCGCACGGTCAGCGACGGAAACACGTCACGCGTTTCGGGCACATAGCCGATGCCGAGCCGCGCGATGCGATGCGGCCGCAACCCGACGAGCTGAACTTCGCCATACCGCACATCGCCCGCGCATCGCACGAGTCCCATGATGGCTTTCGCGAGCGTCGAACGCCCCGACCCATTGCGGCCGACGAGCGCGACCACTTCCCCTTCCGCGATACGAAGATTCACGCCGTGCAGCGCCTGCGCCGCGCCATACCACGCACGCAAATTTTCGATGCGCAATGTAGCGCTCATGGCGCGACTCCGCCGAGATACGCTTGCCGCACGTCACGATTCGCACGTATGGCAGCAGGCGTGCCGGTCGCAATCACGCGCCCTCGCACGAGCACCGAAATGCGATCCGCGAGACTGAACACCGCGTCCATGTCATGCTCGATCACGAGCAGCGTGCGCCCTTCCGTCGTCGCGCGGATCAAGGCGAGCGCGCGCGTCGCTTCCGCGCGATTCATGCCGGCGGTGGGTTCGTCGAGCAGGATGAGCGGCGCATCGGTCGCGAGCGCGATGCCCAGATCGAGCGCGCGTTGCTCGGCATAGGTGAGACGCGCGGCGAGTTCGCAGGCGCGTTCGGCAAGGCCGATGGCATCGAGCATCGCGTGTGCGCGCGCATCGATTTTTCGCGAAGGCAGCCATCGGTCGAGAAAGCCCGATGACGACGCGCCGAGCGCCGCGCAACGCAGATTGTCGAGCACGGACAAGCCGCCGAATACGCTCGTCGTCTGGAAGCTGCGCGCAAGCGTTCGGGCGACGCGCTGCGGCGGCTCGCCCGTGATGTCGATCCCGTTCGCGACGATGCGCCCGTCATCCGGCCGCGCACGGCCCGAGATCAGATCGAAAAGCGTGGACTTGCCCGCGCCGTTCGGTCCGATGAGCGCATGCCGTTCGCCCTGCGCGACGCGCAGATCGACACCGCGCAACACCTGCGTCGCACCGTAGCGTCGGGTGACGCCGTGCAGTTCGAGCGCGGCGTTCATCGCGCGGCCCTCGCGCGTCGTGTGAGCCACAGACCCAGCAATGCGCACGCCAACGCGATGAGCCACGCACGCGCATCGATTCGTCCCGCATAGAGCGCTTCGACCGGAACGACCACCGCGACGCCCCAGACCATCGCGCTGAACGCCCCGAAGCACAGCGATCGCGCATCGCGCCTGACGACACCCGCGACGCCCTCCGGCGCGGCGAGCACGACCCACATGAAAAAGAGCCCGAGATACATCGGCCACGCGGCGGTCACGCTCGCCACGGCGACGCTGAAGAACGTCAGCAGCACCGCGCCGATCACCGGCCCGAAGAACGCGCCGGTCCCGCCGATCACCGTGGCGACCAGCACGCTCGTCGAGCGCGCGATGCCCACGCTTTCCGATGACACCAGCTCCACATTGATCAGCGCCAGCACGCCCGCGATGCCCGCGAAGAACGCCGACACGACGAGCACGCGAAACCGCACGCGCGCCGGTGCGAAACCGATCGCCGCCGCGCGCGCGGGATTGTCGCGCACGGCGTTGGCGAGGCGGCACATCGGCGTGCGCGAGAACGCGAACATCGCGAGCGCCGATACGACGCACCAGCACGCGATCAGCGCATAGGCCTCACGGAGCGGCCCGAAGGTCCATGCGAAGAACGACGGCCCGCTCGCCCGGTCGATCGTCACCCCGCCCTCGCCGCCAAACCATCCGGGCACGAGCCACACGCACGCGGCGACGAGCTCGCCGATGCCGAGCGTGATCATCGCGAAAGGCGTGCTCGCGCGCTGCGTCGAGATCGCGCCGAACACGACGGCGACGAGCATCGCCGCGCATCCGCCGACGACCGGCAGGAGCGGCAACGGCACGCCGTAGCGATTGAACACATGCGCGGCGGCGAATGCGCCGAGCCCCGGATATACGGCGTGGCCGAACGACAGCAGCCCGGTCTCGCCGAGCAACAAGTTGTACGAGAGCGCGAAAACGATGAGCGTCGCGGTCTGCGCGCTGTAGGCGAGCAGCCAGGATCGATCGAAGAAGAGCGGCAGCGCGAGCGGCAGCGCGAGCGCAAGAAACTTACGCATCTTGCATGCGCTCGCCGAAGAGTCCGCGCGGCCGCGCGGCCAGCATCGCGACGAGCACGAGATAGGGCAGCACGGGCGCGAGCTGCGCGACCGTCAACGCGCTCCACGCCGGCGGCAGCGTCAGGCCGAGCGATGCTGCGATGCTGCCCGCCGACACGCTCGCGCCCACGGCGAAGGTCTGCACGCAGCCGATTAGAAGCGACGCGCCGAGCGCGCCGCCCAGCGATCCGAGCCCGCCGATCACGAGGACGACGAACACGATCGGTCCCATTGCATCGGCCATCGCCGGTTCGATGACGGCGAGCGGCGCGCCGATCACGCCACCGAGCGCGGCAAGCGCGGTGCCGACGGCGAAGACCATCGTGAACACGCGCGGCACGTCATGGCCGAGCGTTTCGACCGTTGCGGGATGCGTGAGCGCCGCGCGTACGACGAGTCCCGTCTTCGATATGCGCAGTATCAGCCAGAGCGCGCCGAGCATCAGGACCGCGATCGTCATCATGAACACGCGGTAGCGCGCGAACGATGCGCCGTAGAGCGTGAAAAGCGGACCGTCGAGCACGGAAGGAATCGACGCGGGCAAGGGCCCGAGCCCCCATACGAGCTTGACGCCTTCGCCGATCACGATGGCCGCGCCGAACGTGAGCAGCATTTGCCCGAGCGCGCCGCGCGCATGCACGCGTCTCAACAACAATCGCTCGAACAAGGCGCCCGCGATGCCGACGACGACCGGCGCGACTATCAACGCGGACCAGAATCCGCCATGCGCGGCGAGCGCCTGCCCGACATACGCGCCGAGCATATAGAAACTCGCGTGTGCGAAGTTGAGCACGCCGAGCATGGAGAAGATCAGCGTAAGGCCCGCCGACAACATGAAGAGCAGCAATCCCACGCTCACGCCGTTGAGCAGACTTACGCAGAACCACTGGAGCAAAACGCGACCCTCAGCCGTTGATGAGCGGCTTCAGCGCATCGACGAGCGGCGCGGGCAGCGGCACCGGCCTGCGCGTCACGCGATCCACATAGACATGCACGAAGTGCCCTTGCGCGGCGGCGGTGTCCGAGCCTTGCGTGAAGATCGCCACTTCGTAGCGCACGCTCGTGTTGCCGAGCCGCTCGACGCGCAAGCCCGCTTCGATCGGCTCAGGAAACACCACCGGCGCAAAGAAGTTGCAGCGCGTCTCGACGACGAGGCCGATGGTCTCGCCCTCGCTGAAATCGAGCACGCCTGCGCGCAGCAGATACTCGTTGACGACCGTGTCGAAGTAGCTGTAGTAGACGACGTTGTTGATATGCCCGTAGACGTCGTTATCCGACCAGCGCGTGCTGATCGCGAGAAAGTGCGCGTAGTCCGCGCGCGTGGTCGGAACCGGCTTGCTCATTGCTTAAAGAGACTCCGTCAGCATGCGTCGATAATCGTCGGCACTCGCCTCGCGCGGATTCGTCTTGTGGCAATGATCCGCGAGCGCGCCCTTCACCACCTTGTCGAACATGCTCTCGTCGACGCCCATCTGCGAGAGACGCGTCGGCAAGCCGAGGCGCGCGGTCATGTCGTGCACGGCCTGCGCGACATCGGCGTGCTCCGCGAGATTCATCACGCGGCGCATGCGCGCGAAGCGCCGTTCCGCGACGACCGACGGCGCGCTCTCGTTGAAGCGCAGCACCGCGGGCAAAACCACCGCGTTCAGCGTGCCGTGATGCAGCGACGTGCGGCCGTTCACCGCGAGCCCGCCCAGCGGATGCGACAGCGAATGCACGCAGCCCAGGCCCTTTTGAAAGGCCATCGCGCCTTGCATGGACGCGGACATCATGTTCAGGCGCGCGTCGCGGTCCTGGCCGTCGTGCGTCGCGCGCTCGATGTTGGCCCACGCGCGTTCGAGCCCGTCGAGCGCGATGCCGTCGGCGGGCGGATTGAACGCGGGCGCGAGAAACGTTTCGATGCAATGCGCGATCGCGTCCATGCCGGTTGCGGCGGTGAGCGCCGGCGGCAGGCCGAGCGTGAGCGACGGATCGCAGATCGCGGATTTGGGCAAAAGATGCCAGGAATGGAAGCCGAGCTTGCGCCCGTCCTCGAGAATGATGATCGCACCGCGCGCCACTTCGCTGCCCGTGCCCGACGTGGTCGGCACCGCGATCAGCGGCGCGGCGCGCTCGGTGATCCTGCCGCTACCGCCTTCGATCGTCGCGAAGGTCGTCAGTGGCGCGTCGTGCGTCGCCGCAATCGCAACGCCCTTCGCCAGATCGATCGACGAGCCGCCGCCCACCGCGATGAGGCCATCGCAATCTTCGCGCCGGTACTGCTCCGCGGCTCGCAGGACCATCGCTTCGGTCGGATTCGAAGGCGTGTCGTCGAACACCGGCAGCGCGCCGAGCTTCGCGCTTTCGATCACACGATTCGCGAGGCCCGCCGCCGCGACGCCTTTATCGGTGATGACGAGCGGACGCCTCACCCCGATGCGCGCGCATTCGCTTTCCAGCGCCTGAAGCGCATCGTAGCCGAGGTGGATATGGGTCAGGTAGAAAATGTAGGCCATGGCGCGGGAACCGGTGAGGAATGTGCGGGCATGTTGGGGCGCTGCGACGCGCGTGTCAATCGGGGTTAGATCGACGCGGCCAACGTGCGCACGTCATCGACGAACCGTTCGACGGTCTCGCGCTTCGTGTCCCATGCGCACATCAGACGGCAGCCGCCGGATCCGATGAACTGATAGAAGCGCCAGCCCTTCGCACGCAGCGCCGTGGCAACGCGCGCCGGCAGTTCCGCGAACACCGCGTTCGATTCGGGCTTGAAGAGCAGGCTCACGCCGGGAATGTCGGCGAGGCGCTCGGCCATCAGTTGCGCCATCGCATTCGCATGACGCGCGTTGCGCAGCCACACGTCGTTGTCGAGCAGGCCGAGCCACGGCGCGGAGATGAAGCGCATCTTCGATGCGAGTTGCCCCGCCTGTTTGAGTCGATAGGCGAAATCGGCGGCGAGCGCCTTGTCGAAGAACACGACCGCCTCGCCCACCGGCAAGCCGTTCTTCGTGCCGCCGAAGCACAACACGTCGACGCCCGCGCGCCACGTGATCTCCGACGGATGCACGTTCAGCGTCACGACCGCGTTCGCGAAACGCGCGCCGTCCATGTGCACTTTCAGATGGCGGCGCTTCGCAATCGCGGCGATCGCGCGGATTTCCTCGACCGTGTACACGGTGCCCACTTCCGTCGCCTGCGTGAGCGCGACGACCTTCGGCTTCGGATAGTGGATGTCCGCGCGTTTCGTGACGAGTTCTTCGATCGCATCGGGCGTGAGCTTGCCGTTCTCGCCACGCGCGGTGAGCAGCTTCGAGCCGCCCGAGAAGAACTCGGGGCCGCCGCATTCATCGGTTTCAATATGCGCGAGCTCGTGGCAGATCACCGAGTGATACGACTGACACAACGAAGCGAGCGCGAGCGAATTCGCCGCGGTGCCGTTGAACACGAAGAAGACTTCGCAATCGGTCTGGAAGAGATCGCGGATGCGATCGCAGACTTGCGTCGTCCACGAATCGTCGCCGTAGGCGGGCTCGTGGCCGCTGGTGTTGGAATTGATCAGCGCTTGCAGCGCTTCGGGGCAGATGCCCGCGTAATTGTCGGAGGCGAAGTGCTGGATCGGGTCCGTGGGCGCTGTCATGGGATCGCTGTGATGGCCTTGTCAAAACGAGGCGCGCGAACGGGTGACGTCGCGCGGCCGCAATCCGGCCATTCTAGCGGCTCGGATCGACGCGCGCCGTGGCGCCGATCCGAGCAATGCTGGTTTGCTGTCTTACTTGGCGTCGGGCGCGCTCGCCGCGTTCGCCTGCTGCGCCTTCTTGTCCTTCTTGCTGGCCTCGTGATGGCCGATCGCGCAGCCGCCTACCGCGCCCGCCGTCCCGTGCTTGCCCGCGACGTGTCCCGCCACGCCGCCGACCGCCGCGCCTTCGATACAACCCTTCGCCTGTGCCGCGCCCGTTGCGGCGAGCATGGCGGACGTCAGTGCGATCAATACGATTTTGCGACTCATGATGCATCTCCCTCTTCTCGTGAACGTGACGGGAGCGTTGCACGCAGTGTGCCTGACAGGCTGTAATAAAAAACGGCCCGGTCCGAAGGGACCGAGCCGTCATACAGCGGAAGAAGAATCGACTTAGAGCTGTTGCTGAACCCAGCCCGTCACGCCCGCGAGCGCGGCCGGCAGATTGGCCGGTTCGGTGCCGCCCGCCTGCGCCATGTCCGGACGACCGCCGCCCTTGCCGCCGACTTGCTGCGCGACGAAGTTGACGAGCTCGCCCGCCTTCACCTTCTTCGACGCATCCGCCGTCACGCCCGCGATCAGGCTGACCTTGCCGCCATCTACGGATGCGAGCACGATCGCCGCGCTCTTGAGCTTGTCCTTCAGCTTGTCGACGGTTTCGCGCAGCGTCTTCACGTCCGCGCCTTCGAGTTGCGCGGCAAGCACCTGCACGCCGGATACATCGACGGCTTGCGACACGAGTTCATCGCCCTGGCTTGCCGCGAGCTTCGATTTAAGCGCGCCGAGTTCCTTTTCCAGCGACTTCACGTGCTCCTGAACCTGCGCGATACGCTGCGTGAGTTCCGAAGGCTGCGCCTTCAGCGCGCCCGCCGCCGCGTTGATGCGTTGATCCAACTCCTGCACGTAGCGCACGGCGTTGTCACCGGTGATCGCCTCGACGCGGCGAATGCCCGCCGCGACGCCGCCTTCCATCACGATCTTGAAGAAGCCGATATCGCCCGTGCGCCGCACGTGCGTGCCGCCGCAGAGCTCGCGCGAGAAGCCGAGATCGAGCACGCGCACGGTGTCGCCGTACTTTTCGCCGAAGAGCGCCATCGCGCCGCCCTTCACCGCGTCGTCGTAAGGCATCACGCGCACGACGCCCGGCGCGTTCGCGATGATCTCGTTGTTCACGATCTGCTCGACGCGGCGGATTTCGTCATCCGTCATCGGCGCGTTGTGCGCGAAGTCGAAGCGCGTCTTGTCCGCATCGACGAGCGAGCCTTTCTGCTGCACGTGGCCGCCGAGCACTTCGCGCAGCGCCTTGTGCATCAAATGTGTGGCCGAGTGATTGCGCGCGGTGCGGGCGCGGCGCACGGCGTCGATTTCGGCCTTTAAGACATCGCCGACCTTGAGCGTGCCCTGCTCGACCGTGCCGTGATGACCGACGACATCGGCCTGCACCTTCAACGTATCCGCGACGGCGAAGCGCACGTTCGCGTTCGCGAGCACGCCCTGATCGCCGACCTGACCGCCCGACTCCGCATAGAACGGCGTGTGATCGAGCACGACGACCGCCTGCTGGCCGTCCTTCGCCTCGTTCACCGATGCGCCTTCGACATACAGCGCGAGAATCCTGGCGTCGTCGAAGATTTCCTTTTCGTAGCCGTGAAAGGTCGACTTCGCGCCCGAGTATTCGAGGCCCGCCGCGATCTTGAACTTGCCCGCCGCGCGTGCCTGGTCGCGCTGACGCGCCATCGCGTCGTCGAATGCGGGTTCGTCGACGGTCACGCCGCGCTCGCGGCACACGTCCGCGGTCAGGTCGAGCGGGAAGCCGTAGGTATCGTGCAGCTTGAACGCGAGTTCGCCATCCAGTTGCTTGACGCCCTTCTTTTCCAGCTCGGCGAGTTCGCCTTCGAGAATCGACATGCCGTGCTCGATGGTTTCGAAAAAGCGCTCTTCTTCCTGGCGCAGCACGTCGGTCACGCGCTGTTGAGCTTCTTTCAGTTCCGGATACGCCGCGCCCATTTCGGCGACGAGATCCGCCACGAGCTTGTGGAAGAACGCGCCCTTCTTGCCGAGCTTGTATCCGTGACGGATCGCGCGGCGCACGATGCGGCGCAGCACGTAGCCGCGGCCTTCGTTGCCGGGAATCACGCCATCGACGATGAGGAACGAGCACGCGCGGATGTGGTCTGCGATCACCTTAAGCGAGTTGTTTTCCAGATCCGGCGTGCCGGTTTCCCGCGCGGCGGCCTTGATGAGGTTCTGGAACAGATCGATTTCATAGTTGCTGTGCACATGCTGCAGCACGGCGGCGAGGCGTTCGAGGCCCATGCCCGTGTCAACGCACTGCTTGGGCAGCGGCGTCATGTTGCCCTGCGCGTCGCGGTTGAACTGCATGAACACGAGATTCCAGATCTCGATGAAGCGGTCACCGTCTTCTTCGGGCGATCCCGGCGGGCCGCCCCAGATTTCCGGGCCATGGTCGTAGAACACTTCGGAGCACGGACCGCACGGGCCGGTGTCGGCCATCTGCCAGAAGTTGTCGGATGCGTAACGCGCGCCCTTGTTGTCACCGATGCGGATGATGCGTTCGACCGGCACGCCGATTTCCTTCGCCCAGATGTCGAAGGCCTCGTCGTCTTCCTTGTAGACGGTCACCGTGAGCTTGTCGGCCGGCAGGTTGTAGACCTTGGTGAGCAGCTCCCAGCAATAGTGGATGGCGTCGCGCTTGAAGTAATCGCCGAACGAGAAGTTGCCGAGCATCTCGAAGAACGTGTGATGGCGCGCGGTGTAGCCGACGTTCTCCAGATCGTTGTGCTTGCCGCCCGCGCGCACGCTGCGCTGCGCGGTGGTCGCGCGCGAGTACGGACGCGATTCGCTGCCCAGAAACACGTCCTTGAACTGGACCATGCCCGAGTTGGTGAAGAGCAGCGTCGGGTCGTTGCCGGGCACGAGGCTCGACGAACGCACGATCGTATGGCCCTTCGATTCGAAAAACTTCAGGAATTTCTCGCGTATTTCGGCGGCTTTCATAGCGTACGGGGCGTGTCTTCGGTTTCTTGATGGTGCCCGCGGGCGGCTCTCTGCGAGCCTTGGCCGGCGTGGCGAGGGTGATTGTCGATTATACGGGATTCGCCGCGTCCGACCGGGCGCGCGGCAGGTCCGGTATCGCGCGCGCGGCGGTTCTGTGCGACATTCGCAGTCCGGAGACAAATTTGAGCGAGCGAACCGACGAATGGGAGCCTTGAGCCATATCCGCGTGCTGGACCTGACCCGCGTGCTGGCGGGACCGTGGTGCGCGCAGACCCTCGCCGATTTCGGCGCGGACGTCATCAAGATCGAGCGGCCCGAAACCGGCGACGACACGCGCCACTGGGGGCCGCCCTACCTGAAAACGCCCGGCGGCGAGGACACGCACGAGGCCGCGTACTATCTCGCGGCGAACCGCAACAAGCGTTCGGTGACGGTGGATATCGCCACGCCGGAAGGTCAGCAGATCGTCCGCGAGCTGGCCGCGCAAAGCGATGTCGTGCTGGAGAACTACAAGGCCGGGCAACTGAAAAAGTACGGGCTCGACTACGCGTCGCTGAAGGCCGTGAAGCCGGACATCGTCTATTGCTCGGTCACCGGCTTCGGGCAGACGGGGCCGTATGCGCAGCGCGCGGGCTACGACTTCATCGTGCAGGGCATCGGCGGGTTCATGAGCATCACCGGCGAGCGCGACGGGCAGCCCGGCGGCGGTCCGCAAAAAGCCGGCGTGGCGATCGCGGACCTGATGACGGGCATGTACGCGACCATCGGCGTGCTCACCGCGCTCGCGCACCGCGACCGCACGGGCGAAGGGCAATACATCGACATGGCGCTGCTCGACGTTCAGGTCGCGATGCTCGCCAACATGAACACCAATTTCCTCGCGAGCGGCAAGCCGCCGGTCCGCTGGGGCAACGCGCATCCGAACATCGTGCCGTATCAGACCTTCCAGACGAGCGATGGCTGGATCATCGTCGCCGTGGGCAACGACGGGCAGTTCCGCAAGTTCGTCGAAGCGGGCGGCCGCGCCGAACTGGCGGACGATTCGCGTTTCGCGGCGAACCCGTCGCGCGTGCGCAACCGCGACATCCTCGTGCCGCTGCTCGCGGACATGGTGCGCAGCAAGGGCAAGCACGAATGGATCGCCGAACTCGAAGCCGCCGGCGTGCCGTGCGGTCCGATCAACGATCTCGGCGAAGTCTTCGAAGATCCGCAGGTGCTCGCGCGCAAGATGCAGATCGATTTGCCGCATCCGACGGCCGGCACGGTCAAGCTCGTCGCGAGCCCGATCAAGATGAGCGCGACGCCGCCCGAAGCGCGCACGCATCCGCCGCTATTGGGCGAGCACACGACGAGCGTGCTCGCCGACGTGCTCGGTTACGACGAGGCGAAGATCGCGCAGTTGCGGGCGTCGAAGGCAATCTGAGCGAGTGCGCGCGGGATTGTCCGGATCAACGAACGCCGGCGCCGATCAAACCGCCCGCCGCCGCGCCCGCGACGGTGCCGATCGGCCCGCCCGTGACCAGGTAGCCGAGCGCGCCGCCCGCAGCCGCGCCGACTCCGGCGTGGGCCTGCTGGCGCGACACGTTTGCGCAGGCCGCGAGGCTCGATACGAGCGCAGCGGCGGCGGCCAACTTGAGCGTCGTGATGGCGATCTTTTTCATGATGGGCTTCCTGGTGTTGTCGTTGTGATGTGTTGTGCTTGTCGCGCAGTCCCGCGCCGTACAACCAGACGCGGTCGATGCAGGCGAGCCGATCTTAAAATTGCGCACCCGCGCCCTCAACGCGATTTACGTCCGGTTACGGTGGTTACGATGCGCGTCGCCGGGCGTAAACCATGTAACGGAACTCGCGAAACGGCGCGACTGTGCGAATCGCGCGACGAAACCGGCCGCGAGCGCTCCAACAACGTTTCCGCAGCCTGCTCCCGACGGTTGCGTAAGGTAGAATCGACCCAATATTCAAGGCCTTCGTACGTGTTCCGGGCCGAACGGCCTCGATGAACGCTTCCCGAACCGTCTCACGCGCGCGAGCGCACCCGCTGGCACTCTCTTTCGCATGAACACCGATCGCAACGACGCTCCGGCGCCATCCAATTTCATTCGCAACATCATCGAAGACGACAACCGCTCCGGCAAATGGTCGCAGCGGGTCGAGACGCGCTTTCCGCCCGAGCCGAACGGCTACCTGCATATCGGCCATGCGAAGAGCATCTGCGTGAACTTCGGCCTCGCCGCGGATTACGGCGGCGTGTGCCATCTGCGCTTCGACGATACGAACCCCGAGAAGGAAAGCGTCGAATACGTCGATTCGATCATCGACGCCGTGAAATGGCTCGGCTTCGACTGGAACAAGGACGGCGCGGAGCACAAATACTTCGCGAGCGACTACTACGACAAGCTGTACGAGTTCGCCGAGATGCTCATCAAGAAGGGCCAGGCATACGTCGACAGTCAGACGGCCGAAGAGATGCGCGCGACGCGCGGCTCGGCCACCGAAGCGGGCATCAACTCGCCGTATCGCGACCGCACGCCCGAAGAGAACCTCGACCTCTTCCGCCGCATGAAGGCGGGCGAGTTCAAGGAAGGCGAGCACGTGCTGCGCGCGAAGATCGACATGGCCTCGCCGAATTTCAACATGCGCGATCCGGTGATCTATCGCATCCGCTTTGCGCATCACTACCGCACGGGCGACACGTGGTGCATCTACCCGATGTACGACTACGCGCACTGCGTGTCGGACGCGATCGAGAACATCACGCACTCGCTCTGCACGCTGGAATTCGAGGATCATCGCCCGCTCTACGACTGGTTCCTCGCGCAACTCGCGGACGATGGCGTCTTCCAGCGTCCGCTGCCGCAGCAAATCGAGTTTTCGCGCCTCAACCTCACGTATGCGATCACGAGCAAGCGCAAGCTGCTGCAACTCGTGCAGGACAATCACGTCGACGGCTGGGACGATCCGCGCATGCCGACCATCGTCGGTGTGCGCCGGCGCGGCTTCACGCCGGAAAGCATCCGTTTGATGGTCGAGCGCGTCGGCGTGACGAAGGTCGATTCGTGGATCGACATGAGCGTGCTCGAAGGCGCACTGCGCGACGATCTCGATGACAAAGCTCCGCGCGCGATCTGCGTGCTCGATCCTTTGAAGCTCATCATCGACAACTATCCCGAAGGACAGAGCGAGACGTGCAGCGCGCCGGTGCATCCGCATCACCCGGATCGCGGCGTGCGCGCGTTCCCGTTTTCGCGCGAGCTGTGGATCGAACGCGAGGACTTCCAGGAAACGCCGCCGAAGGGCTACTTCCGTCTCTTCCCGGGCAACAAGGTGCGGCTGAAGTACGGCTTCGTCGTCGAATGCACGGGCGCGGACAAGGACGAGAACGGCAACGTGATCGCCGTTCATTGCAACTATTTCCCGGACAGCAAATCGGGCACGGAAGGCGCGAACAACTACAAGGTGAAGGGCACGATCCACTGGGTCAGCGCGGCGACGGCGTATGCGGCCGAAGTGCGCCTGTATGACCGCCTCTTCAAGGAGCCGCAGCCCGGCGCGGGCGGCGCGGAATTCCTCGACGCGCTCAATCCGGATTCGAAGCGCGTCGTGAACGCCTATCTCGAGCCGAGCGCGCGCGACGCGCACGCCGAAGACCGCTTCCAGTTCGAGCGGCACGGCTATTTCGTCGCGGACCGGCTGGATTCGCAGCCGGGCAAGCCGGTGTTCAACCGCATCGTGAGCCTGCGCGACAGCTGGGGCAAACCGGCCTGATATCGACAGGACCAAGGCGCCGCGCAGCCACGCGGCGCCCTCGATGAATCTTGCCGGACTCATCGCACGCCGCTTCTCACGAGGACATCATGAAGCAGCCGCACTACTTCGCGCAGCGCCGCACATGGGCGCAACGAAGCGCCGCCCTCGCCTCCTTGCTCCTGCTCGCATCCGCCGGCGCGCACGGCGCCATCGCCGCCGAACTCGCCACGGCGCAGGCCACGGTCGATCAGATGCCGCCTTCCGCGACGCTGCGCAAGATCGTGGAAAACGGCGCGATCGTGCTCGGCACCCGCGAGTCGTCCGTGCCGTTCTCCTACACGGTGAAGCAACAGCCGGTCGGCTACTCGTACGACATCGCACTCAAAGTCGTCGACGAGATCAAGAAGCGCCTCAACATGCCCAATCTCGCGGTGAAGAACGTGCAGGTCACGTCGGCGAACCGCATCTCTTATGTCGTGAACAATCAGGTCGATCTGGAATGCGGCTCGACCGCGCATGTGGCCGACCGCGACCCGCTCGTCGCTTTTTCGAACAGCTTTTTCCAGTACGGCATCCGCATGGCCGTGAAGAAGAAGTCGGGCATTCGCGACTACGCGGATCTCGCGAACAAGACAGTGGCGACCACGGCGGGTACATCGGATGAGCGCATGTTGCGGCAGATGAGCATCGACAAGAAGCTGAATCTGCGCATCATCAGCGCGCGCGATCATGCGGAAGCGTTCGCCGCGTTGAAGTCGGATCGCGCGGTGGCGTTCGTGATGGACGATCCGCTTCTCTACGGCAAGATCGCCCAGGAAGGCGCGGCGCGCAACGAGTACACGGTGACGGGCGCATCGCTCGCGAACGAGGCGTATGGCTGCATGATGAGAAAGGGCGACCCCGTGTTCAAGCGTATCGTCGATGACGTGATCGCCAACATGCAGCGCTCCGGCGAAGCCGCGAAGCTCTACGAGACCTGGTTCATGCGCCCGATTCCGCCCGATGGCATGAACCTGCAATTTCCGATGTCGCCCGAAATGAAGGCGCTCTTCGCCAATCCCAATGACCGCACAGTCGACTGACTACAGCGTCTCGTGCAGTTGCGCGAGCGATAGCGTCGTCTCGAACAGACGCGCGAGGCTGCGGCTCGCGAACTTATCGACGTCCGCCGGGCTGACCCAGCGGTAGGCGTCCATCTCGGGAATCATCGTGCCGTCGCTATAGCGCGGAAAATACGATTCGCACACGCAGTTCTCGAGCTGCACTTCGTCTTCGCTCACGCGCACCGCAAAGAGATGCAGGTCCTTGTCACGACGATAGACGAAGCGTCCGAGATCCTTCAGCCGCGCGGCGGGCAGCACGATGCCCGTCTCCTCGACGAGCTCGCGCAACGCCGCCTCGCGCGGGCTTTCGCCGGGATCGGCGGCGCCCTTGGGCACGTCCCAGTGCGTGGTTTCGGTCGCGTGGCAGAGCAGCACGTCGCCCTGCCCGTTCAGCATGACCACGCCGCACGATACGGTGCGGGCGGTCATCGACGGCTCTGCCCGTTCATCACTGCTTCTTGAGTTTCCACTTGCCGTCGCTCGCCTTGCAGGCCACCGGCGTCCAGGTCTGCGTCTGCCCCTTGGCCTGCGCGATGAGCGTGACCTTGCGGCACTTGAGGCCATCGGACTCGAACGTTTCGTGCGGCGTGACCGTGCCGTTGATCGGGACCGTGTTGCCCGTGCCCTTGTTGTCCCAGTCGAGCGATTCGCCGTCCTGCTTGGTATTGAGCGCGGTCTGCGCGGCGTTGTTGAGCGCCTGCAGGTCGCGCTGCTTCATGTAGGTGATCGGCGTGTTGTTCAGGAATCCGAGATTCGCGGCGGTTGCGCCCGTGCTCAAAGCAAGCAGCGCGGCTGCCGCGAAAGTCGGGAAAGAAGCGCGAGCGAGCGCTCGATGTGTGATCGGCATTGAATGTTCCTCTTGCGGATGAGTATGCCGCCTGCAGATGCAAAGAGCGGCAACGGCGATTCATCAACTCGGCCCGTAGGGGCGGGTCGCAAGGAGGATAGCATGACGCGCGGCGTTCGGCGGCCCGGGCCGCGCGGGCTTGCGTCAATTGGAAGTGGAGTTCATTTCGTCGATGCCGATGCCCTTCTGCGCGTTCCTGTCCTTCGCCGGATCGTAGCCGTCGGTGAGCGTATCGAGGAACGCGACGACGTCCCTGATCTCGGCTTCGTCGAGCGCGGGCCTGTCACCCTTCGTTCGATCGAACGGCGGCTCGGTATTGACGTTCTGCCAATAGCGCTTCGGCAGATCGTCGAACTTCTGGACGACGCCTTTCTTCGACACCGGATAGAACTTCTCCGGGTTCGTGTCGCGCTCGACGTAGAAGCGCACCACGTCTTCCAGGTTGTGATAGATGCCGTTGTGGAAGAACGTCTTGCGCGTCGCGACATTGCGCAACGACGGCGTGCGGAAGATGCCGCAATACTCGTCCTGGCCCGTCAGGTCGCGGCGCTCGGGACCGCATGCCCCGAGATCGTGGAAGTTCGGGTTTCTGTTGACCGGCAGCGCACGATTGCGCGGCACGCCGATCGCGATCAGGCCGAAGTCGCTGAACTGCGGCGGCGAGCCGTCCTTTGCGCGCTGGCTGATGTGGCACGACGCGCAGTTGCCCTTGTTCTCGTCGTTGAAGAGCCGCAGGCCGTGCATCTCGGCCTCGTTGAGCTTCGCGCGGCCCGCGAGAAACGCGTCGTACTTGCTCGTGTACGGATAAAACTTTTCAGGCGTCTGCTCGAACGCTTCGAGCGATTGCAGCACGGAGGCGAACACCTTGTCGTCGCTGTCGAATACATCGGCGCCGAACGCCTCGCGGAAGTCGTCCGCATAGGACGATGCCTTCACCGCGGCCGCGAGCTTCGCCGGCGTGCTGCCCATCTCGAACGACGACAAGAGCGGCATGCGCGCCTGGTCCGAGCCATGATCGACGCGGCCGTCCCACGTGAGCCCGCCGGTCGGGCCGGCATCGACGCTCTCGTCGCCTTCATCGTCGGAATCGTGAAAATGGCGCGTGAAGGCGGGCACCGCCTGCAGATACTTGAGCGAAGGCACCGCGCGGAATCCCGGCTGATGCATGTCGTTGCCGCCGAGCTGCACGGATAGCGCGTTCGGCGGCCCGAACGCATGGCTCGGGCTATGGCACGACGCGCACGCGAGCTTGCCGGAGCCGGACAGCGACGGATCGGAGAACAGCTTCTCGCCGAGCGAGGTGATCTGCTTCACATGCGCGAACACCTCCGCGCGCGACTGACCATGCGGCGCCGCCTCGGCCGCGATGCGCGTCGCGGCCTGCGTCTGCCCGCTCGCGCCGTTGTCCGCCGCATGGGAATCGCAGCCGCTCATTACCGCCGATGACGCGCCGAGCGCGAGCGCAAGAAGGACAAACGGCAAACGCATCGAAGACATGGACGTGCGGATCGGAATCGAAAGATGCCGAAGCGTATGTCGTGCGCATGTCTTTCATGTGACAAGGACGAACTTTATTAAGCGAACATTACGCAAACGAAAGCCTTGTTACATCGCTGCGTCAATTTGCGTTGCGACACTGCCCACGCCGGCGGGCAAAGGCTTTTGACGACGACGCCCGCGTCACGCGCCGGTCTCCAAACCAAGAGAGAATCTCAATGAACAACAAACTCGTTTGCGTGGTGCCGCTCGCGGCCGCTCTCGCACTCGGCCTCTACGCATGCGGCGGCGACGATCATCAAGACAACGATATTTCTTCGGTGAAGAACGTCGTCGTGATCTACGCGGAAAACCGCAGCTTCGATAACCTCTATGGGCACTTCCCCGGCGCGAACGGCCTGCAGAACGTGACGGCGGCCAACTCCCGGCAGCTCGACCGCGACGGCAGCGTGCTCGCGACGCTGCCGTCGATCTGGACCGGCCTGACGGCGAAGGGCGTGACACCCGCGATCTCCGAAGCGATGACGGCGAACCTGCCGAACGCGCCGTTCGCGATCGACGATCCCAACGGCTTCAACACGCAGCTCAACGTCACGACGCGCGATCTGTATCACCGTTTTTACGAGAACCAGATGCAGATCGACGGCGGCAAGAACGACAAGTTCGCCGCATGGGGCGACTCGGGCGGTCTCGTGATGGGCCACTACGACACGCCGCCGGACAAGCTGCCGCTCTACAAGATCGCGCAGCAATACACGCTCGCGGACAATTTCTTCATGAGCGCGTTCGGCGGTTCGTTCCTGAACCACCAGTGGCTCGTCTGCGCGTGCACGCCGATCTATCCGAACGCGGACACAAGCGTCGCGAAGGGATCGATTTCGGCAGTGAATGCGGACGGCGTGTCGCTCAGGACGAAGACCAATCCGCCGCCTTCCGCGCTGACCGGCTCGGCCGACGCGCAGTTCGTCAACTCGGGCACGCTCACGCCCGATTTCTATGCCGTCAACACGATGCAGCCGCCGTATCAGCCGAGCGGTAACAAGCCGGTCACCGGCGGCGATCCGAACCTCGCGGACCCGAGCCAGCCGACGACGCTGCCGCCGCAAACGCAACAGCACATCGGCGATCTGCTGAACACGGCCGGCGTGAGCTGGGCATGGTACGGCGGCTCGTGGGCGGCGGCGCTCGCCGATCGTTCGGTCATCAACGGCGCGGTCAACGTGGTGCCCGACTTCCAGACGCACCATCAGCCGTTCAACTACTTCGCCGACCTCGCACCGGGCACCGCCAATCGCGCGCAGCACTTGCTCGATGGCGGCACGAACGGTTCGGAGTTCATCAAGGCGATCGATGCGGGCACGCTGCCGCAAGTCGCGTTCTATAAGCCGCAGGGCAACCTGAACGAGCACGCGGGTTACACCGATGTCGCGCAGGGCGACCAGCACATCGCAGATCTCGTTTCCCATCTGCAGAAGAGCCCCCAGTGGAAGAACATGGTCGTCGTCGTGACGTATGACGAGAACGGCGGCTTCTGGGATCACGTCGCGCCGCCGAAGGGCGACCGCTGGGGCCCGGGAACGCGTATTCCGGCGCTCATCATCTCGCCGTATGCGAAGAAGGGCTTCGTCGATCACACGCAATACGACACGACGTCGATCCTGCGCTTCATCACGAAACGCTTCGGCTTGCCGGAACTGCCGGGCCTGAAATCGCGTGACGACGCGCTCGTCGCGAACGGCGGCAAGGCGATGGGCGATCTGACCGCCGCGCTCGACTTCTCGCAGTAAGCACTGCTCGTCGACGCTGAAACGAGACGGGCCGCGGCCCTCAAGCCGCGGCCCGTATTTTTTGTGCCGATGCTCACGCGCCCGCAAATAGCGTCGCCAGATCGTTCGTGCGCGCGCCGCTCGCCTGCGCGAGCACGCGCGCTTCCAGTTCGTCGATATGCGTTCGCATCGCCGTGAGCGCGGCAGCGAGATCGCCGTCCTCGAGGGCATCGACGAGTCTTCCGTGTTCGTCCGACGCGCAGTTCGACAATTTCGACGGATCGAAGAGCGCCTTATAGAGTTCGGTCTTCGCAACCAGCTTGGCGAGAAACGCGTGCACTTCCGGCGCACCCGCCAGTTCCGCGAGCAGCAGATGAAAGTGACCCGCGAGGCGCACGCACTCCTCCACGCTTCCCGCCTTCACCGCGCGCTGCTCGGCTTTCACGTGCGCGCGCAACGCGCGCTTCGCCTGCGCAGTCAGCGTGCCGCACAGCGCCGCGACGATGCCCGCCTCCACCACCTGCCGCGCGCGATAGACCTCGCTGATGTCGGCGGGCGTGGGTGAAGGCACGAACGCGCCGCGATTCACTTCCAGCGTGAGCTTGCCCTCGGCGCCGAGCCTTGCCAGCACCTTGCGTATCGTGCCGCGCGTGCAGTCGAACGCGGCGGCGAGCTCGCGCTCGACGAGCTGCGCGCCCGGCGCGAGCTTGCCGTGCAGGAGCGCGGATGTGATCGCCGCGTACACGCGTTCGTCGGCCGACGTTGCGCTCGCGGTTTCATTCGATGATGTGTGCTTGCGTGATGCCATGATGCCCAGTCGTGCTTGCGTTGAGTCGCATTGTAGCGAGCGCCCGCGTCCGGACGCGAATCCGGCCTATCAGATTTGGCGTATTTTTGGTTGACCAAACGCTGCTAGAATGGTCAACCAAATCGAGCGACGCACCGGAGGATTCCATCGTATGAAACCATCGACCTGGATCGTCAACGCACGACCGTTCGGCGGTGCGCCGGTGGATGTGCGCGTCGACGGCACGACGATCGGCGCGATCGCGCCGCACGGCGAGCGCAAGCCCGCGCCGGGCGATATCGTCATCGACGGCGCGCTCGCGCTGCTGCTGCCCGGTTTCGTCGAAGGACATACGCATCTGGACAAGACCACGTGGGGCATGCCGTGGTATCGCAACGCGGTCGGGCCGCGCCTCGCCGACCGCATCGAGAACGAGCGGCGCTGGCGCGGCGAAAGCGGCCACGACGCCGCGAAGGCATCGCGCGCGCTGGCGCTCGCTTTCCTGCGCGCAGGCACGACGCGCTTGCGCACGCATGTCGATATCGACACCGATGCGGGCCTGCGTCATCTCGACGGCGTTTGCGCGACGCGCGCCGCGCTCGCCGATGTGCTCGACATGCAGATCGTCGCGTTTCCGCAATCGGGCATGCTGAAGCGCCCCGGCACGCGCGAGCTGCTCGACGCCGCGCTCGCGCATGGCGCGGATGTGCTCGGCGCGCTCGACCCTTCTTCGATCGACGGCGATCCGGCCGCCTCGCTGGACGCGACATTCGCGATCGCGACGAAGCACGGCAAGCCCATCGACATGCATCTGCACGAGCCCGGCGATCTCGGCGCGTTCACCTTCGACTTGCTGCTCGATCGCGTGGAAGCGCATGGTTATCAGGGGCGCGTCGTCGTGAGCCATGCGTTCTGCCTCGGCTCGCTGACCGACGCGCGGCGTGGCGCGTTGCTCGAACGCATCGCGCGCGCGGACGTCGCGCTTTTGACGACCGCGCCCGCATCCGTGTGCGTTCCGCCGTTGCGCGAAGCGCGCGCGGCGGGCGTGACGCTCTTCGGCGGGAACGACGGCATTCGCGATGCGTGGACGCCCTTCGGCTCGCCCGACATGCTCGAGCGCGCGATGCTGATCGCGATGCGCTACGACCTGCGCCGCGACGACGATCTCGCCACCGCGTTCGATTGCGTCTCGATCGAAGCGGCCCGCGCGTGCGGCTTCGCGCACTACGGTCTCGCGCCGGGCATGCGCGCGGACCTCGTGCTCGTCGATGCGGAAACGGTCGCGCAAGCCGTCGCGATGCGTCCGCCGCGGCGTTTCGTGATGGCGAACGGGGTGCCGATTTCGCCGGAATTCACGCGATGAACCCGCGCGCATCGAACCTTGCGTGGCTCGCGGTGATCGTCGCGATCGGCCTCAACCTGCGGCCGCTGCTCACCTCGATCAGCCCGCTGATGGGCGTGATCCTGCACGCGACGGGATTGTCGTTCCGCGGCGCGTCGATGCTGACCGGCCTGCCCGTCGTCGCGATGGGCGCATGCGCGTTCGGCGCGAGCGCGCTGTCACGTTCAGTCGGCCAGGCACGCGGCGTGGCGATCGGGCTCATCGCGATCGTCGCTGCCTGCGCGGGACGACGCTTCGCCGGCGACGCGGCCGCGCTCATCGCGAGCGCGGCGATCGCGGGCACGGGCGTCGCGGTCATTCAGGCGCTCTTGCCCGGCGTCATGAAGACGCGCTTCGCCGCGCGCCTGCCCTTCGCAATGGGCCTCTATTCCGCATCGATCATGGCGGGCGGCGGACTCGGCGCGAGCATCACGCCCGCGGTCGCGTCGCGCATGTCGTGGCAGGCGGGGCTTGCGTTCTGGGCGTTGCCCGCGCTCATTGCGCTTGCGGCATGGATGCTCCTGATGCGCGCGGACGCCTTGCCTCGCGCATCGTCGGCGCGTCACGCGAAGCCCGCGCCATCGCTCTTTGTCAATCGGCGGGCGTGGACGCTCGGAATCTTCTTCGGGCTCGTCAATGGCGGCTATACGAGCCTCGTCGCATGGATGCCCGCGTACTACCAGCAACTCGGCCGCGGCGTGACCGAGAGCGGCGCGCTACTGGCGATGCTGACGGTCTTCCAGGCGTCGTCGGCCTTGCTTCTGCCGATGGCGGCCGCCCGCTTCGGGCGCGGCCGCGACCGTCGTCCGTGGCTCGCGCTCGGTCTCGCCGCGCAACTGGCGGGCTTCGGTCTGCTGCTCGTCGCGCCGCTTGCGGCGCCGCTCGCGGTCGTTGCATTGCTCGGCGGCGGGCTCGGCGGCGTGTTCGCGCTCTCGCTCGTGCTGACCCTCGATCACGCCGACGATCCCGCACTCGCCGCGCGGCTCGTCGCGTTCGTGCAGGGCGTGGGCTTCGTCATCGCGGCGATCGCGCCGGTCGTCGCGGGCGTCGTTCGCGATGTGAGCGGCGGTTTTTCGATGTCGTGGATGATGCTGGCGGCGAGCCTTCTCGCGATGATCGCGCTGAATGTCGTCTTCGGGCCGCGCAGCTATGCGCACGCGATGCGGCAACAGGACGGCGCCCTCAACGCACCGCGTGACATGCGAAGTACTCGTCGAGCAGATCGGTCATCTGCCACACCGGGCACGGACGGCGGCAGTGTCCGTCGTAGCCCGCTTCCTTGAGACGCGCGATCGGCTCTTCGGGCAGAAAGCCGCTCATGGCGATGACAAGGCGATTCGCGTCGTCATCGAGCTCGCGAAGCGCGCGGACCAGCGCGTAATTGCCGCAGCCACCGACGCGCGTATCCAGAAAAAGCACATGCGGACGCCATTCCCGCGCGATATGTTTGAGCGATGACGCGTCCACCGCGAGTTGCGCCGGAAAGCCCTTCAGTTCGAACAAGGACGCGAGCGATGCGCCGAGCATGCGCTCCGGCAGCGCGAGCAGCACGCGCCGCGACTCCGGTTGCAGGCGCGCCTGCTTGCGGTTCCATAGCGAGCATTGCGCCAGGCTGGTTTCGTATGCTCGTTTGTTCAAGTCATTCCTCTTGTGTCGATTCGGCTTGTCGCCGTCACCGTTATGGCGCACCGCGCGCCACGATGACGCATCGGCGCACCGCGGATGGGCGGAACGCTCGCTTGTACGAGATGGTTAGTTTCTCCGATGCGTTGCGGGGCGCGGGATTTGCGAAGATCGGGCACGCGCACGGGTGGAGGATGGGCAGGAAGCGGGCCAGGTGCAGGGCGGGCGCCGATTCGATTAGTGATGCTGACGTTCCGGGCGATTTGCGCGGGTGCGCGCGTGCGGGCTTCATGAAAACAAAAAGCCCAGTCGCAACGACTGGGCTCGACGCAGGCATGTGGCCCGCCCTACACGACTCGAACGTGTGACCTACGGCTTAGAAGGCCGTTGCTCTATCCAGCTGAGCTAAGGGCGGAGAACCGGAGCGCGGCAATGCAGAAAAAAGCAGCCGCTGATCCGAAGAGATCGCGATTTTACCTCATTCGCCGCTTCGCTAGTCCCGAGTTCGTCACACCGGCTGCGGATGCATCGTGAACCAGCCGAGGAAGAAAACGCCCGCGATCACGCAATACACACCGAACGAGGCGAGCTTGCCGTGCCCTTCGAAGTAGCGCATCAGAAAACGCACGCTGAGATACGCCGCGATGCCGGTCAGCACGCCGCCCAGCAGCGAATCGGCCAGTTGCCCCGGCGCGTGAAAGAGCTTCGGCAATTCGAGCACGCCCGCCGCGAAGATGATCGGCGTGCCGAGCAGAAACGAGAATTCCGCTGCAGCCTGCGCCGTGAGGCCCGCGCCCACGCCCGCGATCATCGTCAGACCGCTGCGCGAAAAACCCGGAATCAACGCGCCGATCTGCGCAAGGCCCACCAGAAACGCTTGCTTGAACGTGAGCTTCTCGGGTGCTCGTGTCGCGCGGCTTCTCTGCAAACGGTCGCCCAGCCACAGGAGCACGCCATTGACGATCAACGCCGCCGCGACGATCCGCAAATCGTGAAAAATTGCCTCGAGCCGCTTTTCGAGCACCAGCCCGACGATACACGTCGGAATCGTGCCGATGATGAGCGCCCACATCATGTGGCCGTCGTCGTTCTTGCGGCCGCCGAGCGACGCGAAGAAGCCGCGGATCAGCGCGATCCAGCGCGTGCGGAAATACCATAGCAGCGCGATGGCCGTGCCGAGGTGCAACGCGACCAGAAACGGCAGTAATTGCGGCGCATGCTTGTCGATATGCATGCCGATCAGCCCGGGAACGAGCAAGGTGTGCCCGAGACTGCTGACCGGAAAGAGTTCGGTCACGCCCTGGAGCACGCTCAAGAATACGAGAAACCACAGAGTCACGCGTCGGTCCTTTTTTGAGGAGGAAGAAGGACGCGCCGTGCAGTTCCATCCCTCGCATCACGCGAAGCCGAACGAGGCAGGGGGATATTGGAACAGGAAGGAAAAGCCGATACGGCGCGCAAACGGGACCGATTATGCCGGGGGGGAAATCGAGCGCCAAGCGCAAACCGCACACAAATTGCACCGACAGTCAATCGTCGGGAAAACGAAGAATGATCGCAAGCGGACTACAGGCTATACGAAAGAAAGCGCGCCAGGTAGCACTGCGCGGCGTTGCGGACCGCGTTACCCGTCAGGCCGTCAGCTTGTAGAGGAAGACTGCCGTGCTCGCGCCGAAGAGGCCGAACATCGCGACGCCCATTGCCATCGCCAGATCCATGGTTGCTCCTTGTCCGTCTGATTCCTAACACTGGAAGCATATAACAACATATTGCATAAGCCTTGCTTAGTCGCAATTTCCCGCAAAGGGTTTTTCCGGACGGAATTCCAAGGCAGAATCGTCGGGTCGAGCCGCGCCGGATCGCCGTGCGCGGCGCCTCGCCATTCAACGGAGCGCCTGCCATCATGTCACCGGAAATTGACGTCATCGAAATCGAGCGCGACGGCGCCGCCATCCAGCTCGCTCCGCAGGCGGGCGGGCGGCTCATGACCTGGCGCGTCGGTGGCGATGCGGTCCTGCACTGGCCCACGGGACCCAATGGACCCGACTGGTCCAATCCGGCCAAGATCCGCGGCGGCAATCCGCTGCTCTTCCCGTTTCTCGGGCGTCATTTCGTCGACGGCGAGATCGGCAAATGGCGCGACCCTGAAGGCGTCGTGCATGCGCTGCCGACCCACGGCTTCGCGCGCAACCTGCCCTTCTCCTGGACGCGCGATGCGGACGGGCACGGCCTGCGCATGACGCTCGTCGACAGCGACGCGACCCGCGACGGCTATCCGTTCGCATTTCGCTTCGAGGCGGCATACCGCATCGTCGACGGCAATACGCTCGAAGTCGAACTCACGACGTCGAATCCGGGCGAAGTCGCGCTGCCCTACTACGCCGGGCATCACTTCTACTTCGATCTGCCGCACGGCCGGCGCGCCGAGAGCAGCGTGGAGCTGCCGCACACCGAGCGGCGCCGGCAACTCACGGACGGCTCGATCAGCGAAGCCGAGCCCGGGCTGCCGCGCTATTCGCTCGCCGACCCGAGCATCGTCGATACGTTTCACTGCCTCACGCAACAGTCCGACGAACCCATGTTGCTCAAGCTGCCGGGCCTTAAGCGCACGATCGCCTTCGAACTGCAGCAGCCGGACTCCGTGCCGTGGTACGCGGTGACGACCTGGACCGAATCGGACACCTCGGACTTCTATTGCGTCGAGCCGTGGATCGGCCTGCCCGACGCCATTCACAATGGCCGCGGCCTGCGCTGGCTCGCGCCGGGCAAGACCGAGACGGCATCGCTCAGGCTCGCCGTCACGCACGGCGAGTAAGGCGAACGGCGCCGACGCAAGGCCGCACGCGGCGTCTTTCTGTTCGGGGAAACCCGAGACGGTAAAATCCTGCCTTTTGATTCGCCGTGCGACTGTGCTGCGCACTTCTCGCGGCGGTGCTTTACGAGGTCAGGTTTGCAAAAAAGAATTCGACGGCTCGTCTGCGCATCGCTCGTCGCAGCGTTGGCCGCGTGTGGAACGGGGCCGGTCGCGCCGGGCTTTTATCGCGTGGAGCGTGGCGACACCGTGTCGAAGATCGCGCGCGAGAATCGCACCACGGTCTCGAACATCAAGCGCTGGAACGGGCTCACGAATCCCGACGCCATCGAGGTCGGACAAGTGCTGCGCATCGCGCCGCCGGCGGGCAGCGCGGCTGCGGCGGACTCATCGAGTGCGGGAGCGGGCGGCAGCGCGAAGAGCGATGCCGGCGCGCAGGCTTCGTCGCAGAACAAGGCGGGCCCGGGCGTAACGCTCGTCTGGCCGGCGCAGGGCAGCATCATTCGCGGCTTCGACGGCAAGAACTCGAAGGGCATCGATATTGCCAATGTGGCGGGCACGCCCGTCGTGGCTGCCGCCACCGGCAGTGTCGTCTACGCGGGCAACGGCCTGCGCGGCTACGGGAACATGCTGATCGTCAAGCACGACGATGATTATCTGACCGCCTACGCCCACAATCGGGCGCTGCTGGTAAAGGAAGGCCAGACCGTGCAACAGGGCCAGCAAATTGCCGAAATGGGCGATACCGACAGCGACCGCACGATGCTGCATTTCGAAGTGCGCTACATGGGCCGCTCGACGGACCCGGCGCGCTATCTACCGCCGCGTTAAGAAGTCCGGCGGACGTTACGAGGAAGATTGATGAGATTGACGATGAGGATGAACACGGCCGCGCTCGGCGCGGCGCTGGCCTTGACCGGCGCACTCGCCGGATGCGCGCACACGGCGACGATGACCTACCTGCCTTCGGGCGACACGGGCTTCGCGATCAACTGCAGCGGCAGCGATGCGAGCACGACCTGGGCAGCCTGCTACAAGCAGGCGGGCGAAATGTGCGGGGCGTACGGTTACGACGTGGTGTCGAAGGACGCCGACACCGGCGCGACCGCGGGTGGTTCCGTCGGCGGAATTTTCGGGGCGAACATCAAGAATCGCTCGATGGTGATCCGCTGCAAACAGTGATGCCTCGGCGAGCAGTGCGACGCGCGGGCCGTCAGGCGTCAGCCGCGTCGTCCTTCGGCTTCTTCGCGCCCGGCGTGCGCCAATGTCCCGACAGCGGATCGATATGCGCCGCAAACGCAACGAGCGATCCGACCGCGAGCGGTGCGACGGCAGCGAAAACCCAGAGCAGATCCATGACAGATACACTTTGAAACACGTTCGCCAGATGATACTCGTCCGGCAATTGTTCCGCTCGAAGGAACCTTCTGAAAACGTGTGACAGGTAACATTTGCCGCAACCGGCGCATCCGGCGGCGGCGTGCACACAGTCATGACACGGCGTGCTTTTGATACCGGCGCCAGCCCGCGCAAGATGTCCGCGCGAACAGTCAGCGCGGGTCATCAGAAGCCCCGATGTTGGCGCTTATTGAGGCTTGACCGGATCGGTGATCATCGACGGCGGGGTCATGTCCGTCGGCACGCCCTTGTAGTCGGGCGGATCTTGCGGTTCGTGCTTCTGATGAGAAGTGTCGGCGCAGGCGGCGAGGCCGAACGCGACGAGTGCGATGCAGACAACGGCGGAAACGATACGCGGCATGAGACTCCCGAACGAGCGTCGAAAAGACAAAGGGGCTACAAGCCGTAACTTGTAACCCCTTCGTGTATCGTGGTCGGAGCGAAAGGATTCGAACCTTCGACCCTCTGATCCCAAATCAGATGCGCTACCAGGCTGCGCTACGCTCCGAGAAGCCGCAGATTGTAACGTGCCCGGCGCGCGTTCGCAACGGAAAACGCGGGCACGCATCTTTCTGCTTCGTCCGAGAGCGAACCTCATCATCCGGAGACACCCCATGAACCTCATACTCTGGCGTCACGCCGAAGCGGAAGATCAGGCGTCGAGCGATCTCGCGCGGCAACTCACGTCGCGCGGACGCAAGCAGGCGCAAGGCATCGCGAAATGGTTGAAGGCGCGCATCGACGATGACGCCGTCTTGCTCGCCAGTCCCGCGACGCGCACGATCCAGACGGCCGAGGCCTTCGGCGACCGCTATCGCGTTATCGACGCGCTCGCGCCGGGCAACGGCGCGCAGGCCGTGCTCGATGCGGCCGGCTGGCCGGAGGGCGTCGCGGAGACGGTCGTCGTGATCGGGCATCAGCCGACGCTCGGCCGCGTCGCCGCCCTCCTCATGACCGGCCACGAATCGGAATGGTCGATCAAGAAGGCCGGCATCTGGTGGTTCCAGGGCCGCACGCGCAGCGGCGACGGCCACGTCGTGCTGCGCGCGGTGGTCAATCCCGATCTGCTTTGAGCGCGGCAGCGGCGGCGCAAGCTCGCGTTCATGCGCGTGTCGTTTCATCGAAACGTCATTGCGATGCCATGCGAGCGTCACCGTGCATTACTACATTGGCGAGGACTTGAAGCCACAGCCACGTCCTGTCGAGGAACGCCAATGCAAGATTTGCCGACGCCCTTCCTGCAACTCGGAGCGTCATCGCTCTCGCTCGATTCGCGCCGCCACCTTCCGCGTCCGTCCGAAACCGTCACGGGCCGCGAGCGCCTGCAAGTGGCGTGGGCGCGTGACGAAGACGCGCTACGCGACGCGCAGCGCCTGCGCTACCGCGTGTTCTCCGAAGAAATGGGCGCGCATCTGTCCGGCCCCGCGGGCCTCGACGTCGATGCCTTCGACGCCTATTGCGATCACCTGCTCGTGCGCGATCTCGACACGCTGCAGGTCGTGGGCACGTATCGCGTGCTGCCGCCGCATCAGGCCGCGCGCATCGGCCGTCTGTACGCCGAAAGCGAGTTCGACGTGTCGCGCCTGACGCATCTGCGGCCGAAGCTCGTCGAAGTGGGCCGCTCGTGCGTGCATCCGGACTATCGCAACGGCGCGGTGATCATGTCGCTGTGGGGCGGCCTCGCCGCGTACATGATGCAAAACGGCTATGAAACGATGCTCGGCTGCGCGAGCGTCGGCATGATCGACGGCGGGCATTACGCCGCGAATCTCTATACCTCGCTGCCGGCCAATGCGCTCACGGCGCCCGAATACCGCGCCTTTGCGCACACGCCGCTGCCCGTCGAGGAACTGCGCACGGGCGCGACCGTGAGCCCGCCGCCGCTCGTGAAAGGTTATCTGCGCCTGGGCGCGAAGATCTGCGGCGCACCCGCCTGGGATCCCGACTTCAACACCGCCGACTTCCTCACCCTCTTCCGTCTCTCCGATATCAACGCGCGTTATGCGCGGCACTTCATCGGCGACATGCAGGGACGCTGAAGCCCCGAAACGAAGAGGCCCCGCTCGACGGGGCCTTCTCATTCTCATCGCGGCATCAGTCGCCCGTGTAGACCACGCGATACGGCCGGCCGATCTTCTCCCATTCCATCGCTTCCTGAACGAGGCTGTAATCGGTGAGCGGATTGTTCGTCACCCACTCGTTGGGCACATGTACTTCGAAACCGCCGCGCGCTTTCTTCACCTCGATGCCGGGCAGTCCGACATCCGTGCGGCGGCGCGACAGCAACGCCGCGAGGCGCAGGCAGAAGAGCAACGTCCACTCGATGTCGCGCGACTGCGCGAGCTTGCCGAGCTTGCCCGCATGCCCGAGGACGAGCGTGGCGAGACGCGCCTGATCGGTGCGCGAGAAGCCGGGCATGTCGGCGTTGCTCGCGATATACGCCGAATGCTTGTGATAGGCGCTATGCGCGATCGACAAGCCGATCTCGTGCAGCGCCGCCGCCCACGCGAGGAACATGCGATTTTCCTCGCGCACGTCCTCGTCGGGTTCGTCGAGCTGATCGTAGAAGCTGATCGCCAGTTCGCCGATGCGCTCGGCCTGCGCGGCATCGACGCCATAACGGCGCTTGAAGCCTTCGACCGTCACCGTGCGCATATCCTGATGCTGTGAGCGCCCGAGCAGGTCGTACAGCACGCCGAGACGCAGCGCGGCGTCGGTCGTGTCGGCGTATTCGATGCCCAGTTCCTCGAACACGCCGAGCATGATCGACAAGCCGCCCGCCAGCACCGGCACGCGATCGGCTTTCAGCGCGACGAGCTTTAGCCGGTTCACGTTCTCGGCCTTGATGAGCGCGCGCTTCAGTTTCTCCAGGCCGCCGCGCGAGATGCCGTGCGTGATGCCTTCGTCATTGAAACCGTTCGCCTCGATCAATTCCGCGAGCGCGCGCGCCGTACCCGACGAGCCGATCGCCTGATCCCAGCCGGTGCCCTTGTATTCGCTCGAAATAATCTGGATTTCGCGTTTGGCGGCGAGTTCCGCCTGACGCATCGTGTATTCGTCGACGTTGCCCGCCGGAAAAAACTGGCGGCTATGGCTCACGCAGCCGATATAGAGGCTTTCCATGTGAATCGGCGTGTAATGCGAGCCGATGATGAACTCCGTCGAGCCGCCGCCGATATCGACCACGAGCCGCTTGCCCGCGCTCGCGGGCACCGAGTGCGCCGCGCCCGCGTAGATGAGGCGCGCTTCCTCGCGCCCCGCGATCACTTCGATCGGAAAACCGAGCGCGGCTTCCGCCTCGACGAGAAAATCGTGCGCGTTCTTCGCGACCCGCAGTGTGTTAGTGGCGACGGCCCGCACGTGATCGGGATGAAAATCGCGCAGGCGTTCGCCGAAACGCTTCAGGGCCTCCCAGCCGCGCACCTGCGACGCGCGATCGAGCAGCTTGTCCTTGGACAGGCCGCCGCCGAGCCGCACGGGTTCGCGCAGCGCGTCGACCTGATAGATCTGGCTGCCCGCGGGCGTTTCCTCGACCCGTCCCACGATCAACCGGAAGCTGTTCGATCCGAGGTCGACGGCGGCAAGTAGATGGGGATGTGTGACCATCGGATATCCAGAGTCGTGAAGTGGGGAAAGGCACTGTCACAGCGGCGCTGTTGCAGCGCACGAATTCTATTCTATGCCGACACGGCCCACGGCCCTCGCCGCTCGTTCGGAACCGCGCGTTTGCGCTAGCGACGCTATTCGCAATGTGAGTAGAATTTGTGACAATCGGTCTGTCATAAAAAACACATGATACTGTGAGAGCATCCGAGAGTTCCCTTGCCCATCTGATCGAGACACCTTCCCTCCCTCCGATGTCCATACGCTATCCGCTATTCAACCGCGAACTGGGCATATTAGGTTTCAACGAGCGCGTCCTCGCGCAAGCCGCCGACACGACCGTTCCCCTGTTGGAACGCCTGCGCTTCATCTGCATCACCAGCAGTAACCTCGACGAATTCTTCGAAGTCCGCATGGCGGGTCTGCAGGAGCAGATGCGCGACAACCCCGGCTCGCTGTCGCCGGACGGGATGTCGCTGCAGCACGTCTACGACCTCGTCTCGGAGCGCGCGCAGCGTCTCGTGCGCCAGCAATACTCGATGCTGCACGACATCGTGCTGCCCGCACTCGAAATGGAAGGCATCTATTTCCACGGCGCGGAAGACTGGACCGAGCAGCAGACCGCATGGGCGCGCGAATACTTTCACAGCGAATTGCTGCCGGTGCTCACACCGATCGGGCTCGATCCCGCGCACCCGTTCCCGCGCGTGCTGAACAAGAGCCTGAACTTCGTCGTCGAGCTGGAGGGCACCGACGCCTTCGGCCGGCAGGCGATGATGGGCATCGTCCAGGCGCCGCGCGCGTTGCCGCGCCTCGTGCGCATGCCCGAAGCGCTGTCGGGGTATCCGCATGGTTTCGTGCTGCTGAGTTCGTTCATGCAGCACTTCGTGAACGACCTGTTCCCGCATCTCGTCGTGCGCAGCTGCAATCAGTTTCGCATTACGCGCAATAGCGAGCTCTTCGTCGACGAGGACGAAATCACCAATCTGCGCGTCGCGCTGCAGGGCGAATTGCCAGCGCGGCATCTGGGCAACGCAGTGCGTCTCGAAGTGTCGGCGGAAACGCCCCCGCATCTCGTGCGGCGCCTCCTCGATGAAGGTCAGTTGAGCGAACGCGATCTGTATCGCGTGAACGGGCCGGTCAATCTCGTGCGCCTCATGCAGTTGCCCGAGATGGTCGACCGGCCGGACCTCAAGTTCGTGCCGCATATCCCTTCCGTGCCGAAGGCGATCGCGAACACGTCGAATCTTTTCGATGCGGTCGATCAGGGCGATATCCTGCTGCATCATCCGTACGAGAGCTTTCAGCCGGTGCTGGAGTTGCTGCTTCAGGCGGCGAAGGACCCGCAGGTCGTCGCAATCAAGCAGACCATCTATCGCACGGGCACCGATTCGCCGCTGATGGACGCGCTCATGCAGGCCGCGCGCAATGGCAAGGAAGTGACCGTCGTCGTCGAGCTGCTCGCGCGTTTCGACGAGGAGACGAACATCAATTGGGCGTCGCAGCTCGAAGCCGTGGGCGCGCATGTCGTGTATGGCGTGGTCGGCCACAAGTGCCACGCGAAGATGATGCTGATCGTGCGGCGTGTGTCGCAGGGCGGCAAGCTCGTGCTGAAGCGTTACGCGCATCTGGGCACGGGCAACTATCATCCGCGCACGGCGCGTCTCTATACCGACTTCGGCCTGATGACTTCCGATCAGGAGATGTGCGAGGACGTGCATCACGTGTTTCAGCAACTGACGGGCATCGGCGGCGAGATTGCGCTCAATCAGCTATGGCAATCGCCGTTCACGCTGCATGCGAAGCTCATCGAAGCGATTCGCGCCGAGGCCGAGCATGCGCGCGCGGGGCGGCGTGCGCGCATCGTCGCGAAGATGAATGCGTTGCTCGAGCCTACCGTCATTGCCGCGCTTTACGAGGCGTCGCATGCGGGCGTAAAGATCGATCTGATCGTGCGTGGTGTGTGTTCGCTCAAGCCGGGTGTGGAGGATCTGTCGGAGAACATCACGGTCCGGTCGATCGTCGGGCGCTTTCTCGAACACCATCGCATCTTCTATTTCTATGCGAACGGCAAGGAAGATGTGTTTCTTTCGAGCGCCGACTGGATGGATCGCAACTTCTTCAGACGCGTGGAAGTAGCGTTTCCGATACGCGATCGGAGGCTGAAGCGGCGCGTAATTGCCGAAGGGTTGTCGGTGTGTCTCGGTGACAATCAATCGGCGTGGGTGATGCAAAGCGATGGGCACTATCGCAAGCGTCGGCCTGGCAAGGCTATTCGCAACGCCCAGTTGGGGTTGCTTGCGAAGTTTTGCTCCTGATTTTATTTGCTTTCGCTTTCGCCGGATCCCGATGTCTTATGGGGATCCGACGAAAGCGAAAGCAAAAAACCAGAAGCCCCTCACGCGGCCAGCGACTTCCTCAACGCTGTCCGCGACCCAGGAAACCGCACGATGAACATGCTCCCCTTCCCCACCTCGCTCTTCACATCGAGCTCGGCATTGTGCCGTTGCAACACATGCTTGACGATGGCGAGCCCGAGCCCCGTGCCGCCCGTATCCCGCGACCGGCTACGATCCACGCGATAGAAACGCTCGGTCAAACGCGGGATATGCTCCGCCGGAATGCCGAGCCCACTGTCTCGCACGGTGAACACCGCGCGCTCCTTCAACCGCTGCCACGTCACTTCGATCGTTCCGCCATCCGGCGTATAACGCACCGCGTTCGTCACGAGGTTGCCGAGCGCGCTCATCACTTCCGTCTCCGCGCCCGCGATGGTCAGCGCATCGTCGCAATGGAACGTGATGCGATGCCGCCCGTTCGACAGATTGTTCGCATCGTCTTCCAGGTGGCGCATCACGGCACGCATGTCGAGCAGCTCTTCGCCAGGCGGACGCATGTCGCCTTCCAGATTGGCGAGCACGAGCAGATCCCGCACGATGTTCTGCATGCGCGACGCCTGCTGCTCCATCATGTCGAGATAGCGCCTGCGGTCGGCTTCGTCGAGCGGCAGCTCGCGCATCGTTTCGAGAAAGCCGGAGAGCACCGTGAGCGGCGTTTTCAGTTCATGCGAGACGTTGGCGACGAAGTCGCGTCGCATCGAATCCGTGCGCTCCAGCTCGGTGATGTCCTGCGTGAGAATCAGCTTGCGATGATCGCCATACGGAAACACCTGCACCGACACCGTGTATTTGCGGCTCACGCCCATGCCGCGCATCACGAGCATCTCTTCGTAGTGGTGCGCGTTCAGGTAGCGAACGAAATCCGGATGACGCACGAGATGCGTGATGTGCTGGCGCAAGTCGCGCTTTGCATCGAGCCCGAAGTGCTTCTCGGCGATCGCGTTGCACCACTCGATCTGGTCGTGATCGTCGAGCATCGCCACACCGTTCGGTGACGCCTGGATCGCCTGAATGAAGCGCGCATGCTGTTGCTCGACCTGGCGCACTTGCGCGTGCCAGCGCTTCGCGAGCTTGTGCAGGCGGTAGTAGATTTCGCCCCAGATGCCGAGCGCGCTCGGCACTTCGCCGTAGACCGGCGCTTCGAGCAGACGCCACAGGCGCTGCATGTGATAGGTGACGAAGAAACCTTGCACGACGAGCATGAGCACCGCGAAGGCGAGTGCGACCCGCACGCCCGCGAATGCGCCGATCGCGACGCAGAGCGCGGCGAGCAGCGCGAGGGACACGATCGCACGCGTCCAGATGATGTTCATGTTGTCGGCGAGTCTGAGTGACGTTGATGCGGAACGTTGAAGCGGACGACGCTGAACCCGGACTCAGGCGCTCTTCGCAAGCCGGTATCCGCTGCCGCGCACCGTTTCGATCATAGCATCGCAGCCCGCCGGCTTGAGCGCGGCGCGCAGACGCTTGATGTGCACATCGACCGTGCGCTCTTCGACGAATACGTGATCGCCCCACACCTGATCCAGCAGTTGCGTGCGGCTGTGCACGCGCTCCGGATGCGTCATGAAGAAATGCAGCAGCCGGAATTCGGTCGGGCCGAGATCGAGCTTGATGTCGTTGCCCGAATGACTCGCCGCCACGCGATGCGTCGCCGGATCGAGGCGCAGGCCGTTGATCGCGACCACGTCTTCCGTCAACTGCGGCGCGCGGCGGCGCAGAACCGCCTTGATGCGCGCCATCAGTTCCTTCGGCGAGAACGGCTTCGTGACGTAATCATCCGCGCCGATCTCGAGGCCGAGCACCTTGTCCTGCTCGTCGCCGCGCGCGGTCAGCATGATGATCGGGATGTGCTTCGTGCGCTCGTTGTTGCGCAGTTCGCGCGCGAACGATATGCCCGACTTGCCGGGCAACATCCAGTCGAGCAGCACGAGATCGGGCAGCACGTCGCTGATCAGGTTTTGCGCCTGCTCCGCGTTGTATGCGCGAATCGGGCAATGTCCCGCATGTTGAAGATTCACCGAAATCAGCTCGGAGATCGCGGGTTCGTCTTCGACGACGAGGATACTGCTGGGCATCGGCACCTCTTGACCTTTTGCTTGAGTTAAAACGATTGCGCGCGGCCGATCAGCTGAGCGCCTCGCGCTCGAGCTGGTCGCGCGAGACATGGCGCACGTCCGTGCCCTTCACGATATAGATGATGAACTCGGCGATGTTCTTCGCGTGATCGCCGATGCGCTCCACCGCCTTCGCGATGAACAGATAGTCGAGGCCCGCGGAGATCGTGCGCGGATCTTCCATCATGTAGGTCACGAGCTTGCGCACGAAGGCGCGGAATTCGTCGTCGATGGCCTTGTCGTCGCGCACGATCTGCGCGGCGGCCACCGTGTCCAGACGCGCGAACGCATCGAGCGCGCGGCGCAGGATCGACACCGCCATCTCGCCCGAGAGCTTGATCTCGGCGATGTTCACCGTGCGGCCCGCGCCGTCTTCGTTGATGCGCTTCACGCGCTTGGCGATCTTCTCGGCTTCGTCGCCGGCGCGCTCGAGATTCGTGATCGTCTTCGAGATCGCCATGAGCAGACGCAGGTCGCGCGCAGCCGGCTGACGGCGCGCGATGATGTTGCTGCACTCCTCGTCGATCTCGACTTCCATCGTGTTCAGGCGCGCTTCGGCCGCGATCACCTGATCCGCGATGCCGATATCGAATTCGTTCAGCGCCTGCATCGCGTTGATGATCTGCGACTCGACCAGACCGCCCATTTCCAGCACTTTCGACGACACCGCGTTGAGGTCGGCGTCGAACTGGCTCGAGAGATGTTTATCGGACATGTATGCTCCTTATGCCTTTCTGTTGACCTGGCTGACGTTCAGCCGAAGCGGCCCGTGATGTAGTCTTCCGTTTCCTTGCGGGCCGGCTTGATGAAGATCTTTTCGGTATCGCCGAACTCGATCAATTCACCGAGGTACATATAGGCAGTGTAGTCCGAACAACGCGCCGCCTGCTGCATGTTGTGCGTGACGATGACAACCGTGTAATCGCTTTTCAGTTCGGCGATCAGCTCTTCTATGCGCCCCGTCGAAATCGGGTCGAGCGCGGAGCAAGGCTCGTCGAGCAGCAGCACTTCCGGGCGGATCGCGATGCCGCGCGCGATGCAAAGACGCTGCTGCTGGCCGCCCGACAGACCGTAGCCGCTCTGTTGCAGCTTGTCCTTCACTTCGGTCCAGAGCGCGGCCTTGGTGAGCGCCCATTCCACGCGATCGTCCATCTCCGAGCGCGAAAGCTGCTCGAACATCTTCACGCCGAACGCGATGTTGTCGTAGATCGACATCGGGAACGGCGTGGGCTTCTGGAACACCATGCCCACGCGCGCGCGCAACAGCGAAATGTCACGCGTGGTGTCGAGCAGGTTCGCGCCGTCCATCAGGATTTCGCCTTCGGCGCGCTGCTCCGGATAGAGCGCGTACATCTTGTTGAACGTGCGCAGCAGCGTGGACTTGCCGCAACCCGAAGGACCGATGAAGGCCGTCACCTTCTTCTCCGGAATACGCAGGTTGATGTTCTTAAGCGCGTGATACTTGTTGTAGAAGAAGTTGAGGTTCTTCACCTCGATCTTCGGCTTGATGGAATCGGCAGGCTGCGAAGCATGCGTCGGACGCACGCTGCCCGGCACCGGGCCGCGCTCGACCGGCGCTGCTTCAACCTTCGAATTCAGGTGGTTGACACCACTTTCGACCATATTCATGGAATCACTCCGCCCTTATTTCTTCGAGAAGATCGCACGCGCCAGGATATTCAGACCCAGCACGCCGAGCGTAATCAGGAACACACCGGCCCACGCGAGCGATTGCCACTGCGGGAACGGACTCATCGCGAACTTGTAAATCGTCACCGGCAGGTTTGCCACCGGCTGATTCATGTCCCACGAGAAAAATTGATTCGACAGCGCCGTGAAGAGCAGCGGCGCGGTTTCGCCGGCGATACGCGCGATCGCCAGCAGCACGCCTGTCACGATGCCGCCGACCGACGCCTTCAGCGTGATCGACATCACCATCTTCCACTTCGGCGTGCCGAGTGCGAACGCGGCTTCGCGCAGTGCGTTAGGCACGAGCTTCAGCATGTTCTCGGTCGTGCGGATGACGATCGGAATCTGCAGCAGAGCCAGCGCGATCACCCCGGCCCAGCCCGAGAAGCGGCCCGCCTTGGCCACCACGATCGCATACACGAAAAGACCGACGACGATCGAGGGCGCCGACAGCAGAATGTCGTTGATGAAGCGCGTCACGCTCGCGAGCCAGCGCTTCTGGCCGTATTCCGCGAGATACACGCCCGCAAGGATGCCGAGCGGCGTGCCGACGCACGTCGCGAGGAGGACGAGCATCAGCGAGCCGACGATCGCATTGGCGAGACCGCCGCCATCGGTGTTCGGCGGCGGCGTCGATTGCGTGAAGAGATCGATCGACAAACCGCCGATGCCGAGCCTGAGCGTCGTATAGAGAATCCAGATGAGCCAGACGAGGCCGAAGGCCATCGCGGCGAGGGAAAGCGTCAGCGCGACTGCGTTGGTGGCGCGGCGACGCCTTTGCAGCTTCTTGCGCGTGGCCTGCACGCGGTCCGGGTCGTGACTGAAGGTAGCGGGACGGCTCATTATTTACGACCCTCCCCGCGTTCCATGCGAAGCAGCATCAGCTTCGAGAGCGCGAGCACGAAGAACGTGATCACGAAAAGGATCAAACCGAGTTCCATCAGCGCCGAGGTATGCAGGCCCGGGCTCGCTTCCGCGAACTCGTTGGCGAGCGCGGAAGTGATGCTGTTACCGGGCGAAAAGAGCGATACGTTGTCGAGCAGGTTCGTATTGCCGATGACGAACGTGACGGCCATCGTCTCCCCGAGTGCGCGGCCGAGGCCGAGCATGACGCCGCCGATCACACCGGCGCGCGTGTAGGGCAGCACGATCTTCCACATCACTTCCCAGGTCGTGCAGCCGATGCCGTACGCCGATTCCTTCAGCAGGACAGGCGTGACTTCGAATACGTCGCGCATCACGGAGGCGATGTACGGGATGATCATGATCGCGAGAATCACGCCCGCGCACAGGATGCCGATGCCGATCGGCGCGCCCTGGAAGAACATGCCAATGACGGGCACATCACCGAGCAGATGGCCGAGGGGCTTCTCGAAGTATTGCGCGAAGATCGGCGCGAACACGAGCAAGCCCCACATGCCGTAGACGATCGACGGAATCGCCGCGAGCAGCTCGATCGCGACGCCCAGCGGCCGGCGCAGCCATGCGGGCGACAGCTCCGTCAGGAAAAGCGCGATGCCGAAGCTCACCGGCACGGCGATGATGAGCGCAATGATCGAGGTCGCAACGGTGCCGTAGATCGGCACGAGCGCGCCGAACAATTCGCTGGGCGGATCCCACTCCGAGCGCCAGAGGAACGAGAAGCCGAATTTCTGGATGGTCGGCATCGACGCGACGATCAGCGAAACGATGATGCCGCCAAGCAGAAGCAGCGTGATGACGGCCGCGAGCCGTGTCACGCCGCCGAAAATGATGTCACCGATACGGCTCGGCGCGCGCTGTGTCTGCGCCGCCGGCACTGCCGACGCTAAGTTGGTGTCCGACATGGCAACCTTGGTTTCGCTACGTGTCAGACCGCGCGGCGGCGTTACGGCCAGCCACGCGGCTTTCCTTGTTACTGACCGTCCAGGCTTCAGAAGCTTAGGACAGTTTCCAGCTATGAGTACTGCGCTTACTCAGCAACGGACTTGCCCGACGCATCCTTGACCTTCGCCTTCCATTGCGTCTTGATTTCGGCGACGACCGAATCCGGCAGCGAGATGTAATCGAGATCGCTCGCAGCCTGACCGCCGTTCTTGAACGCCCAGTCGAAGAACTTCAGCGTTTCGGTGCCTTGTTGCGGCTTCTCCTGCGTCGCGTGCAGCAGCACGAAGGTTGCGCCGACGATCGGCCATGCGTTCTGGCCCGGCTCGTTCGTCAGGATCTGGTAAAACGACTTCGACCAGTCCGCACCGGCGGCCGCCGCCTTGAACGTGTCCGTCTTCGGCTCGACGACCGTGCCGGCCGAATTCTTCATGCCGACGTAGGTCATCTTGTTCTGCTTCGCGTACGCCCACTCGACGTAGCCGATCGCGCCCGGCAGACGCTGCACGAAGGCCGCGACGCCGTCGTTGCCCTTGCCGCCCGTGCCCGTCGGCCAGTTCACCGTCGAGCCTTCGCCGACCTTCGACTTCCACTCGGTGTTGACCTTCGACAGGTAGTTCGTCCAGATGAAGCTGGTGCCCGAGCCGTCGGCACGACGGACCACGGCGATGTCCGTATCCGGCAGCTTGACCTTGGGATTCAGCGCGGCGATCGCCGGGTCGTTCCACTTCTTGATCTTGCCGAGGTAGATGTCGCCGAGCACCTGACCCGACAGCGTCACTTCACCGGCCTTCACGCCCGGCACGTTGATCACCGGCACGACGCCGCCAACCACCGTCGGGAACTGGAACAGGCCGTCCTTCGCGAGTTCTTCATCTTTCAGCGGAGCGTCAGAGCCCGCGAAATCCACCGTCTTCGCGATGATTTGCTTGATACCGCCCGACGAGCCGATGCCTTGGTAGTTCACCTTGCCGCCGCCGGTTTTCTGGTAGGCGTCCGCCCACTTGGTGTAGATCGGAGCTGCGAAGGTAGAACCCGCGCCGGTGATGTCGGCGGCTTGCGCGGAGATGGCGAACAGGGCGCCAATTACGCCGGCCAGCGCGGTTTGCATCAATTTCATTGAAACCTCCAGGGTTATGAGCGTGTGTCGTGTATGCGTGTGAGACGACAACGCGAAATATAGGAGGAGTCTGTGACAGTAATATGACTTTTCGTGAAGCCACCGTGTCATTCGCCTTACGCCTTGAAAGTTAGATCACGCTCGACTTGTCAAGGTGCCGGCGCAAATAAAAAAGCGGGCCGCGGCCCGCTTTCAGCGATGATGACGAACTTCAGTAAACGCCTACGAAGTCGCCTCTTTCACGACTTGCGCAATCGTTTCCGCGTAGCGAACCGCATCCTTCTGCGCCGACGCTTCAACCATCACGCGCAAGACCGGTTCGGTTCCCGATGCGCGAATCAAGACCCGGCCGTGCGATTCGAGGGAACGCTCGGCTTGCTCGACCGCGCGGCGGATCGCGTCGCTGCCTTTCCAGTCCGCGCCCGCCTTCATGCGCACGTTGATGAGCTTCTGCGGGAACAGGCTCACGCCGTGCAGCAATTCGGCAAGCGACTTGCCGCTGCGCTGGATCGCCGCCAGAACGAGAAGCGCCGAGACGATGCCGTCGCCGGTCGAGTGACGGTCGAGCGACAGGATGTGACCCGAACCTTCTGCGCCCAGCAGCCAGCCGTTTTCGCGGAGCTTCTCGAGCACGTAACGGTCGCCGACCGCCGCCCGCACGAACTGCACGCCGGCTTCCTTCAGCGCCACTTCGACGGCCATGTTGGTCATCAGCGTGCCGACGGCGCCCTCCACTTTTCCGTCGGTCGCGATGCGGTCCTTGACCAGCACGTAGAGCAATTCATCGCCGTTGAAGAGACGGCCGGTCGAATCGACGATCTGCAAGCGGTCCGCGTCGCCATCGAGTGCGATGCCGAGGTCGGCCTTGTGCTCCAGCACGGCGCGCACGAGCGCGTCGGGCGCGGTCGCACCGCAGCCATCGTTGATGTTGAAGCCGTTGGGCGACACCCCGATCGACACGACTTCCGCGCCGAGTTCGTGGAACACGTGCGGTGCGACGTCGTACGCGGCGCCGTGCGCGCAATCGACGACGAGCTTCAGCCCGCGCAGGTCGAAGCTCGCGGGGAAGGTGCTCTTGCAGAACTCGATGTAACGCCCGCCCGCGTCGTCAAGACGCCGCGCCTTGCCCAGACGTTCGGACGGCGCGCATTCCATCGGCTGCTCGAGTTGGCGCTCGATGTCGAGCTCGACTTCGTCGGGCAGCTTGTTGCCGTCCGCGGAGAAGAACTTGATGCCGTTGTCGTCATACGGATTGTGCGACGCGCTGATCACGACGCCCGCTGACAAGCGCAGCGCCCGCGTCAGGTATGCGACGCCGGGCGTGGGCATCGGGCCGGCCAGCATGACATCGACGCCCGCCGCCGAAAAACCCGACTCCAGCGCGGCTTCGAGCATGTAGCCCGACACGCGCGTGTCCTTGCCGATCAGCACCGTCGGACGATTGCCTTTTTTTTGCTGGGCGCGGTCCGCGCCCGCCAGCACCTTGCCGGCCGCGTAGCCGAGCTTGAGTACGAAGTCCGGCGTGATCGGCGCGACGCCTACGCGTCCGCGGATGCCGTCCGTTCCAAAGTATTGACGTGTCATTGTTGCTTGACCCTCCTCGCGGCCGTATGGCGCTTGTCATCGGACCGCGATTTCTAGTTGATGAATTCTATAGACGCGCGCCTGCGCCTAACTTCCTGATGAATGAGGCCAGGTGTCAATGATGCCCATTCCTGGCAGCATTCTTTGTGGCCTGCCAGACTTTCAGCGCATCGACGGTCTCCGCGACATCGTGCACGCGGATAATCGCCGCACCCCGTTCGGCCGCGCAGACTGCGCCCGCGACGCTTGCCGCGAGCCGCTCGCCGGCGCCGCGTCCGGTGACCGCGCCGAGCATCGATTTCCGGGACATGCCTGCGAGCAACGGAAAGTCCGTCCCTGCTGGCAACGTGGCCGTGATGTGCGCGAGCAACGCGTAATTATGCTCGACCGTCTTTCCGAACCCGAAGCCCGGATCGAAACTGACGCGCGATGCAGCGATGCCCGCGTGCGCGAGCGCAGCGACGCGCTCCGCGAAGAACGCGCGCACGTCGGCGACGACGTCGTCGTACACGGGATCGTGAAGCTGCATCGTGCGCGGCTCGCCGAGCATATGCATCACGCACAGTCCGCAGTTACTGTCTTTGACGGCATCCAGCGCGCCTTCCCGACGCAAGCCCCAGATATCGTTGATCATGTCCACGCCGGCCTCGAGCGCGGCACGCATGACGCCAGGCTTATAGGTATCGACGGAGAGCGGCACCTGCATGGCGCGCAGCGCCTCGACGATCGGCACGACGCGCTGCAGTTCCTCGTCGAGCGGCACGGGCGGCGCGCCCGGACGCGTGGATTCGCCGCCGATGTCGATCATGTCGGCGCCATCGGCAAGCATCTGCTCGGCGCGTGCGAGCGCGGCATCGCGCGACACGAAGCGGCCGCCGTCGGAGAACGAATCCGGCGTAACGTTGAGAATGCCCATGACGAGCGGGCGCTCGAAGGTCAACATGAAGCGGCCGCACTGGAGCGGCGCTGCTGGAAGCGGGGAAGACATTGGTGTGGTCGAAGCGAGTGGGAGCGAAGCAGAGATCAGGATTGGCGGACGGGCTGTCGCAAGGCGTCTGGCCTGAATTCAATTTGAGGCGAATGGGAGTCGCGCGGCGCTACGTTCAGCATCTCATTAAAACTGTGCCGAGAAGTGAAAATGGGCCGGCGTGCAAAGCACACCGGCCCATGAACGGACGCAGGGAACTTAGGCCGTTGCCGGCGCGTTGCCCGGTTTGACCTCGGTGCCGCTGCTGCCACCCGGCGGCGTATCGCCCGACGGAGGCGGCAGATTCTTCGGCGGACGCGGCGGACGATCCGACATGATGTCGCTGATCTGCTCCGCGTCGATGGTTTCCCACTCGAGGAGCGCCTTGGTCATCGCTTCAACCCTGTCGCGGTTGTCTTCCAGCAGCTTACGGGCGAGCGCATATTGTTCGTCCAGGATGCGGCGGATTTCCGCATCGACCTTCTGCTGCGTGGCTTCGGACACCGTCTTCGAGCCGAGCTTGCCGAACATGCCGTCCGGTTCGGTGTCGACGTAGACCATCGTGCCGAGCACATCCGACATCCCGTAACGCGTGACCATGTCGCGTGCCATCTTGGTTGCGCGTTCGAAGTCGTTCGAAGCGCCGGTCGACATCGAGTTCAGGAAGACTTCTTCTGCTGCGCGACCGCCGAACAGGATTGCGATTTCCTCGAGCATCTTGTCGCGATACAGGTTCACGCGGTCATGCTCCGGCAACTGCCAGGTGACACCAAGCGCCCAGCCACGCGGCATGATCGTGACCTTGTGAACCGGATCGGCATGCGGAAGCAACTTCGCCACCACCGCGTGACCGGACTCGTGATAGGCCGTATTGCGACGCTCTTCCTCACGCATGACCGCCGACTTGCGCTCCGGACCCATGAAGATCTTGTCCTTCGCATCCTCGAAGTCCTGCATTTCGACGATGCGCTTGCCGCGGCGCGCCGCGAACAGCGCAGCTTCGTTCACGAGGTTCGCCAGGTCAGCGCCCGAGAAACCCGGCGTGCCGCGTGCGATGACCGATGCGTCCACGTCGTTCGCGATCGGCACCTTGCGCAGATGCACCTTCATGATGTGCTCGCGACCGCGGATATCCGGCAGACCGACATACACCTGACGGTCGAAGCGGCCCGGGCGGAGCAGCGCTTTGTCGAGCACGTCCGAACGGTTCGTTGCCGCGATTACGATGACGCCCGAGTTCGCCTCAAAGCCATCCATTTCGACGAGCATCTGATTCAGTGTCTGCTCGCGCTCGTCGTTGCCGCCACCCATACCGGCGCCGCGATGGCGACCGACCGCGTCGATTTCGTCGATGAACACGATACACGGCGCGTGCTTCTTCGCCTGCTCGAACATGTCGCGCACACGGGCCGCACCGACACCGACGAACATTTCGACAAAATCAGAACCCGAGATGCTGAAGAACGGAACCTTCGCTTCGCCCGCGATGGCGCGTGCGAGCAGCGTCTTGCCGGTACCCGGAGGGCCGACCAACAGCACGCCGCGTGGTATGCGCCCGCCCAGCTTCTGGAATTTCTGCGGATCGCGCAGGAAGTCCACCAGTTCCGACACTTCTTCCTTGGCTTCGTCGCAGCCCGCGACGTCGGTAAAATTGATTGCGTTGTTGTTCTCGTCGATCAGTCGCGCTCGCGACTTCCCGAATGAAAACGCCCCGCCTTTGCCGCCCCCCTGCATCTGCCTCATCATGTAGAACCAGAACCCGATGATCAGGATCGTGGGCCCGAGGTAGTACAGCGCGGAGACGAGCGCATTCGGTTCATCGTCAGCCTTGCCGCTGACCTGAACGCCATATTTCATCAGATCGCCGACCATCCAGATGTCGCCGGGCGACACGATCTGGTATTTCTGGCCGTCCGCCGGAGTGACCGTGAGATTGCGGCCCTGAACGGTAACGTTCTTCACTTTGCCGTTCTTCGCGTCGTCCATGAACTGCGAATAGGACACACCTTCCTGGACGCGGGGCTTATCGAACTGCTTGAACACCGTAAACAGCACCAGTGCGATCACGAGCCACACTGCCGCTTTAGAGAACATATTGTTGTTCAAAGCACCACTCCTCACTCATAGACGGGCGCCTACATAAACCTTGCGACGCCACCAAAGCATTCTAATCCAGACCGCTAACCCCTGCCATAAGGTTTATCTACCGCACAAATAGCGGCTGACCCGTAATTTTCGGCATAATCCGCGCAAATATCGCAGAAATTCGCCAAATTAGCGGAGCGGGCCTTTCAGTTCGGGTGCTTGAGCCGCCGCCCGAGAATAAAAGTCTCCGACGATTTGTCACGGGAGGCCTTGGGCTTGCGCGGCGCCACCACTTTGAACTGGTGCTTGAACTTTTCGACGATCTGACTGTAACCGCTGCCATGAAAACATTTGACAAGCAGCGCACCTTCCGGTTTCAGATGGTTCTGCGCGAACTCCAGCGCCAGATCGCAGAGATGCTCGATGCGCGCGGCATCCGCACTCGCTACGCCAGAGAGGTTGGGGGCCATGTCCGAGATTACAAGGTCCACTTGCCGCTCCCCCACGATTTCATCGAGTTGGGCGAGCACTTCGTCCTCGCGGAAGTCGCCCTGAATGAACGTGACGTCCGCAATCGGCTCCATCGGAAGGATATCGAGCGCGATGATCGTCCCGTCGATACCGCCCTCGCGCTCGACGTCCCGCTTCGCGCCCTGCGCGAGCTTGTTGCGCGCGTACTGGCTCCAGCTTCCGGGCGTCGAGCCGAGATCGACGATCACCTGCCCCGGCTTGATGAGCTTGTCCTGCTCGTCGATCTCCTTAAGCTTGTACGCGGCGCGCGCGCGATAGCCTTCGCGCTGCGCCATCTTCACGTAGGGATCGTTGATGTGGTCATGCAACCACGATTGATTAAAACGGTTCTTTGCCATTCAAACTGAGCTCATGTGGCGCGCTGACAGCGCGCCCGGTGCGTATTTTGCTGCATCGCGCGATGCTTTTAGCGGATAATACGCGTCTTGTCGGCCGGACCGGCCCTCGGACGCTTACGTGCGCCGTACCCGGCATCCGGCCTGTTCTGTTTCTGGTGGGCGATGGCGCGATCGATGCGCCGCAGATCCGGCGCGAAGCCATGCGCTTTCGCTTCAGCGTGTTCAAACCGCCTCGCGAGCGTACCTCACGCCGCCCACATTTTAGTCGAGTCCCAAATTTCACATGCCAGCTCTTAAACTCTCCCCCGCCGAGCGCGCCGATCTGCGTTCCCAGGCCCATGCGCTCAAGCCCGTCGTGCTCGTCGGCGCGGAGGGTCTGACCGATGCCGTGCTGAAAGAGATCAACGTGCACCTCGAAGCGCACCATCTCATCAAAGTCCGCGTGTTCGGCGACGAACGCGAAACGCGTGTCGGGATCTACGACGAAATCTGCGATCGCCTGAACGCCGCGCCCATCCAGCATATCGGCAAGCTGCTCGTGATCTGGAGACCTGAAGGCGCCGCGCCGAAAAGTCGCGCCACCCGCACGCGCAGCACGATGCCGCCGAGCGCAGGCGAAGCCGCCGACCGCCCGACCAGGGGCCGTGCGCCGCGCGTCGTCAAGGCAGTGAAAATCACGCGTGACGCGCCTGCCTTCAAGAAGCCGAAAAAGCAGACGCTGAAGGTGCTGGGTAATGAACGCGTCACCGCTGGTGGCAACGTGAAGCGCGCGAAAAAGCGTCAGACCAGCTCGAAACGCCAGCATCAGGACGTGAAGTGATCAAACGGCGCGTGCGATTCCACTTCAACGCACGCGCCGCCCTGTAACGAATGCGATTCAGCTTCGCGCCCGCTTCGCCGCCACCTTGGCCGAATTTTTCTTCGGCACGATCTTGGCCGGCGCCGCACCCGGCAGGCGCCACACCAGCGCAATGCCGAAGAGGCATTCGATCACATAGATCGCGCTCGATATGCCGTGCAGTATGCCGAACTCCTTCGCATACGGCGAACTCGCGAGATCGGTGCCCGCTTCCTGCGCTGCCATGCGTAGCGAGTTCATGAACGGCTGCAGCGCGAAGTAGCCGACCAGCACGCAGAGAAGCATCACCGCGACGATCCACCGAACGCGCTTGTAGTCGACGATGCCGCTTTTCACAAAGCGATTGCCGAGCAGAATGAGCACGAGCGCACTGACCACGCCGATGATCGCCTCGATCCTGAAGAGTTGCGCCGCTACCGAGCCCGCCGACGTGCGGTCGAGCATCGAAAAGAGGACGGGCGCGGCGACGAAGCCCAGGGTCAGCAAGCTACCGACCCAGACCATGCTGATGGTGCGAAAGAGCCGGTGCTCCATCAGACGTAACGCACTGCAATGATTTCATACTCGCGCGCGCCGCTCGGAGCCTGCACCGACGCCACGTCGCCTTCCGATTTCGCGATGAGCGCGCGCGCGATCGGCGAGCTCACCGAAATGAGACCGTGATCGATATTCGCTTCGTCATCGCCGACGATCTGATACGTCACCATGTCGCCCGACTCCAGGTCCTCCAGCTCGACCGTCGCGCCGAACACCACGCGACCTTCGGCCTCGACCTGCGTCGGGTCGATCACTTGCGCGGCAGCGAGCTTCGACTCGATCTCAGCGATGCGGCCCTCGATGAAACCCTGCTTTTCCTTCGCGGCATCGTATTCCGCGTTTTCCGACAAGTCGCCTTGCGCGCGGGCCTCCGCGATCGCGTTGATGACCGCCGGACGCTCCACGGCCTTCAGGCGCTGCAATTCGTCGCGCAGCAACTCCGCGCCGCGCTTCGTCAAAGGAATCGTGCTCATAGACCACTCACAAACAATTTCGTCAAAAAAATTACCGCGGTTAAGCGCATCTCCCTATAAAAGGAGACGCCGCTTAACCGCGGCTCGTGATGCTTAGACTGGTAATCGAAGCCTTAGTTTAGGCGAGCATGCAGCCCTTGTAAATCATAGACTTCCAGATCGCGGAGATAACGCAGGCCCTCGACCGCCGCGCGCGCGCCCGACATGGTCGTGTAGTAGGTGACCTTGTTGGCCTGCGCGCTCATGCGAATCGAGCGCGAATCGGCGATTGCGGCGCGCGTTTCGTCGACGGTCGTGAACACGAGCGCGATCTCGCCGTTCTTGATCATGTCGACGATGTGCGGACGGCCGTCCTTCACCTTGTTCACGACCTTCACCGGCACGCCCGCCGCCGCGATCGCAGCCGCGGTGCCCTTGGTCGCGACGATCGGATAGCCGAGCTCATGCAGCATCTGCGCGACTTCGACGGCCTTCGGCTTGTCTGCGTCCATCACCGTAAGCAGCACCGTGCCCGATTCCGGCAGACGCGAGCCGGCCGCAAGCTGCGACTTGAAGAGCGCTTCGCCGAAGGTGCGGCCCACGCCCATCACTTCGCCGGTCGAACGCATTTCCGGCCCGAGCACCGGATCGACCGCCGGGAACTTGACGAACGGGAACACGGCTTCCTTCACACTGAAGTACGGCGGAATCACTTCCTTCGTGACGCCTTGCGCCTTGAGCTTCTGACCGACCATCGCGCGCGCGGCGATCTTCGCAAGCGGCAGGCCCGTTGCCTTCGACACGTACGGCACCGTGCGCGATGCGCGCGGATTCACTTCCAGCACGTAGATGATGTCCTTTTTCGAGCCATCGTCCTGCGGCACTTGCTGGATCGCAAACTGCACGTTCATCAGGCCGACGACGTTCAGCGCCTTCGCCATTGCGGCGGTTTGCCGCTTCAGTTCGTCGACGGTTTCCTTCGACAGCGAGTACGGCGGCAGCGAGCAAGCCGAGTCGCCCGAGTGCACGCCCGCCTGTTCGATGTGCTCCATCACGCCGCCGATGAACACGTCGTCGCCATCGGAGATGCAGTCGACGTCGCATTCGATCGCGTCGTTGAGGAAGCGGTCGAGCAGCACCGGCGAGTCGTTCGATACCTTCACGGCCTCGCGCATATAGCGTTCGAGGTCGCGCGGCTCGTGGACGATTTCCATCGCGCGGCCGCCCAGCACGTACGACGGGCGCACGACGAGCGGATAGCCGATTTCTTCCGCGAGCTTCAACGCTTCGTCTTCCGCACGCGCCGTGCGGTTCGGCGGCTGGCGCAGATCGAGATCCTTCAGAAGCTGCTGGAAGCGTTCGCGGTCTTCGGCGGCATCGATCATGTCCGGCGACGTGCCGATGATCGGTACGCCATTCGCTTCGAGATCGAGCGCGAGCTTGAGCGGCGTCTGTCCGCCGTACTGCACGATCACGCCGACCGGCTTTTCGAGATCGACGATTTCGAGTACGTCTTCGAGCGTCAGCGATTCGAAGTACAGACGATCGGACGTGTCGTAGTCGGTAGACACGGTTTCCGGATTGCAGTTGACCATGATGGTTTCATAGCCGTCCTCGCGCATCGCGAGCGCGGCATGCACGCAGCAATAGTCGAACTCGATGCCCTGCCCGATCCGGTTCGGGCCGCCGCCCAGCACCATGATCTTCTTCTTGTCGGTCGGATTCGCTTCGCACTCGTCCTCGTAGGTCGAGTACATGTAGGCGGTCTTCGTCGCGAATTCGGCCGCGCACGTGTCCACGCGCTTGTAGACCGGGCGCACTTTCAGTTCATGGCGCTTCTTGCGCACGTCGTCCTGCGTCGAGCCAGTCAGCTTCGCCAGACGGCGGTCCGAGAAGCCGCTCTTCTTCAGATACAGCAGCTCGTCCTTCGTGAGGCTCGCGAGCGTGCGGCCTTCGAGCGCCTTTTCCTTCAGGATGATCTGTTCGATTTGCGCGAGGAACCACGGATCGATCGACGTCTCTTCGAAGATCTCGTCCATCGTGAGGCCGAGACGGAATGCATCGCCGAGATACCAGATGCGGTCCGGGCCCGGCTCGCCGATTTCGCGGATCGCTTCGTCGCGGCTCGTGGTCTTTTCATCGAGACCGTCGACGCCCACTTCCAGACCGCGCAGCGCCTTCTGGAACGACTCCTGGAACGTGCGGCCCATTGCCATCACTTCGCCCACGGACTTCATCTGCGTCGTCAGGCGCGAATCGGCCTCGCGGAATTTCTCGAACGCGAAGCGCGGCACCTTCGTCACGACATAGTCGATCGTCGGTTCGAACGATGCCGGCGTCTGGCCGCCCGTGATTTCGTTCTTGAGTTCGTCGAGCGTGTAGCCGCACGCGAGCTTCGCGGCGACCTTCGCGATCGGGAAGCCCGTCGCCTTCGATGCCAGCGCCGACGAGCGCGACACGCGCGGGTTCATCTCGATGACGACCATGCGGCCGTCCTTCGGATTGATCGCGAACTGCACGTTCGAGCCGCCCGTATCGACGCCGATCTCGCGCAGCACCGCGAGCGACGCGTTACGCAGCACCTGATATTCCTTGTCGGTCAGCGTCTGCGCGGGCGCGACGGTGATCGAGTCGCCCGTGTGCACGCCCATCGGGTCGAGGTTTTCGATCGAGCATACGATGATGCAGTTGTCCTTTTTATCGCGAACGACTTCCATCTCGTACTCTTTCCAGCCAAGCAGCGATTCTTCGATCAGCAGTTCGCGCGTCGGCGAAAGATCGAGACCGCGGCGGCAGATCTCCTCGAACTCTTCCTTGTTGTACGCGATGCCGCCGCCCGAGCCGCCCAGCGTGAACGAAGGACGAATGACGGTCGGATAGCCGCCGCTGCCCGTCGCCTCGGCGATCTGGGCCTGAACCGCGAGCGCTTCTTCCATCGAATGCGCGATGCCCGACTTGGCCGAACCGAGGCCGATCTTCGTCATCGCGTCCTTGAACTTCTGACGGTCTTCCGCCTTGTCGATCGCTTCGGGCGATGCGCCGATCAGTTCGACGTTGTACTTCTCGAGCACACCGTGGTGGAACAGGTCCAGCGCGCAATTAAGCGCGGTCTGTCCGCCCATGGTCGGGAGGATCGCGTCCGGGCGCTCCTTCGCGATGATGCGCTCGACCACCTCCCACGAAATCGGCTCGATGTAGGTCACGTCGGCCGTGTTCGGATCGGTCATGATCGTCGCTGGATTGCTGTTGACGAGGATGACCTTATAGCCTTCTTCTCGCAGCGCTTTACAGGCTTGTGCGCCCGAATAATCGAACTCGCACGCCTGGCCGATGATGATCGGGCCCGCGCCGATGATGAGGATGCTCTTGATGTCTGTGCGCTTCGGCATAACTGCTCTCGAATATATATGTTCGGTACTTTTAAGCGGCGACCTTCGCCGACTCCATCAGCTTGATGAAGCGGTCGAACAGATACGCGATGTCGTGCGGGCCGGGCGACGCTTCCGGGTGGCCCTGGAAACAGAACGCGGGCTTATCCGTGAGCGCGAAACCTTGCAGCGTGCCGTCGAAGAGCGAGACGTGCGTGACCTTCGCGTTGGCGGGCAACGTCGAGGCATCGACTGCGAAGCCGTGGTTCTGCGACGTGATGACGACGCGGCCGTCTTCCATGTCCTTCACCGGATGGTTCGCGCCGTGATGGCCCGTCTTCATCTTCATGGTCTTCGCGCCGACGGCGAGGCCCATGATCTGATGGCCGAGGCAGATGCCGAAGGTCGGAATGCCGCGCTCGATGAACTCGCGCGTGGCGCGGATCGCGTAGTCGCACGGTTCCGGGTCGCCCGGGCCGTTCGACAGGAAGATGCCGTCCGGATTGAGCGCGAGCGCGTCGGCGGCGCTCGATTGCGCCGGCAGCACGGTCACGTGGCAACCGCGCTCGGCAAGCATGCGCAGGATATTGAACTTCACGCCGTAGTCGAATGCGACAACGCGGAATTTAGGCGCTTCCTGCTTGCCGTAGCCGCTGCCGAGCCGCCATTCGGTCTGCGTCCACTCGTAGTTCTTTTCCGTCGACACGACCTTTGCGAGGTCCATGCCCGCAAGACCCGGGAACGAGCGCGCGAGGCCGAGCGCCTTCGCTTCGTCATCGGTGCCGGCGAGAATGCAGCCGTTTTGCGCGCCCTTCTCGCGCAAGATGCGCGTGAGCTTGCGCGTGTCGATGCCCGCGATCGCGACGACGCCCTGGGCCTTCAGATAGTCGGAGAGACTTTGCTCGGAACGGAAGTTCGATGCGAGCACCGGCAGATCACGAATGATGAGGCCGGCGGCATGGACTTTGGTGGCTTCGACATCTTCGGCGTTCACGCCGTAGTTGCCGATGTGCGGATAGGTCAGCGTGACGATCTGGCGGGCATAGCTCGGATCGGTCAGGATTTCCTGATAACCGGTGATGGCGGTGTTGAACACCACTTCGCCGATCGTCGAACCGGGCGCGCCGATCGATTGACCACGAAAGACCGTGCCGTCGGCAAGTGCGAGGAGTGCGGGGGAAAATGACGGCAACACGGGAAGCTCCTTGGGGAACACCCTGTTACCGACCTGTCTGTCCGAAATTCAGGCTTGGCCTCCCGTCGCTCGAAGAACGAGGGGTTTCCTTCGCAGTGAAAGCGGCGGCTCGCGGGGCGCGCATCGTGGCTCGAACCGGCACGCTTGCGCGTGGCAACGAAGGATTCAAGCAGGCGATCGGCGGCGTGCGGCGCGCAGTTCGTGCGCAGCGAACGACGGTGAATGGGAGGTAGGCGCTAGGGTGCGGGTTGATATGCTCAAACCTTCGAATTATAGCGCGAAAAGGTCACATTCGCCAGATTTGAGAAATGTCCGCTTGCCGGCTACTTTGTTCGCGCGCCGATCAGCGCGCCGCGCGTTCGACCTTCTGCACCGTGCGGCTTGGGAAAACGTACCAGACCGCGCTCGCGACCTGCAGCCCGATCAGCACGATCCAGACCGTCAAGTGCGCCGACGCGGGATAGCGCCCTCCATCGGAGGGCCAGAACGAAAGCATCGCGCCGACGCCCACCTGAAAACCGAAGATCAACAGAAAAATCACGAGCGTCAGCGTCGTGTGCGCGCGTCCGATCATGTGCGACGGGAAATACTCCGCGGCGACCGCGTAGCTCAGAATACCCGTGCCGCCGAAAATCCCGTATGCGGCAATCAGCACGGACGGCGCTACCGGCACGCGCAGCACCATCAGCAGTTGCGTGGCGACGAACAGCATCATGCCGGCGCCGCAGAACGCATACACCGACACGCCGCGCCGTTCCATCCCGCGCGCCGCCGCGCCGAAGCCGACGCAGCCGAACATCATCGCAAAGCCGAGTATCGAAACGAGCGCTGCCGCGTGTGCCGGGGCGAGGCCCATTACATCGAGCAAATAGGGGCGAATCCATAGCGATTGCATCGCATAAAAAACGCCCTGCGTGACAACGGAAAACGACGCGATCTTCCAGAACACGCCGCTTTTCAGGATGAGCCACGTGCCCTTGAACTGGGTGACGACGTCCGCCTGGTGATGCGGATCGGCCTCCGCCTTGCGTGGCGCGAAAAGGACGATCGCGGCAGCGACGACGAGCGTGAACATGCCCAGTCCCACGCACACCTGCCGCCAGCTCGCGACCTGCAAGAGCGCGGCGAGCGGCGAGCCCACGACGACACCGCCCAGCCCGCCGACGGCCATCGTGAATCCGTTGATGAGCGGCAGGCGCGCAAGCGCGAAATGCTGCGCCGACGCCTTGAAGGCCGCGCTCAGGCACACCGACACGCCAATGCCTATCAGCAATCGGCCGATCATCAGCCCCGCAAGCCCCCGGGATGCGCCGAACACCCAGATGCCGGCCGCCGCGAAGACCAGCATGCTGGCCGTCACGCGACGCGGTCCGAAATGATCGAGCAGCACGCCGACGGGAATCTGCGCCAGCGCGAAGCCGATGAAATACAGCGAAGTCAGCAGACCCAGATCGGCCGCGGACAGGCCGAGGTCGTGCGTGATCAGCGGCGCGAAGCCGAGATTGACGCCGCGGAACACGTACGAGACGAAGTAACCGGCGGCGAACAGGAAGAAAACACGAAGGTGAGCGGTGGGCGACATGTGAAACGGGCGCTTCATTGATTCTTTTTGGATCGCCAGTTTAACGGGGTCGTCAAACGAAAACGCCGTCACCTTGGTGACGGCGTGGGATAGCGCTTCGTAGAAACGCCGGCTTTATTTCTTTTTGCTGGTCTTCGCCGGCGCGGCCGGCTTCACGGCCTTGGCCGTGGCGGCATGCTTTGCTGCGTGCGATGTCGTCGAAGCCGACACTTTCGTCACCTTCCCCGCCGAATGCGCGGCTGACTTCCCGCCGCGCGAAGACTTCGTTTCCGGCACGCGCGTGCCGATCTTCGACACGCCGCCCGACGAACGGCTAGACGCCGCCACCGTCTCCACGCGCGCCGGACCCGGCTCGGCCGGCACCGCACGGCCGTACGGCACGTGCAGGACGACGACCTGGCCCGGCATGAACACATCACCGTGCGTGCGGTTCCATGCGCGCACCTGCGCCGGCGACACGTCATAGCGGTCCGCCAGCGTGTTGACGGCCTGCTTGCGGCGCACACGGATCACGAGTCTGCGCGTGTCGGGGACGTCGCGCTCGATCGCGAGCATCGCGTTCGCGGCGACGTCGGCGCTGATGTCTTCGTCGTCGTCGTCCGTGCGTGGCACGACGATCGTCGAGCCGGGCTTCAGACGCATGCCCGCCGGAATGCGGTTGACGGACATCAGCGTGTCCGCGTCCACACCGATCTTCTCGGCGATCGCCGCCGGGCGCGACCGCTCGGTCACCGTATAGGTGGTCCATGACGACAGCGCGCCCGAATACGACGACAGATTGCGCTGGAACGAAGCCGCGTTGTCGAATGGCAGCAGGATCTGCGGATTGGTCGCGCCGAGTATCACCGGTTTCGAGAACGACGGATTCAGCGAACGGAATTCTTCCACGCTCATGCCGGCGAGCTTCGCGGCCATCGTCACGTCGATATCGCGCGCGGTCGTGACCGTCACGAAATACGGGTGATTCGGGATGTCCGGCAGCGTGAGACCGTACGTCTGCGGATTGCTCACGATGTTCTTCACGGCCTGCAGCTTGGGCACGTAGTTACGCGTCTCGTTGGGCATGCGCAGGCTTTCGTAGTCGGTCGGCAAGCCCGCCGCCTCGTTGCGCGCGATCGCGCGCTGCACGTTGCCCTCACCCCAGTTGTACGCGGCGAGGGCAAGATGCCAGTCGCCGAACATGTCATGCAGACGCGAGAGATAGTCGAGCGCGGCGCTCGTCGAGGCGAGCACGTCGCGGCGCTCGTCCTGCCACATGTTCTGCTTGAGGTTGTAGTCGCGGCCGGTGCCCGGCATGAACTGCCACATGCCCGCGGCCTTCGCCACCGACAGCGCCTGCGGGCTGTAAGCCGACTCGATGAACGGCAGGAGCGCCAGTTCGGTCGGCATGTGGCGCTGCTCCAGTTCCTCGACGATGTGATACAGGTACTTCTGCGAGCGCGTCGTCATGCGCTCGACGTAATCCGGGCGCTGCGCGTACCAGTTGACCTGCATGTCGACGAGATCGCTTTGCAGATCGGGAATCTGGAAGCCGCCGCGAATGCGGTTCCACAGATCGGACGATCCCGCGAGCGAAGTCACGGGCGTCTTGTCGACGTTGATGGTCTCTTTGGCTGCTGCAGTGCGGCGAATGGCGTCGGCGACTTGTTGCTGCTGTTGCTGCGAAGCGGTGGAGTTGACTGGAAGTGATAAAGGATCTGACGCTGTAGGTCCCTGGCTCGCGCACGCGGCGAGCATCAGGACGGACAGCGCGCTAAGGGTTAGTCGCATGGAACGTCTCTGCTTCCACAAAATGATGCTTGGAAATTTGGAGCCGATAGTACGGAACAGCACTTAAGACGTCAATAAGAATGCGCGCAAAACCCCTGCAAAATCCTGCATCTAACGGCGATTCCAACGTTTCGGTTGAAGTTAGCCCCAAAAGCTTCGGGTTAGCGGAACTTATCTTTCCAGCCGCGCATCATTCGGAACGCTTCGAGCCGGTCCGAAACTGGTGTGCCGAACTGTAAAGTAAGTGTCGCGCGGATCGCCGGAACGTCAGCGCGCAGGAACGGATTCACCGCTTTTTCGTGGCCGATGGTGGTCGGTAGTGTCGGTTTGCCGGCGGCGCGCAGCGCCTGTGCGTCGTCGCTCCAGCGCAGCAGCGCGGTGTTGTCCGGCTCGCATGCGCGCGCGAATCTGATGTTCGAGAGCGTGTATTCATGTGCGCAGTGAACCTGAGTGTGCTCCGGCAACGCTGCGAGCGCGTCGAGCGAGCTCAGCATCTGTTGCGGCGTGCCTTCGAAAAGACGGCCGCAGCCGCTTGCGAACAGGGTGTCGCCGCAAAAGAGGTGCGGCGTGCCGCTCTGGTCGCCGGGCTGGAAGTAAGCGATGTGACCGGCCGTATGGCCCGGCACGTCGATGACTGCGAGTTCGAGCGCCGGATGCGCGATGCGCACCGTATCGCCGCCCGTGACGCGCTGGGTCAGATGCTCGATACGCTCGCCGGCCGGGCCGTAGACAGGGATGCCACCCTCTGCCGATCGTCTATCGAGGAGCGCTTTCACGCCGCCGACGTGGTCCTGATGATGGTGCGTGAGTAAAATAGCGGTCAGTCGCCAACCGCGCCTGGCGAGATACGCCTCGACGGGCGCAGCGTCACCGGGGTCGACCACGACCGCATCGCGCGAGTCCGACACGAGCCAGATGTAGTTGTCCTCGAACGCCGGAACCGGCACGTATTCGAGTGCATCCTGTACAGGTAGATTCTTGGCAAGCGAATTCATGGCGATCTTTTATGCGGCAATTCGAACATGTCTGACCGACCGATTATAGACTGGGCCACCTGGACGAGCTCGGCGCCCGGACGCTACGTGCTCGAATGGGAGCAGGCGCAGCTCGATCACGTGGTGTCCGACATTTTCGGCTATCACGCGCTGCAGCTCGGCATGCCGCATCTCGACGCACTACGCGAGAATCGCATGACCGGCCGTGCGCTCGTACTCGACGCCGAAAGCGCATCGAGCGCGCCCTACACGCCGCCGCGCGCCACGACGCCCGGTGTGAGCGCGCTACCGGCCGCGAGCGCGCCAGATGGCCGCAGCACTGTGTGGTGCGATCTGCTCGACCTGCCCTTCGAAGCACAAAGCGTCGATCTGCTCGTACTGCCCCACACGCTCGAGTTCTCGCCGGACCCGCACCGGCTGTTGCGCGAAGCCGAACGTGTGCTCGTGCCCGAAGGGCAGTTGATCATCCTCGGCTTCAATTCGCTGAGCCTGTGGGGCGCGCGGCAATCGCTCGGCAAGGTGGCGGGGCGGCCGTTCGTGCCGGCGGCACACGAGATGATCGCGTTCACGCGCATCAAGGACTGGATCAAACTACTCGGGTTCGACCTTGAACGCGGGCGCTTCGGCTGCTATCGTCCGCCGCTCGTCACGGACAAGTGGCTGCAACGCTATCAATTCATGGAAGCTGCCGGCGACCGCTGGTGGCCCATTTTCGGCGCGGCGTACATGATCACGGCGGTGAAACGCGTGCGCGGCATGCGTGTCATCGGTCCGCGCAAGCTGAAAAAGACCGCGCTCGCGTCCGGCCTCGCGCCGGTCGCGGCTCCGCATACGCGCAACGAGACCCGCAACGAGCATTGATGACTCAAGAATCCGCATCGAACAAGGTAATCGACATCTACACGGACGGCGCCTGCAAGGGCAATCCCGGGCCCGGCGGCTGGGGCGCCCTCCTCCGCTTCGGCTCGCTGGAAAAGGAACTGTTCGGCGGAGAGGCCGCGACCACGAACAACCGCATGGAACTGATGGCCGTGATCTCCGCACTCGAGGCGCTGAAGCGCCCGTGTCACGCGATCATCCATACCGATTCGCAATATGTGCAAAAAGGCATCAGCGAATGGATCCACGGCTGGAAGAAAAAGAACTGGATGACCGCCGCGAAGACGCCCGTCAAGAACGCCGATCTCTGGAAGCGGCTCGACGACCTCGTCGCGCAGCATGAAATCGAATGGCGCTGGGTCAAGGGCCACGCCGGTCATCCCGAGAACGAACGCGCCGATGCGCTCGCCAATCGCGGCGTGACCTCGCTCGCGGACAGCTAATCAAATTACACGTCATCTATGCGCCAATTAATACTGGATACCGAAACCACCGGCCTGAACGCGAGGACCGGCGACCGAATCATCGAAATCGGCTGCGTGGAACTGATCAACCGCCGGCTCACCGGCAACAACCTGCACCTCTACGTGAACCCCGAGCGCGACAGCGATCCCGGCGCGCTCGCGGTCCATGGCCTCACCACCGAGTTCCTGAGCGACAAGCCGAAGTTCGCCGAGATCGCCGCTCAACTGCGCGACTTCATCGCGGACGCGGAGCTGATCATCCATAACGCGCCCTTCGACGTCGGCTTTCTCGACATGGAGTTCTCGCTGCTCGGATTGCCGAAGGTGTCAGAGACATGTGCCGGTGTGATCGACTCGCTCGCGCAGGCCAAGCAGATGTTCCCCGGCAAGCGCAATTCGCTCGATGCGCTGTGCGACCGCTTCGGCATCAGCAACGCGCATCGCACGCTGCACGGCGCGCTCCTCGACTCGGAATTGCTCGCAGAAGTCTATCTTGCGATGACGCGTGGCCAGGAAAGCCTCGTCATCGACATGCTCGGCGATCAGCCCGCGTCGGGCTCGGTTTCCACATCGCGCATCGCGCTCGACGATCTCGACTTGCCGGTCATCATTGCGAGCGAGGCCGAGCTCGCCGCGCACGAAGCCGTGCTGACCGATCTCGACAAAGCGATCAAAGGCGCGAGCGTATGGCGCACGGAATCGGCACCGGCTGAAAGCGATGTCGTTCCTGCATAAATTTTTTCGAATTTAGCTTAAGAGCCTCTTTACGAAACAAGAAACGCCTGACATAATCTCGTCTCTCTTCGGGTGGTTAGCTCAGCGGTAGAGCACTGCCTTCACACGGCAGGGGTCACTGGTTCGATCCCAGTACTACCCACCAGGATTCTGGTGTTGGTAAAGACAAGCACCGAAGAACAAAAGGCCCAAGTCTCACGACTTGGGCCTTTTTCATTTCCGTCACCCGAAGGCGGTTGCTAAGACGTTACGACGCCCACACGCCACGCGCCATCCCGCTTGCGGCGATCACCATGACCATCACGAGTCCCGCTTCAAGATCGCTCATCCACGCAAAACGCCGCGCGCGCGTCAGGTCGATCGTCCCGCCCTGCGCGAGCGCGATGCGCCAGCGAATCAGCGCAAGCATCGGCGAGACTTCGATCAACAGAATCACGACGAGCGCCGTCATCTTCAAATGAAAAAGCGGTTCGTGCAGATAGTAGGCGCCCCCTTTTTCGAATCCGCCGAACGCGCGCGTCACGCCCGTCACGATCAGCACGATCGCGGTGACGCCCCACACCGAGTCCGAGCGGAACACGTCACGCAGGCGCAACTCGTTCGCCTGGATGGACTGCGTGGCGTCGAGACGCCGCAGCGCGCGGGCCCGCGCGAGCACCGAGCCGAGCGCGAACCCGAAAGCAAGAAGATGAATTGCGGCCAGCAACCAACGTATCAGCATCCTTTCCTCCCTGACGAGACAGGAACGACGTGTACGGCATTTTCGGCTTGCGAAGTCGAACCGACTCAGCCCTGACGCAGGGTCGCATCGAGCGCCCGCGCCGCGCTGCGATCGCTTTCGCTGGCGAGCGGCGCGCGGAACACGGTGGTGCGATTGTGCCCGGCTGCGGCGGGCGAGTCCCACAATAGTTCGATTTTCGGCCGACGCGCGAACACGCCGCGCCGCACTTCGCCGCTTGCGCGAATCGCGGGGCCGGCGGGCTCGGTGGCCGGTGTGAGCATCGTCGTGGATGGCGATGCGTCCGACGACGGCGCCGGCCATTTCACCGACAGTTCGCGCGCATCGTATTGGCCGAGCTTTCGGCTTTCCGCCCAGACGACAGCGGTCCGCGTGACCGGATCGAGCGAGATCGCATAGCGGCCGATCGCGAAACGCCGCGCTGCGATGTTCGTGCGCCAGAGCGCGCGCGGCCGGCAGATCCACATGATGACCGCATAAAGCGCCGGGCCGACGACGAGCCAGCCGTTGGTCTCGGCGAGCGCTTGTGTGAAGCGCCGCCATCCTGAACTCCAGACGAACGCGCCGACGGAAAACATCGCAAAGCCGAAAGCCAGCAGCGCGATGAAGCGCAACGCCTGCCGCAGCCACTGCGGCAGCGGATGCAGCGGACGTTCCGTGCGCGCCTTCGCGCCCGGCAGCACGATCAGGAGAAAGATCAGGACGAGGTTCACGCATGCCCACGGCGAGGACGTCATCGCGCGCAGCGAGGACAGGTAGCCCATCTGCGACATCGAGAACGCCCAACGCGCCGCGAGCACCAGTCCGATCGCACGCAATGCGAACACGGTGCCGGCGCCCGGTGCCGGGCTCGCGCTGATTTGCTTGGGTCTCGCCAAAAGAACACTCCTGTCCACGATCGATGCATACTGCTCCGCGCATCGCGAAGCCCGGTCATTATAGGGAGATTACGGATGTCGTCAGAGGTTTGACAGCCCTTGCGCGGCGTAGCGCCCGAAAGGCGGACCTAAGTGTGCTATTACGACAACGCCCCGCGTGCCTTGAGGCACGCGGGGCGTTGTTTTGTTGCCGATGCCGCGCGAAGCGGCAAGACTTGCTCAGCTCGCGTTGACTTCGCGCAGAACGGTGCGGCGCTTCTGGCGCAGCAATTCTTCATAAACGTTGACGTAGTTCTGCGCCATCACCTTCGACGAGAAACGCGCTTCGAATGCGCCACGAACCTTCTCGCGCGACAGCGTGTCGAGCCGCTTCACGGCGGCGATCGCCGAGAGTTCGTCTTCGACGACGAAGCCCGACACACCGTTTTCGATCACTTCCGGCACCGAGCCGCGGTTGAACGCAATTACCGGCGTGCCGCAGGCCATCGCTTCGATCATCACGAGGCCGAAGGGCTCCGGCCAGTCGATCGGGAACAGCAGCGCGTGCGCATTGCCGAGGAACTCCGTCTTCTCGGCTTCGCTGATTTCACCGATGTACTCGACGTGCGGCAGCGCGAAGAGCGGCTTGATCTCTTCTTCGTAGTACGCGCGGTCGGCCTTGTCGAGCTTCGCGGCGATCTTGATCTTCATGCCCGCAGCTTGCGCGATGCGGATCGCGCGGTCGACCCGCTTCTCCGGCGAGATGCGGCCGAGGAACGCGAGGTAGCCGGGCTTCACGTTCGGAATCGGCTTCAGCAGGTTTTCCGGCAGACCGTGATACACCGTGGAGAGCCAGTGCGCCTGCGGCAGCGGCTGACGCTGGTTGTCCGAGATCGAGATAACCGGCACGTCATTGAACGTGTTGAAGATCGGCTGCAGTTCGGGCAGGTCGAGACGGCCGTGCATCGTCGTCAGGAACGGCACCGGCTGGCGCGCGAACAGCGAGAACGGGTAGTAGTCGATGTGGAAGTGCAGCACGTCGAACTCGTCGGCGCGGCGGCGGACTTCTTCGAGCAAAAGCATGTGCGGCGCCATCGTGTCGCGGATGGTCGGATCGAGGCGCAGCGCCTGCGGCCAGAACGCTTCGAGTTTCGCGGAGGTCTGCGAATCGCCGCTCGCGAAGAGCGTCACATCGTGTCCGGCATCCACGAGTGCCTCGGTCAGATAAGACACCACGCGTTCCGTGCCGCCGTACAGCTTCGGCGGAACAGCCTCGTGGAGGGGCGCGATTTGAGCGATTCGCATGTCGTGAAACTCCTAATGAAAGATCAGGCAAGTACTGCTGTCATGTTGACGTTGGAGAGCGAATCGCTCGGCTCGGGCGAAGCTCTCCGCGGCGCGGGGCCGCGGCGCTATGGCTGGTGCTCGAGTGAAAAAGCGGGGTCGCTGGTCACCGGTTTGGCGCGCAGGCGTTCGGTCCAAGCAATTGGGGTTCCATATCTCGAAAATCGCCGCGCGCCAGCAAATAACGCACGTCCGCTCCGGCGGTTGACGGGAACTTGCAAAAACCTGTCGAAGGCCTAAGGGCAAACCCGAACCGGATTATGGAGCCTTTTACAGCGTGCGCCGGCAGTCATTTCAACTTATTTACCTTGTTACACGAGGGATACACTTTGCAAACCCCTGTTTATTAAGGTTGTTCTACATTGGAGCACGGGTTGAACGATGCCCGGCGGCGTGCGCGCGTAACAGCGGCTGGGCACCCGGCGGGGGCTTGCATCAGCGACTCGATGTCTGGCGCGACACGTGCTTTTCCACCGCTGCCGAACGTAACCCGTGACTGCCCGCCCCGCCCGGCGAGCGTTTCATCGCAAAAAGCTGCGCAATGTGCTTACAATGCGCGCCCATGCGCCAGCCGCGCGCCCGCCGGCCATCACGACGCGGCGCAGGACCATTTTTCGCCGCGGGCGATGTTCGGATGGCCACATAGGCCGGACGTCATGTGCCCGAAGACGCGTTGCCCTCCGCGATACTGGATACAATTCGTGATGGAGACGGCGCAGCGTCGCCTCGCTTGACGTCAGTCGCGCCGGATCGGGCGACGAATTGCATGCCGGTTGCCGCAGACGACACCGCACATGGCACTGCCCTATGGCGCAACATACGCTCAACCGCTCTACGACCAAAAAAGACCATTGGACCAACTCACCGTCTCCCAGCGTAACGCGCACAACGCGAAGCTCGCGAGCTACGCGCATCGGCCGCTCGCGTTCCTGTTGCGCTACATCCGCCGGCATCCCGTCGCGCATTCCATCGTGCTTTTCAGCGTCTTCGCCGCGGTGGGCTGCGCCCTCGCCTCGCAGTACGCGATCAAGCATCTGATCGATGTCCTCGGACAAGGCCGCGGGCATCCCGGGCCGCTGTGGGGCGCGTTCATGATCCTCGTCGGGCTGATCGCCGCCGACAACCTGCTGTGGCGGGTCGGCGGCTGGGTCGGCGCGCACGTGTTCGTGATCGTCACCGGCGACTTGCGCAAGGATCTCTTCTCGTATCTGTCCGGCCACTCGCCGACGTATTTTTCCGAAAAGCAGCCGGGCATGCTCGCGAGCCGGATCACCGCCACGTCGAACGCGATCTACACCTCCGAGAACGTGATGGCGTGGAACGTCCTGCCGCCGTGTATCGCGGTGCTGGGCGCGATCGTAATGATCGTCTCGGTCAATCCGCTGATGGCCGCCGGCCTGATGACCGCATCGCTGGTCCTCGCGCTGATCCTCTACCGGCTTGCGAAGCGCGGCTCGGCAAGGCATCACAGTTTCGCGTCGAAGGCGGCGTCGGTCGATGGCGAGCTCGTCGACGTGATCGGCAACATGGCGCTCGTGCGCGCGTTCGGCATGACCTTTCGCGAGCAGAAGCGCTTCGGCTCAACGGTGAAGGCCGAAATGGTCGCGCGCCAGCAGAGCCTGCTGTACCTCGAAAAACTGCGCCTCTTCCACGCGGTCGTGACGGCGATTCTCTCCGCCGGCCTGCTCGGCTGGGCGCTTTGGCTGTGGTCGCAGGGCCGCGCGACTTCGGGCGATATCGTGCTCGTCAGTTCGCTCGGCTTCACGATTCTGCATGGCACGCGCGATCTCGCCGTGGCGCTCGTCGATGTCACACAGCACGTCGCACGTCTTGCCGAAGCCGTCCAGACGCTGCTCGAGCCGCACGGCATGCCGGATCGCTCGGATGCAACCGAACTCGTGCCGCAAGGGGGGCGCGTCGATTTCGAAAGCGTCACGTTCGCGTATCCGCGCCGCCGCCCGATTCTCGACAACTTCCATCTGCATATCGAGCCGGGCCAGCGCGTCGGGCTGATCGGCAAGTCGGGCGCGGGCAAGTCGACCGTGCTCGCGCTGCTGCAGCGCTTCTACGAGCCGCAGAAAGGCAGCATCAAGATCGACGGCCAGGATATCGGCGCGATCACGCAGGACAGCCTGCGCCACGCGATCGCGCTCGTGCCGCAGGATATTTCGCTGTTTCACCGCACCGTGTTCGAAAACATCGCTTACGGCCGTCCGGATGCGAGCCGCGAGGAAGTGCTCGCCGCCGCGCGCGAGGCGCGCTGCACGGACTTCATCGAAGCGATGCCGGAAGGTTTCGACACGATCGTCGGCGACCGCGGCGTGAAATTGTCGGGCGGCCAGCGCCAGCGCATCGCGATCGCACGCGCGATCCTGAAAAACGCGCCCATTCTCCTGCTCGACGAAGCGACCTCCGCACTCGACAGCGCATCGGAGGAAGCGATTCAGCAGGCACTCGACCGTCTGATGGTCGGCCGCACGGTGATTGCGATTGCGCACCGCCTGTCGACGCTGCAGAACTTCGATCGCATCATCGTGATGAGCGCGGGCAAGGTCATCGACGACGGTTCGCCCCAGGAATTGCGCGACCGTCCGGGGCTGTATCGCGAGTTGCTCGCGAAGCAGCACGGCAAGGTGCCGTCGATCGTGGCAACGCCGCACAAGCAGCCGGCCTGATCGCTCCGCCAGTCGAAAAAGCCGCGTTTTCGAGAAGAAAACGCGGCTTTTTTGCGTCTACGCGCCCGCTTTCAGATCGCGCAGGAAGTTGTCGCGCCAGACGGAGACGTTGTTGGCGCGAAGCTGCTGCATCATCTCGCCGTAGCGCGCCTTGCGTTCGTCGAGCGGCATCTCGAGCGCGGTGGCGAGCGCGTCGGCCATGCCGTCGATGTCGAGCGGATTGACGATGAGCGCGGCCGTCAGCTCGCGCGCCGCGCCCGCGAACTGCGACAGCACGAGCACGCCGGGATCGTCCGGATCCTGCGCAGAGACATACTCCTTCGCGACGAGATTCATGCCGTCGCGCAACGGCGTGACGAGGCCGACATGCGCCTCTCGGAACAGCGCGGCGAGCACCGGCCGCTCATACTGGCGATGGATATAGCGAATCGGCGTCCAGTCGAGCTCGGCATAGCGGCCGTTGATGCGGCCCGATTCCGCCTCGAGCTGGAAGCGCATGTCGCGATAGGCGTCGACATCGGAGCGTGTCGGCGGCGCGATCTGCAGGAACGACACGTTGTTGCGCTGATGCGAATCGTGCTCGATCAACCGCTCGAACGCGCGAAAACGTTCGACGAGGCCCTTCGAATAGTCCAGGCGATCGACGCTCATCACGAGCTTGCGATGGTGCAGCGTCGCCTTGACGATCTCGACGTCCCGCCCGCTTTCGCCGTCCTTCGCGAGCGCGGCGATCTCGTCGGGATAGACGCCGATCGGATACGCCGCCGCGCGAAGCGCATGGCCGAACGCGCGGACTTCGACCGGCTCGGCACCGTCGCGCCGCAGCGTGCCGCCCGTTTCCGTTTCGATGTATTCGCAAAACGCGCGCAGATCGGGCGCGGTCTGGAAGCCGAGCAGATCGAACGCGCAGAGCGCCTCCGCCAGCTCGCGATGGCGCGGCACGCTCAGCAGAATCTGCGGCGCCGGAAACGGAATATGCAGAAAGAAGCCGATGCGATTCTTCACGCCTAGCGCGCGCAGCGCCTGAGCGAACGGAATGAGGTGATAGTCGTGCACCCAGATCACATCGTCGGCTCTGAGCAGCGGCGCGAGCTGTTCGGCGAGCCAGCGGTTCACGCGGCAATAACCGTCGTATTCGTGGCGATCGAACTCGATCAGGTCCGGACGATAGTGAAACGCGGGCCACAACGTCGCGTTGGAAAAGCCGCGGTAGTACTGGTCGTAGTCGCGCCTCACGAGGCCGATGGTCGCGAAGGTCACCGGCCCGTGTTCTTCGAGCTTGATGCCCTCGGGATGAGACGCGAGCACGTCCCCGCTCCAGCCGAACCACATGCCGCCGGTTTCCTTCAGCGCGTCGTACACGCCGACTGCGAGACCGCCCGCTGCGGGGCCGCCTTCTGAAATCGGCGCGACGCGGTTCGAAACGATGATCAGCCGGCTCACGCGTGCTTCCCCGCCGTGCCCGCAATCACCTGCAACCAGTCCAGCAACAATTCGACCGATTCGATGCGCGCCCGCGCCACCGTCTCGCCCGGCCCGATCTTCACCGACAGCCCGTCGAACTCGTTGACGACCGCGAAGCCCTTCTCATCGGTGAGATCGTCGCCGATGAATACGGGCTTGCGGCCCGTGAACGGCGGCTCGCCCATGTAAGCGCGCACCGCGCGGCCCTTGTCGACGTCTTTCGGCTTGATCTCGTAGACCATCTTGCCCGGCTGCAGTACGTAGGCGTCCGCGTATTCAGCGACGAGCTTCTCCGTGGCCGCGCGCGCGGCCGGCTCGCGGTCGGGAGCGTTGCGGTAATGCAGCGCGAGTGCCGCGCCCTTGATTTCCAGCAACATGCCCGGATTCGCGTTGACGACCTTCTCGAGCGCGTGCTCCATGCGCAGCAGCCGCTCGTCGTTGAAACCGATGCGCTGGACGTCGCCGTTCGAATCGCGCCGTTCCGCGCCGTGCATGCCCGCGACGGGCAAGTCGGCCATCTGCAGGAACGAGTCGATATTGTCGATGCCGCGCCCCGACACGACCGCGACCGCGCCGTTGGTCGCGCGCCGGAGCGCTGCGAGGATGTCGGGCACCGAGCGCGGCACGAAGATGCCGTCGGGCGTGGAGGCGAGTTCGACGAGCGTGCCGTCGAAATCGAAGAAGAAAGCGGTCTCGGCAAGAGACAGGGAATCGGGAAGAGTGAGCATCGATCTTTGGCCTGTGGTTGCCTGTGATGTGGCGCGCGCCCGTTTCGAACGTCGCAATGCGTGCGCATCTTACCGCGCGAAAGCTTTCGTTTAAGAAAGGTCTTAGCTTACAGCCCTCGCCGTTGGTCCTTTCAGCGCGCCTGGGTCATGCGGCAAATCGTCTCAAAAATAGTCCGATCGCGACATGATGCGCTGGCGGCGCCGCGAAAGGCGTGTATTTTGCGACAGGAGTTCATACCGAATCATCCTGCAACGCACTTTCCGATGCACGCTTCGTTCCTCCATCCTCTCGCACGGTTCACGCGGCCCCGGCGCCTCATCGCCCTTCTTTCGCTGTGCGCGCTCGCCGCCTGCTCGAAGCCCGCCGAGCCGTGGCATCTGACCGATGTAGCGGGTCACTTGCCGGACCTGGACTTCTCGCTCGTCGACGATGCCGGCGCGCCCGTCACCGGACAGTCCTTCGCGGGCAAAACGACGCTCGTCTATTTCGGCTACACGCATTGCCCCGACGTCTGCCCCGAAACGATGGCGCGCCTCATGCAGGTGCTCCAGCGCGTGGGCGCGGACGCGGACAACACGCGCATCGTGTTCGTCTCGGTCGATCCGGCGCGCGATACGCCCGCACTCCTGCGCTCCTACGTGCGCGCCTTCGACGACAGGCATGCCGTCGGTCTGACAGGCACCGAACGCGCGATCGAATCGGTCGCGCAGCGTTATCGCATCGCGTATCAGATGGAAAAGCGCGACCCGAACGGCGAATACGAAGTCACGCATAGCTCGGCCGTCTATATCTTCGATGCCGCCGGCCACGCGCGCCTGCTCGCGACCGACCACGATTCCATCGACGCCATCGCGAACGATCTGAAGCGCGTGATTCACGCGAAGGACGCCTGACGATGACCACGCTTTTGTATTGGCTCGATCCGTGGGAGCCGTCACCGACGGTCGTGATCGCCGTGCTCGTCGCGGGGATGTTGTTCGCGCGCGGCGCCCGGCACGCGCGCGTGTCGATCTCGCGTCGCATTGCGTTCTGGTTCGGCCTGATCGCGCTCTATGTCGCGCTCCACACGCGGCTCGACTACTTCTTCGAGCATGAATTCTTCATGCATCGGCTGCAGCATCTGGTGCTGCATCATCTCGGGCCGTTCCTGATCGCTCTGTCGTATCCCGGTGCGGCATTGCGCGCGGGCGTTCCGTTCGCCTGGCGGCAACGCTGGCTGCGCCCGGCGCGCCGACCCGAGCCGCGCGCATGTTCTTCGATATCGTGTTCAATCCCGCGATCGCGGTCGCGCTGTTCGTCGGGCTGATCTACTTCTGGCTGCTTTCACCGATCCACTTCAAGGCGATGCTCGATTATCGGCTCTACCGCGTGATGAACTGGAGCATGGTGATCGACGGTCTGCTCTTCTGGTGGCTGATTCTCGATCCGCGTCCGGCGCCGCCCGCGCGGCTCGCGCCCGGCAGACGCATACTCGTCGTGATCGCCGCCATTCCGCCGCAGATTATCCTCGGCGCTTATATCTTCTTCACGCCGCACGAGTTGTATCCGATCTACTCCATCTGCGGCCGCGCGTTCACATGGATCACGCCGATGCGCGATCAGCAGATCGGCGGGCTCTTGCTATGGATTCCGGGATCGATGATGAGCGTCATCGGCGCACTGATCGCGCTGCGTCACTGGCTGCGGCTGTCGGCGCGCTCGCGGCTAAGGAAGGAACGTGTCGGACGCGGCGCGGGCGCGCCGCTCACCGGCCCGAAGGCCACGACATCATGATTCGAAGCCAGGACGGCGCATCCATACGTGCGGAATGCCGTCTTCATCATGCAGCCCCGACGACGGCACGAAGCCGAACGCGCCGTAGAAGCGTTGCAAATGCGCTTGCGCGTGCAGGCTGATCGGCTGATCGGGCCATTGCTTCAGGATGTGCTCGAGCGCGCGCTCGAGCATCGTGTTGCCGAGCTTCATCTTGCGAAACCTGGCGGTCGTCAGCACCCGGCCGATGCGCACGTGCTTCTCGCTTTCGTCTGGATGGCCCGGCAACAGCACGCGCAGATAGCCCGCGAGTGCGGGACGCTCGTCGGCCTTGCCGTATGCGAGGAGGTGCCACGCATCGAGATCGAGTCCGTCGATGTCGCCATACACGCAATTCTGCTCGACGACGAACACGGCGCTACGCGCGGCGAGCATGTCGTAGACCTCGGCGGTCGTCAGGTCGTCGAAGCGCTTCCAGCGCCATTCGAGTTGAGAGAGTGGATCGGTCATTGGCGTTCGTGTGGCGGAAGTATGGCAATTATGCCGTGTCGTGCCGCGACGGGCGGGACGCAGAATCGGCTGAATACCGGCGGGCCGAAAAGAAAAAAGCCCTGACGGATCAGGGCTTTTCAAGTGGAGGCGCGGACCGGAGTCGAACCGGTCTAAACGGCTTTGCAGGCCGCTGCATAACCGCTTTGCTACCGCGCCAAAAGCGGTTTTGGTGCATGCCGGCGATCATGCCGGCTGTGCCACCAAACAAAAAGGGAAGCTTGGCTTCCCCTTTGACTGGAGCGGGAGACGAGTCTCGAACTCGCGACCTCAACCTTGGCAAGGTTGCGCTCTACCAACTGAGCTACTCCCGCACTATCCTGCAACGCTAAACTGCCAGTTTCCGATGCCTCGCTGCGCTTGCCAATTCAGCGCCGATGACATCGAAACTTTCAAAATCTGGAGCGGGAGACGAGTCTCGAACTCGCGACCTCAACCTTGGCAAGGTTGCGCTCTACCAACTGAGCTACTCCCGCACTATCCTGCAACGCTAAACTGCCAGTTTCCGATGCCTCGCTGCGCTTGCCAATTCAGCGCCGATGACATCGAAACTTTCAAAATCTGGAGCGGGAGACGAGTCTCGAACTCGCGACCTCAACCTTGGCAAGGTTGCGCTCTACCAACTGAGCTACTCCCGCATTTGCTACTGCTCTCTTTTGCTCTCGTTTCGCTTGTTGCGTCGCGCCGTGCATCAGAGAAACGAGATTATGTAGAAGCCAAAGAGGGCTGTCAACTGTTTTGTGAGAGGAATTTATGGGTTCGACGCAATTTTTTGCAATGATCGCTACGATCCCTCACAGCATGCCGCCGCGCTCACGAATCTGAGGCCACGCGAGCTTCATGTAGTAGAGCATCGACCAGACGGTGAGAAACGCCGCGACGTAGATGAGCCACAAGCCCCACACGCGCGTGTCGATGATCCAGGGCGTGCCGGCGATCTTGAGCGGCCCGTAAAACAGCAGCATCGGAATGGCGACCATCTGGCATACGGTCTTGAACTTGCCGAGCTGATTCACCGCAACGCTCTTCGATGCGCCGATCTGCGCCATCCATTCGCGCAGCGCGGAAATCGTGATCTCGCGGCCGACGATGATGAGCGCGATCACCGCATTCAGCCGCGACAACTGCACGAGCACGAGCAGCGCGGCGGTGACCATCAGCTTGTCGGCGACCGGATCGAGGAACGCGCCGAACGAAGACGTCTGATTGAGCTTGCGCGCAAGAAAGCCGTCGAACCAGTCGGTGAGCGCCGCGAGTACGAAAATGATCATGCCGAGCAGGTTGCGATGCTCCGGGCTCATCATCATGTCCGGCAAATAGAACACGCCCACCACGAGTGGAATCAGCACGATTCGCAGCCACGTCAGGAAGATCGGTAGATTGAACGGCATGGGCGAAAGCGGTTGAGGGACGTGTAAGGAAGCCGACATTGTGCCGCGTCGACCCCGCGCTCACAAGGCGGCACGCCGTGCGGCAGGCGCTTGCGGCTCAATGCAACTGACGATAAATCTGCTGCGCCAGCGCCAGCGAAATGCCTTCGACGCTCGCCAGGTCTTCGACGCTCGCCGCCTGCACGCCGCGCAATCCGCCGAATCGCGAAAGCAGCCGCTGACGCCGTTTCGCACCGACGCCCTCCAGTTCTTCCAACCGCGATGTCTGGCGCGCTTTCGCCCGCTTCGCGCGCATGCCGGTGATGGCGAAGCGGTGCGCCTCGTCGCGGATCTGCGCGACGAGCATCAGCGCCGCGCTTTCCTTGCCGAGCTCGAGCGGAGCACGGCCATCGGCGAACACCAGCGTTTCGAGGCCCACCTTGCGCCCTTCCCCTTTCGCAACACCGACCAGCATGCCGTGATCCAGCCCGAGCTCCGAGAAAACTTGCCGCGCGATCTCGACCTGCCCTTTTCCGCCGTCGATCAGCACGATGTTGGGCAGCGTGCCGCCCGCAGCCACGGGTTCGGCGGCATCGGGCGTGACGTTGGGGTCGGCGGCATCGTCGGGTTGCAGGGTCGTCGCTTCGTCGTTTGCATTCGCGGCGGCCTGCGCGACCATCTTCTCGTAGCGGCGCGTGAGCACCTGGCGCATCGCGGCGTAGTCGTCGCCGGGCGTGATGCCGTTGATGTTGTAGCGCCGGTATTCGCCCGACTGCATCTTGTGATGGTGATACACGACGCACGATGCCTGCGTCGCCTCGCCCATCGTATGACTGATGTCGAAGCACTCGATGCGCAGTTGCGCGAGATCGTCCATCTCCATGGAAAGCGTCTGGGCAAGCGAGCGCGTGCGCGCCTGCTGCGACCCCTGCTCCGACAGAAGACGCGCGAGCGCGAGCTTTGCATTGTTTTCGGCCATGGAGAGCCACGCGCGCTTCTGTCCCTGCGGCTGACGCAGCAGCGTGACCTTGTGGCCCGCTTGTTCCATCAGCAGATCGACGAGCTCGCGGCTCGACGGCGCATGACTCACGACGAGCACCGGCGGCACGCGATTGCCGATGTAATGCTGCGCCATGAAGGCTTCGAGCACCTCGGATTCGAGCGCGCCTTCGCGCGGTTCAGGCTCGGCTTCGGCTTCGGCTTCAGATTCCAATGCGGCTTGCACCGTCTCGAGGCTCGTCTGCGTGAACGATTCGGCGGCCCGCGCATCCTGTTCGGCTGCCTGCACGATTGCTTCGACATCGGCGGGCGCTGCGTCGGCGGGCGTGGCGGGGGCCGCTTCCGCAACGTCGGCAAGCTCGGGCAGATCGTCTTCATCGTCCAGCGCCATCGCGCTTTCGACGTGCGCCGGGAAATACGCCTTGTCGCCGAGATGCCGCCCGCCGCGCACCATCGCGAGATTCACGCAGACCTTGCCGCCGAGCGCGACGACCGCGAGGATATCGACGTCGCTCTCGCCGCCGACTTCGATCGCCTGCTGATGGAGCACGGTCGACAGCGAGCTCATCTGATTGCGCACCGCCGCGGCCTGCTCGAACTTCAGATCGGCGGCGAACGCGTGCATCTTCTGTTCCAGTTCCTTCATCACTTCGCCCTGCCGCCCGAGCAAGAAGCGCGATGCGTTCGACACGTCGCGGGCGTAATCCTCTTCCGTGATGAGCCCCGTGCACGGCGCCGTGCAGCGCCCGATCTGATGCAGGAGGCACGGCCGCGTGCGGTTGCTGAAGACCGAGTCCTCGCAGGTGCGCAGCTGGAATACGCGCTGCAGGATCTGGATGCTCTCGCGCACCGCCCACGCGCTCGGAAACGGGCCGAAGTACTGGTTTTTCTTGTCGACCGCGCCGCGGTAGTAGGCCATGCGCGGAAACGTGTGGCCCGTGAGCTTGAGGAACGGATACGACTTGTCGTCGCGAAAAAGAATGTTGTAGCGCGGCGCGAGCGCCTTGATGAGATTGTTCTCGAGCAGCAGCGCTTCCGCTTCCGAACGCGTGACAGTCGTCTCGATCTTGCGGATGCGCGTCACCATCATCGCGATGCGCGGCGAATGCAGCGTCTTCGTGAAGTAGCTCGACACGCGCTTTTTCAGATTGCGCGCCTTGCCGACGTAGAGCACGTTGCCATCGCCGTCGTAATAGCGGTACACGCCGGGCAGATGCGGCAGTTGGGCGAGCGTCTTTTTCGGGTCGAAATCCGGTTGGGGGGCGTCGGTGTCAGTCATGCAGCAAGGGGGCGGAAAAGCATAGGCACGGCGGTGAGCCGTGCCGGGCGCGTTATCTGTCGGGTAGCCCGACTTTCTTGCGAAAGCCGGGCCCCCCGAGAACCGTACGTGCGAGTTTCCCCGCATACGGCTCAAATCTACAAACAAAGTTCTGTCTACGACAGAACCGGCTTAGTTACAACTAGTTTTCCAGCGTGCACTTGCCGGTGGCAGTGCGGGTGAAGCAGCGCCCGGTTGGACAAGGCGTCGGTGCCGCCATGCATCCGATATTCCAGATGATGGTCGTGCCAACCCGTTTCGTCCGTCAAGGCACAGCCACAATGCGCGCATAGCCCGCCTTGTGACAGATATAGCGCGGCCCACTGCTTTCGGTAACGCATCTGTTCCCACATGCGCCCCTGCCGCAAGGTCTCGCCATACTGCTCCCACTTCGGATCAAAAGGATTGAACTCGCCCTTGATCCTCGTGTGCCATTTGATAGCTGTACCGCTAAGCTGGTACAACTCATTCAGCCCCCAACTGCCGTCCTCGCGCTCCGTGCGAACGGCAAACACCCAATTCCGGGCACCGACAGAGTGAAAGTACTTCTGCTTCACCCATACAGCGCTCTTCTGCGGATGCCTCCGCTTCGACCACCGCCAGAGCTTCCGAAAAATCAGATGCTCCATCCGGCTGTACGTCTGCTTGGCCGAGACCGGATGGTGATACTGCGCCCATCCGCGCAACATCGGGTTCAGCAGTTGGACCAGAACCTCCTGCTTTACCGTTTTGTTGCCGCTGATCGTTTCCGCCACCTTGCGATAAAACGCTTGCGCGTTTTTCTTGCTCGGCTTGATGAGCAGCTTTCCCGAGTACTTCCGGAAATTCCACCCAAGGAAATCGAAGCCTTCATCAATGTGGGTGATCCGCGTTTTTGCCTCTGACAGTTGCAGGCCTCGAACAGCAAGGAATGCTTCCACCCAAGGCCTGACCTCGTTTTCCAGAATCTCTTTCGAGTCGCCGGTGATCACGAAGTCATCCGCGTATCGCACCACATTCACTTTCAGCTTCTTTGCCTTTGCGATCCCGAATTTCGCACCGAGGTGCGCAATCAGTTCACGCTCCAGCCCGTTCAGCGTCACGTTTGCCAGCGTCGGGGAGATGATGCCTCCCTGCGGCGTACCGGCCTCAGTCGCCTGTAGCTGCCCCTTGTAAATCAGGCCAGCCTTCAACCACTTTCGGAGAATTTCCCTGTCCATGGGGACATGGTTTTCCAGCCAATCGTGGTTGATGTGGTCAAAGCAGCCTTTGATATCCGCTTCCAGTACCCATCGGGACGAATTCCTCCGGGACGTGCAAGCTCGTACCTGACCCATAGCGTCAGCCGTTGAACGATTGATCCGGAACCCATACGAGTTCGGGTCGCTCGTCGACTCTGCTACCGGCTCCAAAGCCAGCAGATATAAGGCTTGCATCGCCCTGTCCCGCATGGTCGGAATGCCCAAAGGACGCTCCTTTCCATTGGCCTTGGGGATAAAAACTCTCCGTAATGGCAAAGGCTTATATCCGCGCCGCTTCAACCTGCCGATGGCTTCCCACCGGCTCTCAGGCGAGTCCCACAGTTCGCAATCGACTCCAGCCGTTCGCGCACCCTGGTTCTGCGTAACACGTCGTATCGCATACAGCTTCGCGGACAACGTGCGAGTCAGCATCCGTTGCAGGGCTTTCACCCTGCGCCAGTCACCTTCCCGCGTCGCCTTCGCAATTCGAATCTGCATCCCTCTCACGTTCCGCTCAACTTTCCGCCAATTGACGGCATTCCAGTTGACAGGCGCGTGGGAAAGCGCAGATCCGGTCTTTCGACCAGATACTTTCATGCTGCTCTCCTACTTGGAAAAAGTCCCCAGGCAGAAGGCGCATCTCCCCAGAGGGGCAGACACACCCCTCTAGGGAACAACAGACACCTCAATAGGAGCGCGTGCGCCCCTATCTCGGACAAACACCTCAGTACGGGCGCATGCACCCGTACCTGACCAAGTTACAGAGGGTAGTCAGCCGCCTTGCGACGGTAGACCAGACGGAAGTCTGCCCGCTTTCGCGTGGGATAATGTCTCAACCCCTATCCGTGCCATTACAGCCCGGCATTCGCTTTTTCCGTCCTCCCATACCCGCATGATCAACAACGTTCCTTACGGTCCGTCTGCCAGCCGTACAGCGCTGGCGACCATACGGGCTTACCACGTTCCCGGCATGTCACACGACTGACGTAGGTTCTGCCTATCCCCCGGTGGTGCTGTAACGACGTAGCCCAAATTCTAAGTGGGCTATCCGACCACGTACCGTTTTGGTTAGAGCCCGATGTTTCAAGCAGCTTTGGCTCCTCACTGGTAACGAGGTTTATCAGCAGTTCACTTACATTAACCTTATCAGCCAGCCTAGCTCCTCGACCCCCTCGCTGCTGGGAGTCTCCGAACAATCCCCTCACGGGAACGGTCCGCCCGATACCTCCGGGGGCTACATTGTCCGAGGAGCTTCACACCCCACCGTTGCCAGTGACGCATGTCCTCGTAGGCTACTGCTGGTCGTACAGCAGGTTCACTGCCCTCCCCCAAACTGCAGGTCGGGCCGAACAATGACATCCCGAGCTTTCGCTCGTATCGTGTAGCGGGTTCACCACACTAGGCGGCGAACGCTGCAAACAACACTCCGCTTTGTCAGCGGAAGTGAAGCCGCTGACTGGGCGGAATCTGGTGATAACCAGACTAATGCAACACGTTTCACGGCCAAGCTGCACCGCGGTTCGTTCCATCCAGGAGTGGCCGAAACCACCCCTACTACAAGGGCGCGGCCCACAAGGGGGCCGCCTGCGGAGGGTAGAGCGACCAAAACCGAAGTCTCAGGCGATATCCCTCTAGTCGATGCCTCTTAACGCGAGGCCCACGGACACGAGCGTGCGTGTCGCACTAGAATCGCCAGTTTAGAACATTACGCCGCGCGCCTTCGTCCTCATGACTACCCATCCCGCCGCCCCGGAACTCGCCTGCGACATCTTCTGCGCGGTGGTCGACAATTTCGGCGACATCGGCGTCTGCTGGCGTCTCGCGCGCCAGTTGCACGCGGAGCACGGCTGGCGCGTGCGTCTTTGCGTCGACGATCTGCAGGTCTTTCATGCGCTCTGCCCGGAGGTCGACGCAACACTTTCGCGTCAGGATGCGATGGGGGTCACGATCGAGCACTGGCACGACCCATCGCACGCGGGCGACACGCTCGCCATTCCGGATGTCGTGATCGAGGCGTTCGCGTGCGAGCTGCCGCACGCGTACATCGCCGCGATGGCGCGCCGCGACCCGAAGCCCGTCTGGATCAATCTCGAATACCTGAGCGGCGAGGACTGGGTCGCGGATTTCCACCTGCGGCCGTCTCCGCACCCGCGCTATCCGCTCGACAAGAGCTTCTTTTTCCCGGGCCTCGGCAAGGGCACGGGCGGCGTGCTGAAGGAGCGCAATCTTGATACGCGCCGCGAGCAGTTCGATGCCGATGTCTGGTGGCGCGAGCGAGTCGACGTCGAGCGGCCGGGCGACGGTGAAACGGTCGTGTCCCTCTTCGCCTATGAAAATCCGGCGGTCGACGCGCTTCTCGCGCAATGGCGCGACGGCGATGCGCCAGTCGTCCTGCTCGTGCCTGAAGGCCGCGTTTCCGGCGCACTCGCGCGGTTTTTCGGCCTGCCCAGGTTCGCGGCCGGCATGTCGGCGCGCGCGGGCGCGCTGCGGGCGCACGCGCTCGGCTTCGTCGAGCAGCCTCGCTTCGACGAACTGCTCTGGGCCGCCGACATCAACTTCGTGCGAGGCGAGGATTCCTTCGTGCGTGCCCAATGGGCGAACAAGCCGTTCGTCTGGCATATCTACCCGCAAGCCGACGACGCCCACGTGCCGAAGCTCGACGCCGCCCTCGCGCATTACACGCGCACGCTCGACCCGTCCGCCCGCGACGCCGTCGCGCGTTTCTGGCACGCGTGGAACGGCGCGGGCGTGCCGGACTGGGCCGATTTCTGGCGTCATCGAGCGAAGCTGGAGACGTGCGCGGCGCGTTGGGCGAAGGAACTGGCGGGCGTCGGCGATCTGGCGGGCAATCTCGTCGCACATGTTGCGTCGCGCCTCGTGCGATGAGCATCGCGTCGCGCGTTCCAAGGCGCGCCATGCGACTGGCCAAATAAGCAAAAACTCAGTTAAAATAAGCGGTTATCCGAGGAAGCAGGTCGCAGTTCCAGCATTTCGCCGCATGGGCCGGCTCAAACGCAAGTCCCTCCCTCGTTAGCAGAACTCTCGCACGGCGGCGGCAAAATACCGGCAGCGCCGCCGTCCGATCGATTCATTCCAGGCATTCAAGCCAAATCCTTTCGTACAGGACCTAGTTTTATGAAGACCGCACAAGAACTCCGCGTCGGCAACGTCGTCATGATCGGCAACGATGCCATGGTCGTGCAGCGCGCCGAGTACAACAAATCGGGCCGCAACGCCGCGGTCGTGAAGATGAAGTTCAAGAACCTGCTGACGGCAGCCGGCATGGAAACCGTCTACAAGGCGGACGACAAATTCGACGTCGTCGTGCTCGACCGCAAGGAAGTGACGTACTCGTACTTCGCGGACCCGATGTACGTCTTCATGGACGCTGACTACAACCAGTTCGAAGTCGAAGCCGAAATGATGGGCGACGCGCTCAACTACCTCGAAGACGGCATGGCGTGCGAAGTCGTGTTCTACAACGAGAAGGCCATCTCGGTCGAACTGCCGACCACGCTGGTTCGCGAAATCGTCTACACCGAACCGGCCGTCAAGGGCGACACGTCGTCGGGCAAGGTCCTGAAGAACGCCAAGCTGAACACCGGTTTCGAGCTGCAAGTGCCGCTCTTCTGCAACATCGGCGACAAGATCGAAATCGACACCCGCACGAACGAATACCGCAGCCGCGCGTAAGCCTCGCGCAACTGCATCGTTAGCTGAGCGGTGCAAAAACGCGTCGCCGCCCAGCAGCAAAAAAGCGCCCCATCGCGGGCGCTTTTTCTTTTGCATGAATTTTTTGACAAATTCAGGCAAACTTTACCGGTCGCGCCCCCTTTAGGCTCGATTGCGATCAAATGAAGTATCCGCGAAAGGTCTGCGGGAAGCGCTTCCATCGGAAAAAATAACTGCGTGGCACGATTTCTGCTCGAACGTGCAAATCCAGATTTCAGAACCGACATGCCAAGCACGCCTTTCATCCGAAGCCGGTTTCTGGTCGTCGCGGCGCTCGCATTGCCCGCGTTCGCTTTCACCGCCGGCTGCAAGTCCAGCCCGGCGACATCAGCGAACACGAACGGGGCCAGCGAGATCATCACCGACGACGCTGCGCTTGCCGCTCGTGTGAAAGCCGCGCTCGTCGCGGACCCGGAACTGAAAGTCTTGCCGATGAGCGTCGCGACGTATCGCGGCGTCGTGCAGTTGTCGGGGTATGTGGATTCGGAGGTACAGATTCAGAAAGCGCTCGCCGTGACGCGAGGCGTACCGGGCGTGCAATCCGTCAGCAACGAATTGCATCTCAGGTCGCAATGACGCGCTCGCACACGAGATGAAGAACGAGTAACGCAGGACGAAAACCGCAGCGGGCTACGCGCCAGACGCCGGAACGAGGCGCCGTTGCCCGCCCACGACTCGCCGGATCCTACGCGGAGACGGCGCACTACAGTCCACTTTGATACGTTGGTTCGCCATGCCACACGCACTGATTGTCGAAGACGATCCCAATAGCCTCTCCGGCCTGTCCGCGATCCTCACGGCAGACGGCTTTTCCGTCGATACCGCCACGACGCTCGCCGAAGCGCGCTCCGCGCTGACCCGCTTCATCCCGGATGTCGTGCTGATCGACCTGAATCTTCCGGACGGCTCCGGCCTCGACCTCCTGCCGAGCTTGCCGTCGCAACCGCCCGATGGCGCACTGCCCGTCATCGTGATGACCGGCAACGCGACGGTCGAAAGCGCAATCGAAGGCCTGCGGCACGGCATCTGGGACTACCTGCTGAAACCGGTGAACATTCCGCGCTTGCGCAGCCTGCTCGCGCGCATTCCGAGGCCGTACGAGCTCACCGAGGAAGTCCAGTCGCTGCGCTCGACGCTGCGCGAGCTGGGCCACTTCGGCGACATGATCGGCCGCAGCGCCGCGATGCAGCACGTCTACGATCTGATCGAGCACACTGCGCCGACGGAAGCCGCCGTGCTGATCTGCGGCGAGCCGGGCACCGGCAAGAAGATCGCCGCACGCACGATCCATCAATTGAGCCGCCGGCGCAAAGGCCCGTTCGTCACCTTCGACTGCTCCGCGAGCCGCAACGGCGACGGCTCGCAGCGTTCGATGGAAAGCGTCCTCTTCGGCCACGAACGCAACGCATTCGCCGGCGCGGAGAACCGCGAGCCGGGCCTGCTCGAACAGGCGGGCGGCGGCACGCTTTTCCTCGATCAGATCGATTCGCTGCCGGCCGCGCAGCAGGAAGCGCTCTTGCGCGCGCTCGATTCGCAGACGTTCATGCGCGTGGGCGGCAGCAACCGCATCATGACGGACTTCCGGCTGATCGCCGCCTCCCGCTTGCCGATGCGCGAGGCGGTCGCGAGCGGCGCAATGCGCGAGGATCTGTTTCAGCGGCTGTCGGCGTCGTCGATCGTGCTGCCGCCGTTGCGCGATCGCGACGACGACATCGCACTCATCGCGGAGACGCTCGTCGATGAACTGAACCGCGAGAACCACATCGCCGGGATCACGAGCGGGTCGCCGAAGCGGATCAGTCCGGCTTTCATTCGAGAGTGCATCGCGAGCGAATGGCCGGGCAACGTGCGCGAAATGCGCGAGCGCGTGCGGCGCGCGTATCACGCGTCAGGCGAGACGATCGAAACGCTGCGCGTCGATGAGCCGGGCGGTCTCGGCGGACGCGGCCTGAACGGCAGCAGCGTGCAGGTGACGGTCGGCACGGCACTCGCGGACGTCGAGGACATGCTGATCCGCGCGACGCTCGAAGCGGTCGGCGGCACGCGCCATCGCGCGGCGACGCTGCTCGGCATCAGCCCGAAGACGCTCTACAACAAGCTCCAGCGGATGAAGCTGGAATCGTCGTGATTCACGACGATTCCAGAAGCAAAGCGCCACGATTCAGGTCGTGGCGTTTTCGTTTTAGCCGAGCGTCTCTTTGACGAGCGAGCGCGCTGCCTGATAGTCGGCCTGCGCCTGCAGCTTGCTCCAGCGCAACGCCTTGCCGCGCGGACGCATCTGCCTCAGGCGCTGTTCGGATGCCTTCGGCGGCGTATAGCGCAACTGTTCCAGCACCTTGCCCGCCTCCTCCGGCTGATTGCAGATCAGCACCATGTCGCAGCCCGCGCTCAGCGCGGCGGTTGCCGCTTCGGTGAGCGTGCCGCCCGCGCGGGCGGCTTCCATCGACAGATCGTCGCTGAAGATCGCGCCGGTGAAGCCAAGCTTGCCGCGCAGGATGTCCTGCAGCCAGATGCGCGAGAAGCCAGCGGGTTTATCGTCGACCTGCGTGTAGATGACGTGCGCCGGAATCACCGATGACAGCGACATGCCGAGCCAGTCATACGGGCGCACGTCGGTGTCGAGGATTTCTTCGAGCGGGCGATCGTCGGTCGGCAGCGCGACGTGCGAATCGGCTTCAGCGAAACCGTGACCCGGAAAGTGCTTGCCGCAATTCGCCATGCCGGCGAGCGCGAGGCCGTGATTCAGGCTCTTCGCGAGCATCGTCACGACGCGCGGATCGCTATGCAGCGCACGATCGCCGATGACTTTGGACTGTCCGTAATTCAGATCGAGCACCGGCGTAAAGCTCATGTCGATGCCGCACGCGCGCAACTCCGCCGCGAGCACGTAGCCGAACGCGGTCGCGGTTTTCGTCGCGGCCAGTACGTCGCGGTCCCAAAGCTCGCCGAGTTTGCCCGGCGCGGGCAGCGCTGTGAAGCCGTCCGTGCGAAAGCGCTGCACGCGCCCGCCCTCGTGATCGACAGCGATCAGGATATCGTCGCGTACCGCGCGGATCGCATCCGTCAGCGCGACGAGCTGCGCGCGGTTTTCGAAATGTCGCGCGAACAGAATGATGCCGCCCGTCATCGGATGCGTGAGGCGCTCGATATCCGCGTCGTTCAGCGTCGTGCCGGCGACGTCGAACATGACGGGCCCGGGAGTGCGTTTCATCGGATTCAATTGGATTGTTGTGTGTTGGTTGGATTGAACTCAGACCTGATCGGGCACTTCCGCAATGACGAACGACACCGCGTAATCGCGCTCGTCGCTGACCGTGATCTTCGCCGTGATGCCGCGTTGCGCGAGCCACTCGGCCAGTTCGCCGGAGGCGGCGATCATCGGCTTGCCGCTCGGCTCGTTGAGCGTCTGCAGCGCGCGCCAGGTCATCGGCCAGCGCATGCCGAGGCCGATCGCCTTCGAGAACGCTTCCTTCGCCGAAAAGCGCGTCGCGAGAAACGCGAGCCCGCGCACTTCCGAGCGCGCGTTGCGCGCGTGATAGATGCGCAACTCGTCGGGGCCGAGCACCTTTTCGGCAAACCGCCCCTTCGTGCGCTTCATCACCGCCGCGACGCGGCTCACCTGCACGACGTCCGTGCCGATTCCGTAGATGGCCATGACGTGCGCGCTCAGCGAGTGTGGATCGACGCGAGGCGCGACGCGACCATGATCGCCTTCATCTCGCGCACGGCGTTCTCCCAGCCCGCGAAAATCGAGTGCGCGACGATCGCGTGCCCGATATTCAACTCGACGATGCCCGGCAGCGCGGCGATCGCCTGGACATTCGTGTAGTGCAGTCCGTGGCCCGCGTTCACCTTGAGCCCGAGCGAGTTGCCGAAATCGACGCTCGACGCGACGCGTTCGAACTCGCGCTGCTGTTCGGCTTCGTCGTGCGCCTCGGCGTAACGGCCCGTGTGCAACTCGATCACGGGCGCGCCCGCTTCCTGTGCCGCGCGAATCTGCGTCTCGTCCGGATCGATGAAAAGCGATACGCGCGCGCCCGCATCGGCGAGCTGCCTGCACGCGGCCTTCACTTCTTCGAACCGGCCCGCGACATCGAGGCCGCCTTCGGTCGTCACTTCCTGGCGCTTTTCCGGCACGAGGCAGACATCGTGCGGCTTGATCTCGCACGCGATGTCGAGCATCTCGCGCGTCACCGCGCACTCGAGATTCATGCGTGTTTTCAAAAGCGGGCGCAGCGTGCGCACATCGGCATCGACGATATGGCGACGGTCCTCGCGCAAGTGCAGCGTGATGGCGTCCGCGCCCGCTTCTTCGGCGGCGAGCGCCGCGCGGATGGGATCGGGATACGACGTGCCGCGCGCATTGCGCAACGTGGCGACGTGATCGATGTTCACGCCCAGATCGATCACGCTCGCCGGCGATGAGAGAAAGAAGCTCATAGTTTTTGCAGGTCGATCAGTATCTGACGGGTGGCGAGCGGCGCGCCGCCCAGGTAGTGGTTCAGCAGGAAGCGCATCAGTGTTTTGCTCTGCGCGGCCGTCTGCGGGCTGGTGTAATCGTCGCGCTCCATGTCGATGAGCGTCTGTCCCGAGATCACCGGCCAGGGCGCGGGAAGGTCGTCCGACGCTTCGCGCACGCCGCGGTCGGGATCGAAGACGTAGCGGCCTTCAGCCTCGACCGGCTGGCGCGTGACGGTGCGCGTGAGATTCATCGCGTAGCCGGTTTCGCGCAGCAGCACGCGCTCGAACGAGCGCAACACCTGCACGGCGGGCTCGTCGTGAGCGAGGCGCGAGAGCGTCAGCACGTAGTGGTTGAAGAGCGCCGGATGCGCGTCTTCGCGCGCGCAGAACTTGACGAGCAGTTCGTTCACATAGAAGCCGCAGAGCAGCGCGTCGCCGGTCAGCGGCAGCATGCCGCCCACCCATTCGGCGGTCGTCAGCGTGCGGACTTCGCCCTTGCCGGACCACGACAGGCCCAACGGCTGAAACGTCTGCAGCACGCCGCGCAACGCGGAATGGGGACGCTTCGCGCCCTTCGCGACGAGCGCGACACGGCCGAAATCGCGCGAAAACACGTCGATGATGAGGCTCGTCTCGCGATACGGATAACTGTGCAGCACGAAGCCCGGCTGCTCGGCGATACGAAAGTCGGAGCGCGGCGCGGCGCGTGGCCGCTTCTCGCCGCTCCCGGTAACGGACGACGACGGCGACGCCCGCTTGCGCTTCGGCACGGCGCGCGTGGCCGGGCGCTCGTCCGCGTCGAAATCGTCGTCGGGACGATCATCGGCGGGCGGAATCATCCGGGCGTCGTTCGAGCCGTCGTCCATGCATCACTCGTAGCCGTATGCGCGCAGGCCGGCTTCGTTGTCCGCCCAGCCGCTCTTCACCTTGACGAAGGTTTCGAGATACACGGGGCCATCGAAGAGCTTCTCCATGTCGAGTCGCGCTTCGGTACTGATCTGCTTCAGCTTCGCGCCCTTCTGGCCGATGATCATCGCCTTGTGACCGTCGCGGTCGACGAGAATCGTCGCGAAGACGCGGCGCAGGCGCCCTTCGGTCTCGAATTTTTCGATGAGCACCGTGCTCGTGTACGGCAACTCGTCGCCGGTCCAGCGAAAGACTTTCTCGCGCAGGATTTCGGCCGCGAGGAAGCGCTCGCTGCGATCGGTCAGATCGTCCTCGCCGTAGATCGGCTCGCCTTCCGGCAAATAGGGCTTCACGACGGACAAAAGCCGCTTGATGTCCTCAGGATGCTTGGCCGACAGCGGCACGATCTCGCGAAATTCGCGCAGCGCCGACATCTGCTGCATGAAGGGAAAAAGCGAATCCTTGTCGCCGACGCGATCGAGCTTGTTGGCGATCAGCAGCGTGGGAGTGCCGGCCGGGATCAGGTCGAGCACTTTCTGGTCGTCGGGACCGAAGCGGCCCGCTTCAATCACGAAGAGAATCGCATCGACGGAAGTCAGCGTCGACGTCACCGCACGGTTCAGCGAGCGGTTGAGCGCGGTGCTATGGCGTGTCTGGAAGCCGGGCGTATCGACGAAGATGTACTGCGCGTCGTCGAGCGTATTGATGCCCGTGATGCGGTGACGAGTCGTCTGCGCCTTGCGCGAGGTGATGCTCACCTTCTGACCGACGAGCGCGTTCATCAGCGTCGACTTGCCGACGTTGGGACGGCCGACGATCGCGACCATGCCGCAGCGGAAACCGGAAGAAGTAGGAGCGTTCATAGATGTGTGCGGCAAGAAATCGTTGGGGCGCGTGTGCGCGATGTGCGCGGCGGCGCGCGTCAGTGGCCGGCGTCGGCGGCACGCACGATGCGGCCCGCGATCACATCCGGGCTCGTGGTGTTGCGCGTCTCGGTGTCGGCTGCGGGCTCGTCGTCGCGATCGTCGGATGGCGCGGGCTTGTCTGCGCTGGCGCTTCGCTCGGACGCCTGCATCGTGTCGCCTTTCGCCGCTTTCTCCGGCTTGTGGATCACGGCGCGGTCGGGCTTGTCGGCGGCGGCATAGGCGCCCGCGGACGGCTCGACATGCGTCGCACGGATCACGGCGAGCGGCGCGGTGGCCGGACGTTCCGGCGCGCCTGCTTGCGCGCCGTGCTGAGCATGATGGCGCTCGCGTCGGTCGGGAGAACGCAGATCGAGTGCCGTCTGAATGCCGGTGACGCCGGGGACCACTTCGGGTTCGACCTGCTTCGCGGCGCGCGCGCCCTTGCGCTTTGGCTTGACGCCGAGCGTCGGCGCGGCGGCCACCACTTCGTCGAGCGCCTTTTTAGCGGCGGCCTGTTCGGCGGCGCGGCGGCTCGCGCCGGAACCCGACACCTTAACGTCGAGCTTCGGCACCGTACATTCGACTTCGAACTGCTGATTGTGCGCGGCGCCGTGAGTCGCGATCACGGTATAAGTCGGCAGCGCGATCTTGTGACCCTGGAGATACTCCTGCAGCAGCGTCTTCGCATCCTTGCCAATGGTGCGCGGATCGATGTGATCGAGCACCGGCGTGTAGAGCCGCTTGATGACCGTGTATGCGGCGTCGAAACCGCCATCGAGGAAGATCGCGCCGAAGATGGCTTCGAGGGTATCGGCCAGAATCGACGGACGGCGGAAACCGCCACTGCGCAGTTCCCCTTCGCCGAGCCTCAGGCCTTCGGACACGTTGAGCGCCTGCGCGATCTCGTAAAGCGACTGCTGTTTGACCAGATTCGCGCGCACGCGCGACAGGTCGCCTTCATCGAGTTTGCTGAATCGTTGGAACAAAAGCGCCGCCACCACGCAATTTAGAACGGAATCGCCGAGAAATTCGAGCCGTTCATTGTGCGTGGCGCTGTGACTGCGGTGGGTCATCGCCTGGCGCAGCAATTCCGCATTGCGAAATTCGTACCGCAGCCGGCTTTCCAACGGAGAAGATGGCATGGAGAGAGTATAACGCGGGCGCGGGGGCGGACGATTCCGCCGGCCGACGCCGGAAAACGCGTGGCGAGACGGTGTTAGCCGCGCTTCTTCACGCCGTTTCGAAGCTTGTTTTAATCGTGACGAACGCCGGTCGTCTGATGGAGACCAACCGGCGTTACTTGCTTCACTGGAACGAACCGATGCGCTTCAGATTGCTGAAGTTCATCCAGATGAAGAACGCGCGCCCGACGATGTTGTTGTCCGGCACGAATCCCCAGTAGCGGCTGTCCGCGCTGTTGTCGCGGTTATCGCCCATCATGAAGTAATTGCCCGGGGGCACCTTGCACGTGACGCCCTGCGCGTTGTAGTTGCAGTTGTCGCGAAACGGGAAGTCGTCCGCGCCGACGACAAACGGCGGCACTTGCGGATTGTTCAGGATCGCGTTCTTGCGGCCGTCGAGGTCTTCCTCGAACTGCTTCGCGTATCCGATGCGCTCGTCATCGAAATAGTCCGGCAGCGGCGTTTCGGGCACCGGCTTGCCGTTGATCGTGAGCTTCTTGTCTTCATACGCGACCGTGTCGCCGGGCAGACCGATGACACGCTTGATGTAGTCGACCGATTCGTCCTTCGGATAGCGGAACACCACGACATCGCCGCGCTTCAACGGGCTGCCGTTCGTCAGCTTGGTGTTGGTGATCGGCATGCGCAGACCGTACTCGTACTTGTTCACGAGGATGAAGTCCCCGACGAGCAAGGTCGGAACCATCGAGCCCGACGGAATCTTGAACGGCTCGACGATGAACGAGCGCACCACGAACACCGCAAGAATCACCGGAAAGAAGCTCGCCGTGTATTCGAGCCACCACGGCTGACGCAGCTTGTCGTCGCGCAGGCGGGCGCGCGTCTGCGCGGCGTTTTCATCAGCGAACCGTTCCCCTACGCGCTCCTGCTGGCGGTCGAACTCCGCCACTGTGGCCTCGGCGGCGCGCCGCCGTTGCGGCAGAAACACAAGTTTGTCGAGCACCCATGCAATACCCGTCAAGACGACGAGCATCAAAAGAATCAATGCGAAATTCATCAATCGCTTCCGGTTGTTATCGTTGTTTGCCTCGCGGCACCAGCATCATTCATCGACGCGCAGAATCGCGAGGAAAGCCTCTTGCGGGATTTCGACCGAGCCGACCTGCTTCATGCGCTTCTTGCCGGCCTTCTGCTTTTCGAGCAGCTTCTTCTTGCGCGTGATGTCGCCGCCGTAGCACTTCGCGAGCACGTTCTTGCGCAGCGCCTTGATGTTTTCGCGCGCGATGATGTTCGAGCCGATGGTCGCCTGAATCGCCACGTCGTACATCTGACGCGGAATCAGTTCGCGCATCTTCGACGCCACTTCGCGGCCGCGATGCTGGCTTTGCGAGCGGTGCACGATGACCGACAGCGCATCGACCTTGTCGCCGTTGATGAGCATATCGACCTTGACGACATCGGCCGCGCGATACTCCTTGAACTCGTAATCCATCGACGCATAGCCGCGCGATGTCGACTTCAGGCGGTCGAAGAAGTCCAGCACGATTTCCGCCATCGGGATTTCGTACGTCAGTTGGACCTGACGGCCGTGATACTGCATGTTGATCTGCGAACCGCGCTTGGCCGTGCACAGCGTGATGACCGAGCCGACATATTCCTGCGGCATGTACAGGTTCACCGTGACGATCGGCTCGCGCACTTCCTCGATCTTCGGCGGCTCCGGCATTTTCGCCGGGTTCTCGACGGAGATGGTCGTGCCGTCGCGCTGCACGACCTCGTAGATCACCGTCGGCGCCGTGGTGATGAGGTCCATGTCGAACTCGCGCTCGAGCCGCTCCTGCACGATCTCCATATGAAGCAGGCCGAGAAAGCCGCAGCGGAAACCGAAGCCGAGCGCCTGCGACACTTCCGGCTCGTATTGCAGCGAGGCGTCGTTCAACTTCAGCTTTTCGAGCGATTCGCGCAGCGCGTCGTACTGGTTCGCCTCGACCGGATAGAGACCGGCGAAAACCTGCGGCTTCACTTCCTTGAAGCCCGGCAGCGGCGCTTCGGCGGCGCGATTCGAGAGGGTGACGGTATCGCCCACTTTTGCGGCCGTCAGCTCCTTGATGCCCGCGATCACGAAGCCCACCTGCCCCGCCGACAGTTGCGCGAGGTTCGTCGACTTCGGCGCGAATACGCCGACGTGCTCGACCGGGTATTGCGCACCGGTCGCCATCATCTTGATCTTGTCTTTCGGCTTCAGCGTGCCGTTGACGATGCGCACCAGCATCACCACGCCGACGTAGTTGTCGAACCACGAATCGATGATGAGCGCCTGCAGCGGCGCGTCCACATTGCCCTTCGGCGGCGGCACTTTCGCGATCAGCGATTCGAGCACGTCCTCGACGCCCAGACCGGTCTTCGCGCTGCAATGCACGGCGTCTGTCGCGTCGATGCCGATCACGTCCTCGATTTCGGCGATCGCGTTTTCGGGATTCGCCGCCGGCAGGTCGATCTTGTTGAGCACCGGAACGACTTCGACGCCCAGCTCGATCGCGGTGTAGCAGTTGGCGACCGTCTGCGCCTCGACGCCCTGACTCGCGTCGACCACGAGGAGCGCGCCCTCGCACGCGGACAGCGAGCGGCTGACTTCGTACGAGAAGTCGACGTGCCCGGGCGTGTCGATCAGGTTCAGGTTGTAGACCTTGCCGTCACGCGCCTTGTAGGTGAGCGCCGCGGTCTGCGCCTTGATCGTGATGCCGCGCTCGCGCTCGAGGTCCATCGAATCGAGCACCTGCGCTTCCATCTCACGGTCGGACAAGCCGCCGCACAACTGGATGATGCGGTCAGCGAGCGTCGACTTGCCGTGGTCGATGTGCGCGATGATCGAGAAGTTTCGAATATGATCCATTCAGTGCCGCAAGCCAAAAAAAGCGAAAAAGGCGCGCCCTCACCAACGCGGAGCACGCCTTGAAAATTTGGGGGAAAACTTCTGCATTTTAGCCGAAAACGGGGGTGGCCCGGCGGATTTCGCCTTTGCCGCACTTACGGCTCACGCGCGCCGAGCACCGCGTACACGGCGCGAAGATCGAGCCGGTACTGGCACAACTCGACGCCGTCGAGCGTGAGCACGGGCACGCGCTCGTCGTAGCGCGCCTCCAGCAGCGGATCTTCGTCGATATCGATCCATTCGATCGCCATACCGTGTCGCGCGGCGATCGGCTCCAGTTCGGCCCGCATCTCCTCGCAGAGATGACACCAGGCGCGCCCGTACAGCACAAAAGGCGCGCCCGAAGACGACGTCATGCGCTTACTTCTGCGCCGGCACGCGCGGGCGCAGCGGCACGAACTGCGTGTTGTCGCCGCGACGCACGAGTATGGCGACCATCTTGCTGGCGTCCAGACCTTGAGCGACTTCCTGGAACTGCTTCGCGCTCGTGATATCCGTATCGCCGATGCGCATGATGATGTCGCCCTTCTGGAAGCCTGCGCGGGCCGCCGGCCCTTCGACGGCATCGATCTGAACGCCGCTCGACAGCTTGAGCGCCTTCTTCTGGTCGGCCGGAATGTCGCTTACCGCCATCCCGAGCGAATTACTCGCGCGCTCCTTCGGTTGCGGCGCCTTCTTCTGCTCGGTCTTCGCGACCTTGTCCGGCTGCATCTCGGCCACGACGACAGACAGATCGCGCGTCTGGCCCTTGCGCCAGACCGTCAGCGTGGTCTTGGTACCGGGCTTGGTGTCGCCGACCATGCGCGGCAGATCGGTCGCGGTCTCGACGTTCTGGCCGTTGAACTTCAGGATGATGTCGCCCGGCTGCACGCCCGCCCGGTCGGCCGGACCGCCCGATTCGACGCTAGATACGAGTGCGCCCTGCGCCTTCGGCAGCCCGAGCGAATCCGCGACATCCTTTGTCACTTCGCCAATCGCCACCGCGATGCGCCCACGCACGACTTTGCCCGACGCCTTCAGCTGATCCGCCACGCGCATCGCTTCGTCGATCGGAATCGCGAACGAGATGCCCATGAAGCCGCCCGTGCGGCTGTAGATTTGAGAATTGATACCGATCACCTCGCCCGCCATGTTGATGAGCGGACCGCCTGAGTTGCCCGGATTCACGGCGACATCGGTCTGAATGAACGGCAAGTAATCGCCCGTGTCACGGCCCTTCGCGCTGACGATGCCCGCGGTCACCGTGTTGTCCAGGCCGAACGGCGAACCAATTGCGAGCACCCACTCGCCGACGCGCACCTTGTTCGAATCGCCGATGGTGATCGCCGGCAGATTCGTCGCGCTGATCTTCACGACGGCCACGTCCGTGCGCTCGTCCACGCCGACGAGCCGCGCCTTGAATTCGCGTTTGTCGGTGAGCGTGACGTAGATGGTGTCGGCATCGTCGACGACGTGCGCGTTGGTCATCACGTAACCATCGGTGGACAGGATGAAGCCCGAGCCGACACCGCTGCTTTGCTCGGAGTTGTCCTGGTTGTCGTCGGGCGCGTTGCGGCTACCGCCCTTGCCCTGGTCGCCGCCGCTGCCACCGCCGCCGTTGTTGCCGCCACCGCCGCCACGCGGAGGCTGACCGGGCATCGGAATGCCAAAGAAGCGGCGAAAGAACTCGGACATATCGCCTTCATCGAGGCCCGGCGGCAGACCGCGCAGGTCGCTGCTCGAACCAACGCGCGAGGTCGTGCGAATGTTCACGACCGAGGGCCCCACCTTGTCGACGAGCGTCGTGAAGTCCGGCAGGTTCACCGTGGGCGCCGCTGACGCAGATTGCGATACGAACGGCAGGCACACGGCGAGCGCCGCGGCCGCGATGAACTTGCGCAGCGAGAAGTTGCTCATATGTAAGGCCGGGATCTGGATTACTTGGAAGGCTTGTATTCTATGGTAGAAGCAAATTGCTGCAATGTGGCTTGCGGCACTTCGCCCAGCAAGGTGATCCAGAAATCCCCGCGGCGCTTCACCAAAACATGCGTGGCGCCGCTATTGCCCGCGCCTTCCTTGCGCGTATTTTTTTCGACCGGCTCGACGAAAACGGAGATCGTCGCGAGGCCATCCGAAAACACGGCCTGATCGACCGGAATCGGCGGTTGGCCCTGCTGGCTCGACGCCATCGGACGGCGAAGCTCGCGAATCTTGCGAAAACCCGCGATATTCGGCGTCAGTTGCCAGCCTTGCGCTTCCATGTCGACCGGCTGAACGGGCGGCCGCACGATGGTCCAGCCCGACGTGCCGCGGATGCCGTTCGCGATCGGCGCCTTGTCGATCGGCCCGCCGATGCGCACTTGCGAGAATGAAAGCTGTTCGAGCACCTGACCGTCCGGATCGAGCGTCTGCGCGCGCAGCAGCAAGCCGGTTTTCGCGTCGGCCCAGAGCTTGTAGGCGAATCGCCAGGAATCTTTCGGATCGAGTTCCAGCACCTGGCTGTCCACGCCCGCGACACGATCGCTGCCCAGAAGCTTCGGCTCGTAGACCGCGAGCACCTGGTCGCCGCTGGTTGCGAGCAGCGCGGGGAAAGAATCCCGGTTCTGCCGATGCTCGACGACGAGAAGATGCCGTTCCGGCACGAACGTGAACATGTCGTCGTCGTGACGCAGCATCTTGCGCGGCGCGCCATCGAGACTTTCGAGCGATTCGTATTCGCCGTCGCCGCGCGTCGCGACATGCGTGATACGCGACGATTGAACCGTCGCGCCGCGTTGATAGACAAACGTCCCTTCGTAATTCTGCTGCTGTGCCGCTTCATGAATGCGGTTGAGCAGGCTGGCGGCTGTCTTGCGAACAGCGGCGGGATCGTCTCCCTGGGCGTAGGAACCTGATGCCGCCGTCAACAACGCGGCTGCGCAGAGCATCAACGCCGGCAGCCGCCCCCAGTATCTTGTTTTATTCAACCGCACATTCAGCATCAAATTATTGGCCCTGCGACGTAGCCGCCGCGCGAATCAAAGGCATGGAACCGGGCATCGAAGGCTGCTGGGAGAATTGCTGATGCGCTTCGAGGTATTGATCGAGATCCGCGTCGCGGATGATGTTCGCTTCCACGATCGGCGTGCGCGTGGTTGCCGCGGGCACCGACGCGAGCGCGACGCGCTGCATCGAATCCGCCGGTGCGACGCTCGCCACCTGCGTGCCGGCTCGGCCGCCCACGCCTTGCAGTTGCGGCACGACGATCCACGTCAGTGTGGCGGCGGCCGCGGCCACCGCAAAGGCCGGCATCACGCGACGGCGCAGCACGCCGCCCCGCGCTTTCGCCGCCGCGGCTGGAGCAAGCACATGCGCTTCGGCCTCGAAGCGCTCGGAGAATGCGGCCATGAACGCACTGCTGCGCGCCGGGCTGACCGCGAGATCGTCGGAACGCAGGGCGTCGCCGATCAGGTGATAGGCCGACCACGCTGCACGTTCGTCGCTTTTCAGGTCCGCGAGAAACTGGCTGACACCGCCCATTTCTTCGAGCGATTCACCGTCGACGAACGCCGACATGCGCTCGCCGCGCAAACCCGCCTGTGTTTGATTCTGCATCGAGACCGACCCCATGATGCTCCCCATCCTTGACCACACCCCGTTGTGACACCACCAACCCAGATATCGCGTCCCTGCCCCTAGGATTTCCGCTGCCTACCAGCGCTTGCCTTCGGGAGTGTCCAACAACGGACGCAATTTTGCCGCAATGGCTTCGCGAGCACGAAAAATTCTCGATCTGACGGTGCCGATCGGGCAATCCATCATTTCAGCGATTTCCTCGTAACTCAGACCTTCAATTTCCCTGAGCGTGATGGCAGTGCGCAATTCCTCCGGCAACAGCGCCATCGCAGCATTGACCGTTTCGGCGATCTGCTTGCTCATCAACATCGACTCAGGCGTGTTGATATCCCTTAGTTGGTCCGCGTCGGAGAAAGTTTCCGCTTCTTCAGCATCGGCCTCGGTAGAAGTGGGAGCGCGGCGGCCCTGTGTCGCAAGGTAGTTCTTCGCCGTGTTGACGGCAATCCGGTAGAGCCAGGTATAGAACGCCGATTCACCCCGAAATTGCGGCAGCGCACGGTAGGCCTTGATGAAGGCGTCCTGGGCGACGTCCTCGACCTCGGCGGGGTCGCGCACGAGGCGCGAGATCAGTCGAATGATCTTGCGGTGGTATTTGGCGACCAGCAGTTCGAACGCGGCCTTGTCACCTTTCTGGACACGCTCGACCAGCAATTGGTCGATTTCTTTTTCGCTCACCTGTGAAATCCGTTTAACTTTGGGTGTTGCGCGGAGGGCTATTGTAGCGTTACCGCCTTTAAGGCAACCGGTACGCTCATGTGCCGTTACAGTCGTTACAGGTGGGAAGCTGCGGCGCGGCGGGCCTGCACCGAGAGTTGCCGAAAGGTATCGGAATCGACGGAATCGGCAGCGACGACGAGCGTTTCGCGCCGCTCACGCGCGTCCAGAACCGTCAGGACGAGGAGTTGTCCACTCCATTGCGCGCATCCCGCGATGCGCGTGTACCGCACCGCCCCGGTCCGGCTCCGGATCGTGAGGCCGTCCGACAGAAGGCCGATGGCCGAAGGCTGAGCCCGCATCCACCGATACGACGCGAGCGCAAGCACCGCCAACGTCGCCGCGCAGGCCACCGATGCATGCCCGGCGTGTTCGGCGTGCGCGAGGACACACTGAAACACCGACGCGCCCACGACACCCGCGAATCCGAGCATCGCGCCCAGCAGAAAACGCGACGGCCGCATCGCGACGCCCGGCGTAGTGCCGATTTCCCGATGCGGCCGATCTTCCCGCGCGCCCGCCATATCGATTCCCTTGATGACGAGCGCGCCGTGCTCAGTGGCGCTTGAAGACGAGGGAGCCGTTCGTGCCGCCGAAGCCGAACGAGTTCTTCACCGCTACGTCGATCTTCATTTCCCGCGCCGTGTTCGCGCAGTAGTCCAGGTCGCACTTCGGATCCTGGTTGAAGATGTTGATGGTCGGCGGCGACACCTGATTGTGGATCGCAAGCACAGTGAACACCGACTCCAGACCGCCCGCGCCGCCCAGCAGGTGACCCGTCATCGACTTCGTGGAGTTCACGACGACCTTCTTTGCCTGATCGCCGAGCGCGCGCGTGATGCCGATCGTCTCGGCGATGTCGCCGAGCGGCGTCGACGTGCCGTGCGCGTTGACGTAGTTCACCTCGTCCGCATTGATGCGCGCGTTCTTCATCGCGTTGACCATCGCGCGGCGGCCACCGTCACCGTCTTCCGGCGGCGCGGTCATGTGGTACGCGTCGCCGCTCATGCCGTAACCGAGCACCTCGGCATAGATCTTCGCGCCGCGCTTTTTCGCGTGCTCGTACTCTTCGAGCACCATCACGCCCGCGCCTTCACCGAGCACGAAGCCGTCGCGGTCGGTATCCCACGGGCGGCTCGCCGTCGCGGGATCGTCGTTGCGTTGCGAAAGCGCGCGCGCCGCCGCGAAGCCGCCGATGCCGAGCGGGGAAACCGTCGCTTCCGCGCCCCCGGCGATCATGACATCCGCATCGCCGTATTCGATCAGGCGCGACGCCTCGCCGATGCAATGCAGGCCGGTGGTGCAGGCCGTGACCATCGACAGGTTCGGGCCCTTCAGGCCGAAGCGGATCGACAGATGGCCGGAGATCATGTTGATGATCGATGCCGGCACGAAGAACGGCGAAATGCGGCGCGGGCCGCGATTGAGCAGCTCGGTCTGCGTGATTTCGATCATCGGCAGACCGCCGATGCCCGAGCCGACCACGACGCCCACGCGCTCCGAGTTCTCATCGGTGATCTCGAGGCCGCTGTCCTGCACGGCCTGGACGCCCGCGGCAAAGCCGTAATGGATGAAGGTATCCATATGGCGCGCCTCTTTGGCGGGCATGTAGTCTTCGATGTTGAAGCCCTTCACCTCGCCGGCGAAACGCGTGGAGAAGTTCGTCGCATCGAACTTCGTGATATTGGCGATGCCCGACTTGCCCGCGACCAGATTGGCCCAGCCGTCGGCAACAGTATTGCCGACAGGCGAAACGAGCCCCAGGCCTGTAACAACAACTCGACGACGGCTCACGGTAACCCCTTATCCATAGAATGACGAAAAACAAAAGCCACAGCGGCCACAGGAAACGCCCTGTGTGCCCTGTGGCTGTCAAATCGGTTTGCAGCGACGATGCATCAACTGGTTGAGCGATGAGTCGCTGGCGCGTCCGGCCTCAGGCCTTGACGTTCGCGCGAGCGTAATCGATCGCTTGCTGAACCGTGGTGATCTTTTCGGCCTCTTCATCGGGAATTTCCATGCCGAATTCGTCTTCCAGCGCCATCACGAGTTCGACCGTATCGAGCGAGTCAGCGCCCAGATCGTTCACGAACGATGCTTCGTTCTTGATTTCGGCTTCCGCCACGCCCAGTTGTTCGGCGACGATCTTCTTCACGCGCTGTTCGATGTTGTCCATGCAGCCCTCCGAGGGAAAAAAGTTCAAAAATACGAGTGCGCGCATTTTATCAGGTTTGGACCCGCAAAATACGGCGCGTCAGTTCCATGCTCCGTCGTCCGACGCCCTTCATCAAGAGGGCTGTCGCCGCAGTCGCATCACTTTGTCACTGCCGCGCTGAAGCGGTGCGCACGAAGCTTCTTGAGCATTTCGCGCGCCCGTCCCGGCGCGGATATTAAGCGAAATTCAGCGAAATGCCTATTAAGGCGTTACATGTACATGCCGCCGTTCACGTGCAGCGTGGTGCCCGTGATGTAGCCGGCAAAAGGCGATGCCAGGAACGCCACAGCATGCGCGATATCTTCCGGCGCGCCCAGTCGGCCAAGTGGTATCTGCGCGGTCAGCGCGGTGCGCTGCTCTTCCGGCAGCACCTTGGTCATGTCCGTGTCGATGAAACCCGGTGCGATGCAGTTCACGGTGATGCCGCGGCTGCCGATTTCACGCGCGAGCGCGCGCGTCATGCCCGCGACGCCGGCCTTCGCCGCGGCGTAATTGGCCTGACCCGGATTACCCGACGAACCGACCACGGACGTGATGTTGATGATCCGCCCGCCGCGCGCCTTCATCATCGGGCGCAGCACGGCCCGCGACAGACGGAAGACCGCGCGCAGGTTCGTGTCGATGACGGCGTCGAATTCGTCGTCCTTCATGCGCATCGCGAGCTGATCCTTCGTGATGCCCGCGTTATTGACGAGCACGTTCAGCGCGCCGAATTCCTTCACGATGCCGTCGATGAACGCATCCGCCGCGGCCGCGTCGTTCACGTTCAGCACCGCGCCGCGGCCCTTGCCGCCGGCTTGCTGCAACGCTTCGCTGATGCCGGCCGCGCCGCTTTCGCTCGTTGCCGTGCCGATGACCGTCGCGCCCTGCTTCGCGAGTTCGAGCGCGATCGCGCGTCCGATGCCGCGCGACGCGCCCGTGACGATTGCTACTTGATTCTGCAGACTCATGTCGTTGTTCCTCAGCCAGCGATCAGTTTGCGCGTTTCCTCGAGCGATGCCGGGTCGAAGACCGAGCCGCCGACGAGATTGCCGTCGATACGCTTGGTCAGACCCGCGAGCACCTTGCCCGGACCGCATTCGATGACGTGCGTGACGCCCTCTTTCGCCATCGCCTGGACGCATTCCACCCAGCGCACCGGACCGGCGGCCTGGCGCACGAGCGCGTCCTTGATCGCGACCGGATCGGAGACGATCGCGACATCGACGTTATTGATCAGCGGAATCTGCGGCACCTTGATCTCGACCTTCGCAAGATAGGCGCGCAACTGGTCCGATGCAGGCTTCAGCAGGGACGAATGGAACGGCGCCGACACCGGCAGCGGCAGCGCGCGCTTCGCGCCCTTTGCCTTGGCCACTTCGCACGCCTTCTCGACCGCCGCCTTCGAACCCGCGATCACCACTTGCGCGGGCGCGTTGAAGTTCACCGCTTCGACGACACCCGCCGACGACGCCTCCGCGCACACGGCGCGCACGGTGTCGTCGTCGAGGCCGAGAATCGCGGCCATGCCGCCTTCGCCCACCGGCACGGCGCTTTGCATCGCCTGCGCGCGGAAACGCACGAGCGGCACGGCGTCCGTGAATGCGAGCGCGCCGGCCGCGACGAGCGCCGTATATTCGCCGAGACTGTGACCCGCGACGAGCGCCGGCTTCAGACCCGTTTCCTTTTCCCATACGCGGTAGATTGCGTAGGCCGCGGTCAGCATGACGGGCTGCGTGTTCGTCGTCAGATTCAATTCTTCGGCGGGGCCTTCGGCGATCAGCTTGCCGAGATCCTGGCCGAGCGCGTCGGATGCCTGCTGCACCGTTTCGCGCACGATGGCGTGATCGGCAAAGGCGTTGAGCATGCCGACCGATTGCGAGCCCTGTCCGGGGAAAACGAACGCAAATTTCATATCGTCCTCGTTGATTGGAATGATCCGCGATGTCGTCGGTGTCTGTGCACGCGCCACGCGCGCATGCGGCGCGCGGCGGCTATCGTGACGAAGGGATCAGTTGCGAATGAGTAGAGGGAATCGATGAACGATCAGTAACGGATGACCGACGCGCCCCACGTGAAGCCGCCGCCCACGCCTTCGATGAGCACGTTGTCGCCGCGCTTGATGCGGCCGTCGCGCACTGCGACGTCGAACGCGAGCGGAATCGATGCCGCCGACGTGTTCCCGTGCTCGCCGACCGTCACGACCATGCGTTCCGGCGGCAGATGCAGCTTGCGGCAGGTGCTCTGCATGATGCGGATATTGGCCTGGTGCGGGATCAGCCAGTCGATGTCTTCCGGTGCGAGCTTCGCCTTGTCGAGCGCTTCGAGCGCCACCTTTTCCAGCACGTTGACCGCAAGCTTGAACACGGCCTGACCATCCATGTGCAGGAACGCACTGCCTTCGATCACCCCGCCGTTCACGTTGCCCGGCGTGCAGAGAATGTCGGAATAGCTACCGTCCGCGTGCAGGGCGCTCGACAGCACGCCCGGCTCTTCGGACGCCTGCATCACGACCGCGCCGGCGCCGTCGCCGAACAGCACGCACGTGGTGCGATCGTTGAAATCGAGGATGCGCGAGAACGTCTCGGCGCCGACGACGAGCGCGGTGCGGTTAAGGCCGCTGCGAATGAAACTGTCCGCCGTCGCGACGCCGTACGCGAAACCTGAGCACACGGCTTGTACGTCGAACGCCGCGCCGTTGTTCTTGATGCCGAGCTTGTTCTGCAGCAGGCAGGCGGTGCTCGGAAACACGAAGTCCGGCGTGGATGTAGCGACGATGATCAGATCGATCGATTGAGGATCGATGCCGGCTGCCTCGATCGCTTTCTGCGACGCGATGAGCGCGAGATCGCTGGTAGTTTGATTCGGAGCCGCAAAATGACGCGCGTGAATCCCGGTGCGCGCGACGATCCATTCGTCGTTCGTCTCGACGCCCTGCTTCGCGAGACGGTCCGCCAAGTCCTGATTCGTGACGCGCTCGGACGGCAGGTAACTGCCGGTGCCCAGCACGCGAGAGTAAAGATTGGATTGAGCCATTATGCCTTCGAGTGTAGAGCAGTACCGGACTCGCCCGGCGGGTTCGGCTGCGAGTTGGGCTGGGAAGCGGGCTGTGAAGCGGGCTGCTGGATCGATTGATCCGCCGCAGCCGGCGCACTCGCCGCGAAAACGGTCGCGTCGGCCTCGCGCGCGGCGGGCGCATTCTCTTCCATCGCGCGCACCAGGCGTTCGAGCACGCCATTTTTGACGGCATCATACCCGCGTTTGATAGCCCACTCAAACCCGAAGGCCTCGGCCGAACCGTGGCTTTTAATGACGAGCCCGCGCAGGCCGAGCAATGCCGCGCCGTTATATTGCGCGGGATCGACACGCTTCTTGAATCGCTTGAGCACGGGCAGCGCGACGAGCGCCATCGCCCTCGAAGCGAACGAGCGGCTGAACTCTTCCTTGATGATGTCGGCGAGCATCTTCGCGAGACCTTCGGAAGTCTTCAGCGCGACATTGCCGACGAAACCGTCGCACACGACGACATCGGTCGTACCTTTATAGATGTCGTTGCCTTCGACGTTGCCGTAGAAGTTGAGCGTGCTCGCGCGCAGGAGCTCGCCCGCGCGCTTGATCGTTTCGTTGCCCTTGATGACTTCTTCGCCGATGTTGAGCAGGCCGATGGTGGGCCGCTCGCGGCCTTCGATCGCCGATACGAGCGCGTGGCCCATTTCCGCGAACTGAAGCAGATGTTCGGGTTCGCAATCGACGTTGGCGCCGAGGTCGAGCACGGTGGTGTAACCCTTCTGGCTCGGCATCGCGAACGCGATGGCGGGACGCTCGATACCGGCGAGCGTCTTCAGCACATAGCGGGAAACCGCCATGAGCGCCCCGGTGTTTCCGGCGGAAATGCAGGTCTGCGCCTCCCCTTCCTTCACGAGGTTGAGCGCGACGCGCATCGACGAATCTTTTTTCTTGCGCAGCGCCACTTCGACGGGGTCGTCCATCGCGACGACTTCGCTTGCGGGAACGACGGTCAGGCGCGGCTCATCGACGGCCTTCGACTTTTTCAGCTGAGCGCGAATGGGCTGCTCGAGACCGACGAGCATCAGGTGCGCGTCGGGATGCGAGCGCACGAAATTGACGGCAGCGGGAACGGTCACGGCCGGACCGTGGTCGCCTCCCATGCAGTCGATGGTTATCTTTACAGTCATGGAATGCGACGAATTTCGGGCACAAAAAAGCGGCAGTGAAATGCCGCCTTCTCGTCGTACCGGGAAAGTGTCAAGAGCGAGTTGCGCCCGCGTGCCCGCAAAACGGTTACGACGGGCGCATCAGGCGTCGACGAACGCTTAGTCGTTCTTCGTCTTGATGACTTTCTTGCCACGATAGTAGCCGTTCGGGCTCACGTGGTGGCGCAGATGCACTTCACCCGTGCTCGGCTCGACAGCCAGCGGAGCCGTCGTGAGGAAGTCGTGGGAACGGTGCATGCCGCGCTTCGACGGCGACTTCTTGTTTTGCTGAACTGCCATGATTACTCCAGAAAAATTTTGCGAATTCTAACACAGCCCGATCCGCCGACAGCCCTCGGCCGTTCGGCCATCGGGTGCGCACATCGCGCTACCAGTTTGTTGCGTGCTACAAAACCATTTCAGTGCTTCTTGTCGTCGGATCCGCCCTGCTTCAGCTTCTCCAGCACGGCAAAAGGATTCGGTTTTTCGTCCGCTTCCTGCGCACCGCCTTCATCCGGCTCGTCGTCCGCAGCGCCCGGAAGCAAGCTTTCGTGGATCTCGGGACACACGTTGTGCTTGGGCACGAGCGGCAAGGACAACAACAATTCCTCTTCGATCAAGTCGACGAGATCGAACTGGCGCGAGCCTACGATCACTTCGACTTCATCGTCGTCGAGCGGAAATTCGTCCGCTTCTTCTTCCGTCGCCACGATCCGATACGTTGCGTCGACATCGAGATGTTGCGAATACGGCTGAAGACAGCGCTGACACATGAGCCACACCGAGCCGTGCACCGCAAGGCGCAGATACGGCTGCGGCGCCTCCGTGCCGTCGTCCTGCAGTTCCGGCTGGGTCGAGCCCTCGCCCTGCCAGGTGAACACGGTGTCGCGGTCTGGCGCTTCCGCCGGCACTTCGGCTAACATGCGCGGCATCTGCGACAAGCGCAGCGCGCCGGCCGCTTGCCTGCCGCTTTTGGCGAAGTCGTAAATGTCGAGCGCGCGCAGATCGGCGGGGCTCACAGGTTTGCCAGGATTCTGAGTCATGTGCGCTCCTGCTTGGGCCTTGCTGGGTTAGTGCTTCCGGTGAGTGCTCAGTATGCACCGCGATGCTACACCGGACCACGCGTGGCTTGCCCGAATTTGCATCGGGCCGACATTCGTGCTTCTTGGCGTGCTGCCAGGCATTTTCAGCTGAAAGCGCTTCTGCTTCTGCTTGCCTCTGCTTCTGCCTCTGCCCCTGCTTCTTCTACCGGGCTCATCGGCCCGAGCAGGCAAGTTCGCCGCGCAAGTACCGATGAAAAGCCCAAAATCATATCGGCTTTATTCTTTCGAGTCAAATACTTAAGGGCGGACCTGCCGTCCGTCGTTTTTACACCCCTTTTGGCCGGATCCGCTCCATGTCCGAAGCTTTGAAAACGCCGCTGCGCCTCATTCTGGCGTCCAGTTCACCTTATCGGCGCGAGTTGCTCGAGCGCCTGCGCATTCCTTTCGATGTCGTCTCGCCGAATATCGACGAGATGCCGCTCGCCGGCGAGACCCCCGAGGCGACCGCCGTGCGGCTGTCGATCGCCAAGGCGCGTGCCGCGGCCGAGCGCATCGATGGCCACGGGGGCGGCGCGCTCGTGATCGGCTCCGACCAGGTGGCGACCTTCGACGGCAAGCAGATCGGCAAGCCCGGCACGCACGAAAAAGCCGTCGCACAGCTACAGGCGATGCGCGGCCGCAGCGTGGAATTTCATAGTGCGCTATGCCTGTTCGACAGCCGCACGGGCAACGTGCAATCCGCCGACGTCATCACACGCGTGCGGTTTCGCCGCTATTCAGACGCGCAGATAGAGACGTACTTGCGCGCAGAAACGCCATACGACTGCGCCGGCAGCGCGAAGGCCGAAGGCCTCGGCATCGCGCTTCTCGAAGCCATCGAATCGAACGATCCGACCGCGCTGATCGGTTTGCCGCTGATCGCGCTGACCGGCATGCTGGTGAACGCCGGATATCCGGTTCTGGAGGCGGCATGAGCGGCGTTCTGTATCTGATCCCGAATACGCTCGGCGAAGGCGACGCCGACGCGCTCGCGCACGTCCTGCCCGAACCGGTGCGCGCGCAGGCGGCTGCGCTCGCGTATTACATCGGAGAGAACGCGAAAACGACGCGCGCTTTTCTGAAAAAAGTGGGCACGCAGCGGCCGATTCAGGAAATCGACGTGCGCGAGCTTAATGTCAACACGCCGCCCGCCGACATCGACAAGCTTCTGGCGCCGATTCTGGCCGGCACCGACGCAGGTCTCGTCTCCGAAGCCGGCTGCCCTGCCGTAGCCGATCCCGGCGCGCTGCTCGTGCGGCGCGCGCATCAGCGCGGCGTGAAAGTCGTGCCGTTCGTCGGTCCGAGTTCGATTCTGCTTGCGTTGATGGCGTCGGGCATGAACGGCCAGAGCTTTGCGTTCAACGGCTATCTGCCCGTCGATGCCGGCGAGCGCGGCAAGCGGCTGCGCGAGCTGGAACAGCTATCGCGCAAGGCCAATCAGACGCAAATCTTCATCGAGACGCCCTATCGGAACCGCGCGATGCTCGACACGCTGATCGCGACCTGCGCGCCGTCGACGCTGATTTGCGTCGCCGTCGATTTGACGCTCCCGGGCGAAACCATCGTCACGCGCACCGCAGCCGACTGGAAGAAACAAACCGCGCCGGACCTGCACAAGCGTCCGGCGATTTTTCTGTTGCTCGCGTCGTAATCAGCGCAACTGTGGCTTGCCGCCGAGCGTGAGCGCGCGCACGGCGGCATCGCCGACCGAGGCGCCGAAGCGCTTCACGACACGCTCGCTGATGCTCTCCTTCTGCGTGTAATCGACGATATCCGGCTGCTTGATGATCTCGCGCGCCACGTAGCTGGCATCGCCGAAACCATCCGCGAGACCGAGCTCGACGCTTTTCTCGCCCGTCCAGAACATCCCGGAGAAGAGCTCCGGGTCGTCCTTCAGACGTTTCCCGCGTCCCAGCTTCACCGCGTCGATGAATTGCGTGTGGATCTGATCGAGCATCTCCTGTGCGTGCGCGTTCATGGCGGGCGATTCGGGCGAGAACGGATCGAACGCACCCTTGTTCGCGCCCGATGTGTGCATGCGGCGCTGGATGCCCAGCTTGTCCATCAGGCCGGTGAAGCCGAATCCGTCCATCAGCACGCCGATCGAGCCGACGATGCTCGCGCGATCGACGTAAATCTTGTCGGCCGCCGCCGCGACGTAATAGCCGCCCGAGGCGCACATGTCGTCGACGACCACGTACAGCGGCGTCTTCGGGTACTTCGTACGCAGCCGCCGGATCTCACCGTTGATGATGCCCGCCTGTACCGGACTGCCGCCCGGGCTGTTGATGCGCAGGATCACCCCCGCCGTGTTTTCGTCCTCGAACGCGCTCTGAAGCGCCCCGTCGATGTTGTCGGCGCTCGCATTGCTGTTCGCGGAGATTTCGCCTTGCAGGTCGATGAGCGCCGTGTGCTTGCCCGCCTTCGCGACGCGCTCGCCGGTGAAATCGAACACGCCCCACGCGATCAGCGCGATCACGCCAAGAAACACGAAGCGAAAGAAGATACGCCAGCGCCGCGCGGCGCGCTGCTCGCGGATGGCGGCAAGCGCGATGCGTTCGAGCGCGTCGCGCTCCCAATTGTCGTTGCCGCGCGGCGGAAGGTTGTCGGACATGCGTGATGAACGTGTTGAGAAGGGAATCAGGCGGGACGCAACGCGTCGTCAGGGAGCCAGAAGACCGCGCGGCCCTCCGGCGTATCGCGTTCCTCGACCGTCACGGGCCGAAGGCGCGCGCCGCGGCACGGACCGCCGACGCATTTTCCGGTGTCGGGTTCGTAGATCGCCCCGTGCGTCGCGCACATCAAGTATAGGCCCGAGCTTTCGAAGAACTGGCCCTCGTTCCAGTCGAGCTCCATCGGCACATGTGCGCAGCGGTTCAGATAGCCGTGCGGCTTGCCGTCGTAGCGCACGAAGAAGACGACGGCGTCGCCGCTCGCCTCCGTTGCCGGAACGCGCACGCCCGCGCCGCCATCGACGAGTTCTTCCGCAGCGCACACGCGCACCGCATCCTGCGCGGGCGCCGTCATGCGTGCTCCCGCAGCCAGCCGGCCAGGGACGCAACGCTGTCGGCGCAAAACTGCGGCTTGAGCACCGCAAGCGAGTCCGCCGGATGCGCGCCGTACCCGACGCCGATGCCCGCGGCGCCCGCGTTGATCGCCATCTGCAGGTCGTGCGTGGTGTCGCCGATCATCACCGTGCGCGCGAGATCCTGGCCGAGTTCGCGCGTGAGTTCGTGAAGCATTGCGGGATGCGGTTTCGAGAATGTCTCGTCGGCGCAGCGCGTGCCGTCGAAGAGACTCGTGAGCCGCGATTCGTCGAGCGCGCGATTCAGTCCGACGCGGCTCTTGCCCGTCGCGACGCCGAGAAAATAGCCGAGGTCGCGCAATTCCTGCAACAACTCGCGCACGCCGTCGAAGAGCTCGGTCTTCTGGCCCATCGTCAGGAAATGGAAGCGGTAACGCTCGGCGAGGCGCGGGTAGTCGGACGGATCGAGCGTCGGCGCGCAAATCTGCAACGCGTCCTTCAGGCCCAGACCGATTACGTAGCTCGCGGACTCGTCGGCGGGAACCGGCAGGCCGAGATCGCGGCACGCCGCCTGAATGCTGCGCGTGATATGGGCGGTCGAATCCATCAGCGTGCCGTCCCAGTCGAAAACGATCAGATCGAATTGCTGCCGCGCCATTTAAGCTGGTTCTCCGTTTTTGAGTTGCTCGATGAAGCGCTTGCATTCGGCGGGCAGCGGCGCTTCGAACTGCAAAGGCTCGCCCGTTGCCGGATGGGTAATTTTCAGGCGATAGGCATGCAGGAACATGCGTTTGAGCGACGGCTTGGCGCTCGGTCGGGCCAGTTCCTTGTTCAACGCGAAATCGCCGTACTTGGCGTCGCCCGCAATCGGCAGGCCGATGCTCGCCATATGCACGCGAATCTGATGCGTGCGGCCCGTCTTCAGTTCCGCCTCGACCCACGCGTAGTCGCGCCAGCGTTCGATCAGATTGAATACCGTGTGCGACGGCAGCCCGTTCTCCTGGACACGCACGCGCCGTTCGCCATCGGCCGCGACGTACTTGTGCAGCGGCGCCTTCACGATGCGTCTGCGGCCCCAATCGCTCTGCCAGTCGCCATGACCGAGCGCGTAATAGCGCTTGTCGATGCGATTCTCGCGGATCTGCTCGTGCAGGTTCACGAGCGCGCCACGTTTCTTCGCGAGCATGAGCACGCCGGAAGTTTCCCGATCCAACCGATGCACCAGTTCGAGGAATTTCGCGTGCGGCCGTGCGTTGCGCAGTTGCTCAATCACGCCGAACGCGACACCGCTGCCGCCATGCACCGCGACGCCGCACGGCTTGTCGATGACGACCAAATGGTCATCCTCGAACAGGATCGGAAACTCGGCGGCCGGCGCGTTCGACGAAACCGGCGCCTCGTCCGGCTGCGCCGTGCGGATCGGCGGCACGCGCACGAGGTCGCCTAGTTCGAGCCGGTACGCCGCGTCGATGCGCCCCTTGTTCACGCGCACTTCGCCACTACGAAGAATGCGGTAGATATGGCTCTTGGGGACGCCCTTGCACACGCGCAGCAAAAAATTGTCGATTCGCTGACCCGCGGCGGTTTCGTCGACTTCAATCATCGAGACCTGTTCGCTTGCGACCCGTTTATGGGATGTTTTGCCTAACTCATTCATTCTGAATATAATTTGCGAGCAGCCTGAAAAAGTCGACGCTTAGGATCAAGCAGCGGCGGGAATTAATCAGACTGTACAGGTGCAAGCGATAAACCATCATTTTACTTGCGCCCAAGGTCGGTTGCTCACCCGGAAAATCGAGAGCGACGAGTTGCACGCACGGCGATATCACCGGCAGGGACGGAGCCCACAGGCGCGTTCGGTCGGGTCGATCGCCGACGGTAACGGATTTTTGGTCAAAAAGAATTTTATCGGCGAGAAGCGACGGCGCCCGGCAAGCAAATCCGGATGCCAGCCTGGATCGACCCTGCCATCGAGCGGGCGAAACAGACAAATCGAAGCTCGCCGGTTTTGCGAACAACTGCCGGCGAAAACCGCTGCTGCGCTGATTTCTGCGAAGCGCGGTAACGCCGCAAATGAGGCGAGACACACGGCCGCGCGCCGACGGGAGCAATCGGGCCCGCGGCCGCGACGGCGCGGCATGGCAGCAAGGAAGATCGGTCACGAAGCATCGCGCTGGTTTGCGCGAGACCGTTCGGCCCCGCAGCCGCCGTTGGGAGGAATCAGGCTCTTCGCAAGAGCGCGGGTTGGTTCGGCGCGTCCATTTTGAGACGCGGAACCGCAGCGCCGCCGTTCATCCTCGCCACGCGCCGCGCGACGCATCGAACGCCTCGCAGTCGCTTCGCAATGAGCCCCACGGCGCGGCCGCCCCATTCGGGCGCCGCAGCCTGCTTTCGGCAATTCTCCCGCCAGAAGTCCCGCTCCAGCGTGCTTTGTGACAACACACAAAAAGCGTGGCACGCCCACCCTCCCGCTTCGCGCGCGTGATGTTTGACGTCACTGACGCCGATTCGCACGACGAGGAAGGACGGAGCCGCTCTGGAGCCGTTTCATGAAACGCATGCTGTTTAACGCGACGCAGCAAGAAGAATTGCGCGTCGCCATCGTTGATGGGCAGAAGCTCATCGACATCGACATCGAAACTGCCGGGCGCGAACAGCGCAAAGGCAATATCTACAAGGGAGTCGTCACTCGCATCGAGCCGTCGCTCGAAGCCTGCTTCGTCAACTACGGCGAGGACCGCCACGGTTTTCTGCCGTTCAAGGAAGTCGCCCGCCAGTATTTCCGCGATGGCGTCGAGATGCGCTCCGCGCGCATCCAGGACGCGCTGCGCGAAGGCCAGGAACTCATCGTTCAGGTCGAGAAGGAAGAACGCGGCAACAAGGGCGCGGCCCTGACCACGTTCATTTCGCTGGCCGGCCGCTATCTCGTCCTGATGCCGAACAACCCGCGCGGCGGCGGCGTGTCGCGCCGGATCGAGGGCGACGAACGGCAGGAACTGCGCGAAACCATGGCGCAGCTCGAATTGCCGGAAGGCATGAGCATCATCGCGCGGACCGCCGGCATCGGCCGTTCGGCCGAAGAGCTCCAGTGGGACCTGAACTACCTGATGCAACTGTGGCGCGCGATCGAAGCCGCGTCGCAGAGCGGCGTCGCCGGCCAGCCGATGCTCATTTATCTCGAATCGAGCCTCGTGATCCGCGCGATCCGCGACTACTTCCAGCCGGACATCGGCGAAATTCTCATCGACACGACCGAAATTCATGATCAGGCGCGCGCCTTCATGGATATCGTGATGCCCGACAACCTGCAAAAGGTGAAGCGCTATCACGACGACGTACCGCTCTTCTCGCGCTTCCAGATCGAGCACCAGATCGAAACGGCGTACTCGCGCACGGTGCCGCTGCCCTCGGGCGGCGCGATCGTGATCGATCACACCGAGGCGCTCGTCGCCATCGACGTGAACTCGGCGCGGGCGACCAAGGGCGCGGACATCGAGGAAACCGCCACGCGCACCAACCTCGAAGCCGCCGATGAAGTCGCACGTCAGTTGCGTCTGCGCGATCTGGGCGGCCTGATCGTGATCGACTTCATCGACATGGAGTCGGCAAAGAGCCAGCGCGAAGTCGAGCAACGCCTGAAAGACGCGCTCAAGCACGACCGCGCACGCGTACAGATGGGCAAGATCTCGCGTTTCGGCCTGATGGAGCTGTCGCGCCAGCGTCTGCGCCCGGCGCTGTCCGAAGGCAGCCACGTGACCTGCCCGCGCTGTAACGGCACGGGTCATATCCGCGACACCGAATCGTCCGCGCTGCAAGTGCTGCGGATCATTCAGGAAGAAGCGATGAAGGAAAACACCGCGGCGATCCATTGCCAGGTGCCGGTCGAGGTGACCGCCTTCCTGCTCAACGAGAAGCGCTCGGAAATCAACAAGATCGAGTCGCGCTTCAAGGTCAACGTCGTCCTGATCCCGAACAAGCATCTCGAGACGCCGCACTACAAGCTGGAACGTCTGCGTCATGACGATGCTCGCCTCGACGAGCCGCGCGCGTCGTGGAAGATGGCCGTCGAAGCAGCGAGCGAACTGGAGTCGGAAACCGGCTACAGCAAGCGCACCGAAGAAGTGAAACCGAAGCAGGAAGCGGCCGTAAAGGGCATCACGCCCGAAAAGCCGGCGCCGAGCGCACCGGTCAAGCCCGCGCCCGTCGAAGCCGCGCCCGTGCAGGCCGCGGTGCCGGCGAGCGGCGGTTTCATCGCGTGGATCAAGAATCTGTTCGGTATTCAGCCGCAAGCGCAGCCCGCTCCGGCGCCCGTCGAAGCTGAGCCGGCCACGCGCGCTCCGCGCGAACGCGGCGAGCGCGCGGGCGGCGGAGATCGCAACCGCAACCGTCGTGGCGGCAGCGGCGCCGGGCGTGAAGGCGCAGCCGCAGGCGCTGCAACGGGTGGCAACGGTGCGGGCCGCCAGGGCGCGCGTCGTGAAGATCGCGAGGCGCGTGGCGGCCGCGAAGGACGTGAACTGCGGGAAGTCCGCGAGCCGCGCGAGGCTCGTGAACCGCGTGAGGCGCGCGAAACCCGCGAGCCGCGTGAAGCGCGTGAAGCGCGTGAGCCGCGCGAAGCCCGCGATCGCAACGCGGAACGCGCCGCTCGTCCGGAAGCGACCGAGCGCCAGGAGCGCCGTGAGCGTCCCGACCGTGGCGAGCGTGTTGAACGCGGTGAGCGCACCGAACGCACCGAACGCGGTGAACGTCCTGATCGCGCGGAACGTGGCGAGCGCCGCAAGCCGCAACCGGAAGCCGCCGTCGAGGCGCTGACGCAGGGCGAAACGGTGCCGTCGGAGATCGTCGAAGCGGTGCAAGTCAATGTCGATGCGCAACAGGCCGGCATCGATGCCGCCGCCGAGCAGGCAGCCGCGCGTGAAGGTGAAGAGCGCCGCCGCCGTCGCCGTGGCCGCCGTGGCGGCCGCCGCGAGCGCGAAGAGGATGGCATGACGGTGAATCACGCAGCCGACGTCGCCGAGGCGGAAGGTTCGGCCGAAAGCGTCTCCGCGCAAGCCGGCGTATTCGACGCCGAAGCCGCGCAGGAAGCGGCCGCGCGTCGCGAAAGCCGGCCCGCCGCAGCTCAGCCGGTCGAGCAGGCGATCGAGCAGCCCGTCGCTCAGCCGGTCGAAGCCAAGGCGAAACCGCAAGAGCACGCGCCCGCCGCAGCAGAAGAAGCGCCGGTTGCCCGGACCATCGAAGCGGAGCCCTTCGAACTGAAGGCGCAGACGCCCGAGCCGGCCACGTTCGATCTCTTCGCCAAACCCGCTTCCGCGGCGATCGAGAACCCGTTCGGACCGACATCCAAGGTTGCCGAGACGACGACGGCCGATCCGTTCGCGTCTGCCGCGACGGAAGAGTCGAAGCCTGTCGAAGCGGCCCAGCGGGTCGAAACGGCGCCGGAGCCTGCCGAACCGGTAGCGGCTGAATCCGCCGAGGCAGCCGAGCCGGCGAAAACCGCCGCGGTCGCGCCGACGCCGGAGGCAACGATCGTCGAGCCGGTGAAGCCGGTCGAGAGCACGCAAGCGCAAGCCCCCGTGGCCGAGCAGGCGCCCGTCGCCGTCGTTGCGGAGCCGGTGAAGTCCGCCGCGCCGGCCGCGCCCGCGACGTCGACGCCGATCGCGGTCGAAACGCTCCAGCCGATGCTGGAGCGCGCGGGTCTCGTCTGGGTCAACACCGACGAAGGCAAGCTGCGCGAGGCGAACGCCGCTGCCGCACGCGAGCCGGCTGCGGTGCGCGTGCCGCGCGAGCGCAAGGCGCTCCCGCCTGCCGACACCACGCCGATGCAGCAAGTGGAAACCAGCAAGCACGTCCACTAAGCGCGCGTGAGCCGGTTTGCTTCGGCGAACCGGCAAAAGCAGAAAAACGCCATCGATTCCGTCGATGGCGTTTTTTTTCGCCCCGCCAAAAGCCGGACCGCGGGAAAACCGCGACCTCGGGTCGGTGCGTGTGAACGCCCGGTTCCGCTAAAATGAGACGTTACAACCGTCATTCGAACAAGGCCGCAGTGGCCGATCCGAGCCGAGTCATCATGTCCCGACGCATCATTCCTCTCGCCGATATCAGCGCGATTCCGGATTTCTCCGGAGCAGCGACGTCGCCGGCCGGACTGCTCACGGACACGCTCGCGCGCCCGCTGCGCGACCTGCGCATTTCGGTGACGGACCGCTGCAACTTCCGCTGCGTGTACTGCATGCCGCGCGATGTGTTCGACAAGGACTACCAGTTCCTTCCCCACGCCGCCCTGCTCTCGTTCGAGGAGATCGAGCGCCTCGCTCGCGTGTTCGTCGCGCACGGCGTCGAGAAGATTCGCCTGACGGGCGGCGAGCCGCTCCTGCGCAAGAACATCGAATTCCTGATCGAGCGGCTCGCGCTCCTGCGCACGCCGGAAGGCCGCCCGCTCGACCTGACCCTCACCACGAACGGCTCGCTGCTCGCGCGCAAGGCCCGGTCTCTGAACGACGCGGGCTTGGCGCGCGTCACGGTGAGTCTGGACGCTCTGGACGATGCACTCTTTCGCCGCATGAACGACGCCGATTTCGCGGTCGCCGACGTGCTGAACGGCATCGAAGCGGCGCAGGCCGCCGGGCTTGATCCGATCAAGGTGAACATGGTCGTGAAGCGGGGCACGAACGATCAGGAAATCGTGCCGATGGCGCGTCATTTCAAAAACAGCGGCACGGTTCTGCGCTTCATCGAATACATGGATGTCGGTGCGTCGAACGGCTGGAACATGAGCGAAGTGCTGCCGTCGGCGCAAGTGGTCGAGCGCATCGACGCGCATTTCCCGCTCGAACCGCTCGAAGCGCATACGGCCGCCGAAACGGCGCAGCGCTGGGGCTATCGCGACGGCAGCGGCGAAATCGGCGTGATTTCCAGCGTCACGCGAGCCTTTTGCGACTCCTGCACGCGCGCGCGGCTCTCGACCGAAGGCAAGCTCTACCTTTGTCTTTTCGCGGTGTCGGGCCACGACCTGCGTGGGCTCATCCGCGGCGGCGCGAGCGACGAGGAAGTGGCGACGGCCATCGCGCGCATCTGGGAAGCGCGCGGCGACCGCTATTCGCAATTGCGCGGCAGCACGTCGGCACCGTCGCGCGAGGATGCGCGTCGCGTCGAGATGTCGTACATCGGCGGCTGAGCGGCGCTCGCTCGTGCTGAACGCTCACTCCTCATCGAATGTCACCGCGCTCGTCCTCGCGGGCGGACGCGGCTCGCGCATGGGCGGCGTCGACAAAGGCATGCAGCCGTTTCGCGGCGAACCGCTCGCACTGCATGTCATGCGCCGTATCGCGCCTCAGGCGGGCGCGCTGCTGATCAGCGCAAACCGTTCCATCGAAGACTACGAGCGCCTGGGGGCAGCGTTCGGCGCGCGCGTCATTCCGGACGCGCGGGCGGAATATCCCGGTCCGCTCGCCGGCATCGCCGCCGCACTACGCGGCGCGACCACCGAATACGTCTTGACCGCGCCTTGCGACGCGCCTTTCGTCGATGAACATATCGGCGTCGCGTTGATGCAGGCGCTCGAAACGCACGGCGGCGACATCGCGTACGCCGCAACGGTCGATGGATCCGGACAAGTCATGGCGCACCCGGTTTTCGCACTGCTGCGCACCTCGCTCGCCGACGATCTCGACGCCTCGCTCGACCAGGGAGAGCGCAAGGTCCGCGCGTGGTACGCGCGCCACAAGGCGATGGAAGTCCGATTTCACGATGAACGCGCGTTTTACAATATCAACGATTTACAGCAGCTGGCCGAGCTGGAACGCCGCTGACTCTCACGTCCGCCATTGCGGCAATCCGCGTTCGGGCGTTCAATCACCGCGCGGCCTCGTGGCTGCTTCTTCGCCGGGTTCCGGCGCGATCCACGCGATTCATGACCACGTCCAAGGAACTCTCCGCCTGCGTCGCCCAGTACGATCCAGACGCGCTTCCCGTCGAAGCCGCGCAGGAAATCGTGCGTCAATGGGCCATGCCGCGCATGCGCGACGCGCAGGTCGAACGCGTTGGTCTCTATGACGCGCTCGGACGCGTGCTCGCCCATGACGTGGTTTCGCCCATCGACGTACCTGCGTTCGACAATTCCGCGATGGACGGCTATGCGTTCGCGAGCGAGGCGCTCTTGCGCGGCAGCGACACGCTCGATTTGTCCGTCGCGGGCACGGCGTTCGCCGGACGGCCTTTCGAAAGCACGCCGGTTGCGGACCAATGCGTGCGCATCATGACGGGCGCGCTCATTCCGCCGGGCTGCGACACCGTCGTGCCACAGGAGCTCGTCACGCGCGAGGGCGACGCGATCCGCTTCTCCACCGCAAAAATCCGCGCGGGCCAGAACCGGCGCCTCTCGGGCGAGGATCTCGCGAAGGGCGAACCGGCACTGCTCGCGGGCCGCATCGTGCGCGCATCGGATCTCGGCCTGCTCGCGTCGCTCGGCATCGGCGAAGTGTCCGTGCGCAAGCGTCTCACCGCCGCCTTCTTTTCGACGGGCGACGAATTGCGCTCGGTCGGCGAAACGCTGAGCCTGGGCAGCCTCTACGACAGCAACCGCTACACGCTCTTCGCGATGCTCAAGCGACTCGGCGTAGAAACGGTCGATCTCGGCATCGTGCGCGACGATCGGGCATCGCTCGAGAAGGCGCTGCGCCATGCGACCGAAAGCGCGGATGTCGTCATCAGTTCGGGCGGCGTGTCCGTCGGTGACGCGGACTTCACGCGCGAACTGATGAACTCGCTCGGCGACGTCGCCTTCTGGAAGATCGCGATGCGCCCCGGCCGGCCGCTCGCGTTCGGTCGCCTGTGGTCGGGCGAGCGCGCGGGCACGGGCAAGTCGGCGCTCTTCTTCGGCCTGCCGGGCAATCCGGTCGCCGTGATGGCGACGTTCTACTTCATCGTGCGCGAAGCGTTGCTTGCAATGTCGGGCGCGACGCGCCAGCCGCTCACGGTCATCCGCGCGATCGCCGCCGAGCCGATGAAGAAACGCGCGGGCCGCACGGAGTTCCAGCGCGGCATCGCAACGCGTGGCGACGACGGCCGCTTTCGCGCCGTCACCACGGGCCCGCAGGGTTCCGGCGTGCTCAGCTCGATGAGCGAAGCCAACTGCTTCATCGTGCTGGAGCACGCGCGCGGCGACATCGACATCGGCGACGAAGTCGAGATCGTGCCATTTGACGGTCTGATCTGACGCACGCCGCAACGAACGTCGCCAGCACAAACATTCCTACATCGATAGACGGGGCTTTCCTTCCATGAAAAAGCAGATCTCATTCATTGCACCCGGACAGACCGCCAAGGCGCTGATCCTCGTGTACCTGACCTTCAGCGTGCCGATCGTGCTGCTCGGCGTCGTGGTCGCGTTCGTGCGATACGGCTCGGTGGAAGTGAGCACCGTCACGAGCGCGCTGCTGCTCAACGCGATTCTCGGCTTCATCCTGCTGTGGATCGCCTGCCACGCGTACAACTGGGTGGCGTCGCGTTTCGGCGGCATCGAGATCGTGCTGTCCGATGCGCCGGAGGAAGCGTGAGTACCGCGAACGGGAATGTCACGATCCGCGCGGCCACGCCCGCCGACGTCGCCGCGATCTTCGGCTTGATGTACGAGCTCGCGGAGTTCGAGAAGCTCACGCATCTGTTCATCGCAACCAAGGAAGGCGTTCACGAGGCCCTCTTCGGCGCGCGTCCCGCTGCCGAAGCGCTCGTCGCGGAGCAGGAAGGTGAAGTCGTGAGTTACGCGCTCTTCTTCCAGAACTTCTCCACGTTCCTCGGCAAACGCGGCCTCTATCTCGAAGACCTGTACGTGCGCCCGTCGATGCGCGGCAGCGGTCTCGGTACGCTGATGCTGAAGAAGCTCGCCGCGCTCGCTGTCGAGCGCCAATGCGGCCGCTTCGAGTGGTCGGTGCTCGACTGGAACCAAAACGCCATCGACTTCTACGAGAAGATGGGCGCGACGGTGCTGCCCGACTGGCGCATCGTGCGTGTGACGGGCGAGCCGCTCGAACGCCTCGCCCAGTAGGTCACATGTCGTCGTCGCTTTCGGGCGATGACGCATCACCCAACAGCCCCGCCGCCTGTTCTCCCGGCAACGCCTCGACATCGCGCAGGCGCTTGCCCATCTGCCGTGTGCGCGTCTGCGCCGCTTCGATCGAGCGCGTGACGGTTTCGAGTTGCGACTTCGTTCTTGCCAGCACTTCGCCGAACTTGCCGAATTCCGTCTTCACCGCCCCGAGCACCTGCCACACTTCGCTCGAACGCTTCTCGATGGCGAGCGTGCGAAATCCCATCTGCAAACTATTGAGAAGCGCGGTCAACGTAGTCGGTCCAGCGATGGTCACCCGATAATCGCGCTGCAGCGAATCGCTCAGGCCCGGGCGCCGCAACACTTCAGCGTAGAGTCCTTCGGTCGGCAAAAAGAGCAGCGCGAAGTCCGTGGTGTGCGGCGGCGCGACGTACTTTTGCGCGATCGACTTCGCTTCCGCGCGCAAACGGCCTTCGAGCGCGCGCGACGCGTCCTCGACGCCGGCCAGGTCCGCCCGTTCCTGCGCGTCGATCAGACGCTCGTAATCCTCACGGGGAAACTTCGCGTCGATGGGCAACCACACGGGCGTCGCGGCATCGCCCGGGGCGCCAGGCGCATCGTGACGGCCCGGCAGTCTGATCGCGAACTCGACGCGCTCGTTGCTCGTCGGAATCGTCGCGACGTTCTTCGCGTACTGGTCCGGCGTCAGCAATTGCTCCAGCAGCGATTCGAGCTGCACTTCGCCCCAGATGCCGCGCGTCTTGACGTTGGTGAGCACCTTCTTGAGATCCCCGACACCGGCGGCGAGCGTCTGCATTTCGCCGAGGCCGCGATGCACCTGCTCCAGCCTGTCCGACACGAGCTTGAACGATTCGCCGAGGCGCTGTTCGAGCGTTGCGTGCAGCTTTTCGTCGACCGTTCGGCGCATCTCGTCGAGCTTCGTCGCGTTGTTGGCCTCGATGTCCTTCAGACGCGCTTCGAGGGTCGCACGCACTTCGCCGAGTCGCCGCTCGTTTGCCTCCGATAGCTGCGAGAGATGCAGCGACATCGAATCGGCGAAGCGCTTCAGCGCGTTGCCCTGATCCTCGCGCGCCTGCTGGCTTTGTTGCGCGAGTTGCTGCGCGAGCGCGTCGAACTGCGCGTTCTGCACGCTCGACGTGCTCGCCAGTTGCGTCGCGAGCGTCTGATGGAATTGCGTGAAGCCGCTTTGCGATTCCATACGCGACACGCGCGCGCTCTCGGCAATGTCGCCTCGCAGACCACGTTCGAGCCGTTCTTGCGCGCGCGCATGCGCCTCGCCCATATCGTTTACACGATCGGTGAGCGCCTCGAACTCATCGTAAATGTGCGCATTGGAATTACGCCGCATCGCGACGATGAGCGCGATGAGCGACACGACCAGCGCGATCGCCAGCGAAGCGACAGCGCCATACAACAATTCCGTCATTTCTTCAGCACGTCCGGATTGATCGGGTTGGGCGGATTTCCGGCTTGCGGCCCTTCGCCGAGCGCGGCAATGAGATTGTCCGCCGCGAGATTGGCCATCGCGCGGCGCGTGCCCTCGGTCGCGCTCGCGATGTGCGGCGTGAGCACCACGTTATCGAGCAGCAGGAAATCCGGGTTGAAGTCCGGCTCTCCCTCGAACACGTCGATGCCCGCCGCCGCGATGCGCTTGTCGCGCAATGCGACGATCAACGCCGCATCGTCGACGATGCCGCCGCGCGCGATATTCGTGAGGGTCGCCGTGGGCTTCATCAGCGCGAGCTCGGTCGCACCGATCGTGTGATGGCTCTCCTTCGTGTACGGCAAGACAAGTACGACATGATCTGCGCGCCTGAGCAGGTCTTCCTTCGACGCATATTCGGCGTTCAGCTGCGCCTCGATGTCGGGCGCGACGCGCGAACGGTTGTGATAGATCACGCGCATGTCGAAGCCGCGCGCCCGCCGCGCGAGCGCCTGGCCGATCCGTCCCATGCCGATCACGCCGAGCGTCGATCCGTACACATCGGCGCCGAGAAACGAGTCGAACGACCACTTCTGCCACTTGCCCGCGCGCAGATAGTGCTCGGATTCGGTGACACGGCGGGCAGCCGCCATCATCAGCGCCCAGCCGAAATCGGCGGTGGTCTCGTTCAGCACGTTCGGTGTATTGGTGCCGAGAACCTTGTGCGCGTCGAACGCCTTCATGTCGAAATTGTTGTAGCCGACCGCCATGTTCGAGACGACTTTCAGGTTCGGTGCACCCGCCAGTTCCTTCTCGCCCACCCATTCGCCCGCGGTGAATGCGCCGTCCTTGTCGGCAATACGGCGCGCAAACTCTTCCTGCGGGAGCACGTCGCCGAGGTTCACGTCGACATCGAAATACTGTTTCAGGCGCTCGATCACATCAGGAAAGGTGGGACGCGCGACAAGTACCTTCTTCATCGATTGCTCCTAGAAAAATAGCCAACCCAGAACGGCAAAAATCGGCAGGAGGACCGCGCCCGACCATGCGATATAGCCGAAGAAACTCGGCATGCGCACGCCGCGCGATTCGGCGATCGCCTTCACCATGAAATTCGGCGCGTTGCCGATATACGTGTTCGCACCCATGAAGACAGCGCCCGCGGAGATGGCGGCGAGCGTGGTGGCGTCGGTGGTCATGAGCGTGCGTGCGTCACCACCCGCGAGATTGAAGAACACGAGGTAGGTCGGCGCGTTGTCGAGAAACGAGGACAGCAGCCCCGTCGCCCAGAAATAGGCGATGTCGATCGGCTTGCCGTGCGCATCCGACACCGCGTGCACGATGCCCGCGAATGCGCCCGCCTCGCCCGCGCGCAGGATCGTGATGACGGGCGCGATCGTGATGAAGATGGCCGCGAACAGCTTCGCGACCTCCTCGATGGGCGCCCAGTCGAATGCGTTGCCCGCGCGCGCGCGCTTGGGCGTGAGCGCGAGCGAGGCCAGCAGTACGGCCATGAGCAGCACGTCGCGCACGAGATTTTGCAATTTCACTTCGGTGCCGAACACGTCGAACGCGATGCCGGGTTTCCATAAGCCGCTCATCAACACGAGCGCAACGATCACCGCGAGCAGCGCGAAGTTGACTTTGCCGTCGATGCCGAGCGGCGGGGTATCGGGCGTCGGATCCAGAAACGCAGGCCGCGCGTCGTGCCGGCGCCAGTAGTAGCTGTCGAGCACATGGAACACGACGAGCAGCACGCCGCAGACGAAGAGCATCGGCAGCGCGAGATGCACTGTCGTCCAGAAGAAGCCGACGCCGTTCAGAAAGCCGAGGAAGAGCGGCGGATCGCCGAGCGGCGTGAGCGAGCCGCCCGCATTCGCGACGAGAAAAATGAAGAACACGACGACATGCACGACGTGCTTGCGATTGTCGTTCGCGCGCAAGAGCGGGCGGATCAGCAGCATGGCCGCGCCGGTCGTGCCCATGATGCTCGCAAGCGCGGCGCCGAGCGCGAGCAGCCCGGTATTGAGACGCGCCGAGCCGTGCAGATTGCCGCGCACGCAGATGCCGCCCGCCACCGTATAAAGCGACGCCAGCAGGACGATGAACGGCACGTATTCTTCGAGCAGGGCGTGAACCAGTACGCTCCCCGCCGTGCCGGGACCGAAGGCGAGCGCGAACGGCGCGAGAAACGCGACGGTCCACGCGGCCGCGATCTTGCCGAAGTGGTGATGCCAGAGTTTCGGTGCGACAAGCGGAAACACCGCGATGGAAAGCAGGATGCCGATGAACGGGATGCCCCACGTTGCAGGAAGCGTTGCGCCATCGGGCGCTGCCGCGAAGGCTGGCGCCGCGGTCAACGCCAGCCCGGCGCAGACCGCGCCGGAAAGAAAATGCCGCATCGGATCAGGCTCCGCGCACGATGATCACATGCACGCGATACGGCCCATGCGCACCGAGCACGATGGTCTGTTCGATATCCCCCGTGCGCGACGGCCCCGACACGAAGTTCACTGCCCGCGGCAACTCGCCCCTTTCGGCGCGCATCAACGCGAACGCGTCTTCGTGCGCCGCCACGATGCGCGACGCCGGCACGATCGCGATATGCGTCTGAGGCAGAAGCGCGCCCGATGCGGGGGTATCGGCGCCCGAAAGCAGCACGAGCGAACCGGTTTCGGCCGTTGCGCAAAAACAGCCGGTGATGCCGACGAGATCGGCGTCGGCTGGCTTGCGCAGCGCCGCTTGAATGCCCGCTTGCGCCCAAGGCAGAGCGCCTAGCGCGGGCCACGCGACGACATCGACGGGAAGATTCAGCGATTGCAGATAGCGCGCGGCCTCGGCGGGCGCATCCGCGAGCGATTCGACGTTGGCGACCGTCGTGGAAAGACGCTCGGCTTCGAGCCTGAAGCGCGCGATCAGCTCGTCACGGTTCTGAGGCAGCGGAGGACGCGGACTCGCAGGATGCCGCTCGACATACTCCTGCGCCGCCTCGCGCTCGGCTTCCGTAGGCGTGCCGCGACGGCGCTGCGCGCTGCGAATGCGCATGAGAATATTGCGGCGCGCGGCCGATGTATCCATGGTGCCGTCCTCTGTCTGGCGTGCTTGAGATTCGTGCGCGCCGGACTGATCGACGACGCGTTCGAATTATAGCGAGCGACATTCGCGCACGAACCTCGGCCGAACGGCATAGGCCGAATGCACGAATGCGGCGCCGTCAGTCTTCGCCCACCGGCTGCGCAATGCCGAACACCTGACGCAGATAGGCGAGATACGCCTTGTCGTCGCACATGTTCTTGCCGGGCGAATCCGACAGCTTGGCGACCGGCTGGCCGTTGCAGCGGACCATCTTGATGACGATCTGCAGCGGCTGATAGCCGAGATCGTTGGTGAGATTCGTACCGACGCCGAAGGCGAGCTGGCAGCGCCCGCGGAACCGCTCGTAGAGTTGCAGCACCTTGGGGATGTCGAGCGCGTCGGAGAACACGAGCACCTTGGTGCGCGGGTCGCAGCGGTTCTCCTCGTAATGCCTGAGAAGACGCTCGCCCCAGTCGAAGGGATCGCCCGAATCGTGACGCGCGCCGTCGAACAGCTTGCAGAAGTACATGTCGAAGTCACGCAGGAACGCCTTCATGCCGTAGACATCCGACAGCGCGATGCCGAGATCGCCGCGATATTCCTTCGCCCACATCTCGAAGCCGAAAATCTGCGAGTCGCGCAGACGCGGACCCAGCGCCTGACACGCCTGCAAGTATTCGTGCGCCATCGTGCCCAAGGGACGCAGGCCGTGCTTCATCGCATAGAAGCAGTTGCTCGTGCCGGCGAACTGCGCGCCGAGCTTGTCCTTCAACGTCAGCACGACTTCCTCGTGCCACTGTCCCGAGAAGCGGCGGCGCGTGCCGTAATCGGCGATCTTGCAATCGGAATATTCAGGCGGCGTGGCGAGCAGCTTGATTTTGTCGCGCAGACGCTCGCGGCCGGTTTCGTACTCGGGCTTACGCTGCGTGTTGCGGAAGTAGACCTCGTTGACGATCGCGAGCACCGGAATTTCGAAGAGAATCGTGTGCAGCCAGGGCCCTTCGATCTCGATGTCGATCTCGCCATTGTTCTTCGGCGACGGCGCGATGCGAATGGACTTCTCGTTCAGATGAAAGAGCGCGAGGAAATCGATGAAGTCGCTTTTGATGAAGCGCATGCGCCGCAGATAATCCAGTTCCTCTTCCTTGAAGCGCAGATTGCAGAGCTGGCGCACTTCATCGCGAATCTCGTCGATGTACGGCACGAGATCCACATTCGGCGTGCGGCAGCGAAAGCGATATTCGACATGCGCGGCGGGAAAGTGATGCAGGACGACCTGCATCATCGTGAACTTGTAGAGGTCGGTATCGAGCAGCGAATTGATGATCATGGTTCTGATGGAACATCCACGCGGGTTGGCCATGCGCACGGCCTTCTGCCGACGCCAGGCCTTGTGCCTTTGGGGCCATGTTACCCGAATGCGCGCAACGGCATGCCAGTGCTCGGTCCTTTTACGAAGCGGCGCATACATACATCACGAATCGATATAAAGGGCGCTGCGTACGGCTCGCGCCCGTTTTTACCGTTACGCTACAATATGCGTTTCGGCACGCGCACCGCCCGGCCCATGTAGCCGCCCAAAGCGCGGCCCCCACGAATTCCGCATGCAGGAGCCCGAATGACTCACGTTGTGACCGAAAGCTGCATCAAGTGCAAGTACACCGATTGCGTGGACGTGTGCCCGGTGGATTGCTTCCGCGAAGGTCCCAACTTTCTCGCGATCGATCCGGACGAGTGCATCGACTGCGCCGTGTGCGTGGCCGAGTGCCCGGTGAACGCGATCTACGCCGAAGAAGACGTGCCCGGGGACCAGCAGCACTTCACAGAACTGAACGCTGAACTGGCGCGTAACTGGCCGAGCATTACCAAGACGAAGGGATCGCTTCCCGAGGCGGACGAGTTCAAGGACGTCAAGGACAAGCTGAATCTGCTCGAGCGTTGATTCGCGCGCCAGAGCGAATGTTTCGATCCAATTGAAAAAATTGGTTATTGAGTGAAGATTGGGCGTTGACACGATAATCTTGGCCCCCTATACTTTCGCTTCTCTGCTGTAGATGTTCCCCGATAGCTCAGTCGGTAGAGCGCCGGACTGTTAATCCGTAGGTCCCTGGTTCGAGCCCAGGTCGGGGAGCCAAATACTCCAGCAAGTCGGTTTCAAAAAAACCCAGTCAATCGGCTGGGTTTTTTATCTCAGTTGCAGATGTTTAAGTTGTTCCCCGATAGCTCAGTCGGTAGAGCGCCGGACTGTTAATCCGTAGGTCCCTGGTTCGAGCCCAGGTCGGGGAGCCAAGCGCTTCAGCCAAAAAGCCCAGTCACGCAACTGGGCTTTTTGCTTTTTGGCCCCGCCTTTCGCGCGCCCAACGCCAGCCTCCCGTCCAGGCAGGATTTGTGTAGCCGTTTGTGCGCGAAGGAGCAATAAATGCGCTGGCTGGTGTTGGCGATCTTTATTGCTTGTGCGGCTTACATACACGGGCGCTGCAAGGTCCGGCACGGGTTCTTCCGACAGCTTTCAGATCATTCGACGTTCATGTCGGCGCTAAACGGCTTCATCTATCTGATCTCGCGCGTGCCGTCGTCGCACTACCTGCAATCCACGTTCTTTCCCGAACTCGCCCGATCAGGGCGCATTGGAAAGCGATACGCGCCGAGGCCATCGCACTGCTCGACGCGAGCAAGATCCAGGCGGCCGCCAAATACAACGATATTGGCTTCAATTCATTTTTCCGGCGCGGCTGGCGGCGCTTCTATTTGAAACGAGGTCAGCGACCACACCGGCGGATTGAACCGCGCGTTCAAGTATTTGTATTCGATCCGGCTCGTCGGCCAAGCGATTGAAAGCGTGGAACCGGACCGTCTATTACCTCGTGAAATGGCTGGCCTTCGGCGGGATCGCCGTCGCGAACTTCTGGAAGCGCTGACGCTTCATGCAAGCCACACGACGGTCAGCGAGCGCACGCCTTGTGCGCCGCGAATCAGCACGCCTTCGATATCCGCCGTCGCCGACGGTCCCGTGACGAGCACCGCATAGCGCGCCGATTTGAAATCGGGCCGTCGATACACCTGCTGCAAGCCTTCGACGAGCAGCGCGGGATCGAGCAGCACGACGAGATGCTGCGAAAGATAGCCGATCGAGTTCACGACATACTCTTGCTCGCTGAACCACACCGAGCCTGTTTCGGCGACGCCGAAGCGCCCTCTCACGACGCCCACATCGACATCCTGGAGCGACGCGGGCAGCGTATCGGGCGACAGCGGTCGCGTGCCGTCGATGCCCGGCACCGCCGACGCGATCACCTTCGCATTCGGAAAGCGAGACGCGATCAGCGCAGTCACATCGCCCAACTCGGCGGCGTCGACGCACGTGCCGCCCATCGCGGTCAGCGCCGCCGTGAAACGCGCCTTGAGATCGCCTTCGGGTGCCGGAAAAATCGGCACATCGGGACGCGGACGTGATGCAGGCTGCGCCGCGCGGATCTTCGACAAAAAAGCTTCGCGAGTCGTCATTTTTCGAGCTTCCGGTTCTTCTTGTACCACTCATGAAAAGTCTCGGCGGGCGCTTCGGGCAGATCGCGCTGACGTCCCCAGATGTTGAGCGGGTTGTAGAGCACGAAGTTGGGCAGGCGCTTCAGCGCGCCGCCGAGCGATGCGACCGTCGCGCGATAGAGCGTCGGACTCGCGAGCAGGCGCCCCGCCATCTTCAGGACTTCCTGCTTGACGAATGGCACTTCGTGTTTCTCCGCGATCACCTCGCGCCACTTGTAGATCTGCTCATGAATATTCACCTTCACCGGGCAGACGTTGGTGCAACTGCCGTTCATCGTCGAGGCGAACGGGAGCGCGCTATAGCGCTTCAGATCGTGAGTCGGATTGATGATCGCGCCGATCGGCCCGGAGTACGTTCCGCCATAAGAAAGCCCGCCGCTGCGCCGATACACCGGACACGTATTCATGCACGCGCCGCAGCGGATGCATTTGAGCGAATACCAGAAATCGTTCATCGCGAGCCGCTCGGAGCGGCCGTTGTCGACGAGGATGAAGTGCATCTCCGTGCCCGGACGAGGCTCTCGAAAGTGCGACGTGTATTGGGTGATCGGCGAACCCAGCGCGCTGCGCGACAGCATGCGCACGAACACGCCGAGATCGGCGATCGTCGGAATGATCTTCTCGATGCCGATCGACGCGATATGCAGCGGCGGCACGTTCGCCGACAAATCCGCGTTGCCTTCGTTCGTGCACACGACGACGGTGCCCGTTTCCGCCACCGCGAAGTTGCAGCCGGTCATGCCCGCCGTCTTCTCGCGCACGAAGTACGGCCGCGTGTTCATGCGCTGGCTTTCGGCGAGATAGTGAATGTCGCTGTTCTTCGGATCGGTGCCGATGGTCTTGCCGAATAGCTCGGCCACATCCGCGCGCAGCTTGTGCACCGCCGGCACGACCATATGGCTCGGGTCCTGATGATCGAGCTGCTGGATACGCTCGCCGAGATCGGTTTCCATTACCGTGATGCCGCGCGGCTCGAGATAGTCGCGCATGTAGCACTCGTCGGTGAGCATCGACTTGCTCTTGACGAGCGAGGTCATGCCGCGCTCGCTCATCAGCTTGTGGACGAGTTCGTTGTGCTCCTGCGCATCGGCCGCGAAATGCACGACGACGCCGTTCTTCCCGGCCTGATCGACGAACTGCGCGATGTAATCGGCGAGATTGGAAAGCGTGTGCTCTTTGATCTGCGACGCGAGATCGCGCATCGTCTCCCATTCGGGGATGCCGTGCGCCTGCGCGTCGCGCTTGCTGCGCAAATCCCACAGACGCTTGTCGTGGAACGCGACGTGATCCGGCTTTTGCAGGAACGCGCCCGCCGCCTTCGCGTGATCGATGCGAACGGTTTTGCTCATGCGCGGACTCCGTTCAGAACCTGCGCGATATGAATGAATTTGGCATCGGCTTTCATGCGCTCCGCGCAGCCTTGCTGATGCATGAGACACGACATGTCGCCCGAAACGATGTACTCCGCGCCCGCCCCGATGTGATCGCGCACCTTGTCCTGACCCATGCGCACGGACACGGCCTCTTCGGTGACCGAGAACGTGCCGCCGAACCCGCAGCATTCATCGGGACGCGCGAGCGTGACGAACTCGATGCCTTTCACGCCTTCGAGCAGCGCGCGCGGCTTCGAAAACGGCGTGCCCGCGACTTCCGAGTTCGATGTCTCAAGCAGATGCCGCACCGCGCTGCAACTGTTGTGCAGCCCGACCTTGTGCGGAAACTCGGCCCACGGAAACTCGCGCACCTTCAGCACGTCATGCAGGAATTCGACGAGCTCGTACGTGTTGCGACGAACCTTTTCGACCGCGCTCGTCTGCTCGATCGCGGTGAAATGTTCGCGGACATGATGCACGCAGCTCGCCGACGGCCCGACCACATAGTCGTAGTCGGCGAAATTGCGCGCGAAGACGCGCTCGGCGCCCGCGGCGTCCTTGTGTGCGCCGCTATTGGCCATCGGCTGACCGCAGCACGTCTGATCCGGCGGATAGTCGACGTCCACGCCGAGCCGCTCGAGCAGTTCCAGCGTGGCGATGCCGACTTGCGGGTAGAACGCGTCGATGAAACAGGGGACGAACAGGGCAACTTTCATGAGGTCCGATCGTGGGTTGGACAATCGTTTTGGTAAGCTTGGTCTGACCAAGACTTTAATGAGATGCCTCTTTCGTGTCAAACTCGGACTTCCTCCAGCTTTCATCCGGCATAAACATCCAACGATGAGTTTTCAGCCCGTCCATACGCATTCGTACGCCCGTGTGCGCCTCTCCGATGTCGTGTCCGGCCAGATTCGCGAACTGATCTCGAACGGTACGCTCCTGCCCGGCCAGCGCCTGCCCGCGGAGCGCGATCTGGCGGAGCAGTTGAACGTCTCACGACCGTCGCTGCGCGAGGCGCTGATCCGGCTGGAATCGGACGGCTTCATTCGCGCGGCGGGACGCGGCGGCTTCGTCGTGTCTGACGTGACGGCGCCCCTCGTGTCGCATCCGCTCGCGGCGCTGCTCGAGCAGCAACCGAACGCGAGCGCCGACGTGCTGGAACTGCGCCACGGCCTCGAAACGCTGTCCACCGCTTATGCCGCCGAGCGCGCCACCGACGCTGATATCGCGCGCATCGCTGCCGCGTTCGACGCGCTTCAGACCGCCGTCGCCGACAAAAGCACGCGCATCGCGGAAAAGGACGCCGCCTTCCATCTCGCAATCGCCGATGCAACGCACAACGTGGCGCTGACGCACGTGATGCACGGTCTCAACGAACTGGTCCGCGAATCGATGCTGACCTCGCACCGCCTCGTCGATTACGACGACGAAGTCGAAGCGAACCTGATGACGCAGCATCGCGCGATTTTCGATGCGATCGTCGCACGCGATCCGGCGCGGGCGCGCGAGTGCGCGGGCGCGCATCTCGATTACGTGCGCACGCTTTACGCGGGCTTCGCGGCGAAACGCAATCACGTCGCCTGAGCGAATCGCCTTACGAATCTGTAAGCATCGAGAAAGTCCTGATAGGACAGCACCTACACGTATATAGGACATGCACCGCTAACGTGCGCCGGCCTTCCTCGCGATACTGGAATCGTCATTAACGACATGCGAAGGAGAACGACATGCCTTACCTACTCGGATGGTTGCTCGGCGTACCGGTCGTGGTGCTGGTGATCCTGTATCTGATCTTTCATTGACCGCATGCAAGCGCGAGATGCATTGAAGAGCCAAGGGCGTCGATACAATACGACGCCCTTTCTCTTTTCCGAAGGATGACGATGAAACGCTCCGTCGTTGCGCTCGCCGCATCGCTCGCCACTCTCTGCGGCGCGGGCCTCGCGCACGCGGAGGAAATCGCGAGCGTCAACACCAATTTCCGTTTCACCGGCTCGGACCGCGTGAGCGTCGAGGCTTATGACGATCCGCTCGTTCAGGGCGTGACCTGTTATGTGTCCCGCGCCCGCACGGGCGGCGTTAAGGGCACGCTCGGCATCGCGGAAGATCCGACCGAAGCATCGATCGCCTGCCGCCAGGTCGGGCCGATCAGGTTCGCCCAGCCGCTCAAGCAGAAAACCGATGTCTTCTCGGCCGGCATGTCCTTCATCTTCAAGACGCTGCACGTGGTGCGCATCGTCGACGCGAAGCGCAACACGCTCGTCTATCTGACATATAGCGACCGCATCGCGACCGGCAGCCCGAAGAACAGCGTGACGGCCGTACCGGTGCCCGAGGGCACGACCATACCGGTGAAGTGATGCGCAACTGTCCGGCCGGGCGGAAAGCAAGGTTGTAAACTGAGCGATTCCGCCTGCCCCAGCAATCCCGAACGATGAACGCCGACCATTTCCGCAATGCCGCACGCTACTGGCGATCTCCGCTCGTGCCGGACGCGGACATGGTGACCGCCGAATACTACGATCACGAATTCTCGCCGCACTGGCACGACGCCTACACGGTGCCCGTCATCGAAGCCGGCGCGGAATGCTACGACTATCGCGGCACGCATCACGTCGCCGAAGCCGGCTCGGTGCCGGTGATCAATCCCGGCGAAGTGCATACCGGCGCGCGGGCCGTCGATGCCGGCTGGCGCTATCGGGTGTTCTATCTGCCGGTGCCGTTCGTCGAAGGCCTCGCGCGGGCTATGTCCGGGCGGCATGAATCGGCGCCCTGGTTCTCCGACGACATCATCCGCGATCCCGATCTCGCGCGGCGCCTGGTCGTCGCGCATCGCCTGCTGGAAACCGGCGCGGATCCGCTCGCCGCGGAACTCGCGCTCGTCGATGCCGTGACGACGCTGCTCGGCCGCCACGCCCGCGAGCGCCCGGCCATCGCGCCGCCCGCCGCCGACGCGCATCGCGTCACGACGATGAAATCCCGCCTCGCCGACGATCTGCTCGAACCGGTCACGCTCGCCGAACTCGCGCAGACGGTCGGCCTCTCGACCTTTCACGCGGCGCGTCTCTTCACGCGCGAAACCGGTCTTGCGCCGCACGCATGGCGCAACCAGTTGCGTATCGTGCGGGCGTTGCCGGCGTTGCGCGCGGGCGCCTCCGTGACCGACGTCGCAGCGGCGAGCGGCTTCACCGACCAGAGTCATTTCACGCGCCATTTCAAGCGCACCTTCGGCGTGCCGCCCGGCCGCTGGCGCTGAGCTTCCGGCCAGCCAGGAAAGCGCAAGAACGTACAAGCATGTCGAGCGGCGTCTTGCGTATCCTCGCTTCCATAGGAGGAAATCTTGAAAGCAACACCCGCTCAACGTTCCACACAAACGTCCGGCCATGCGCTGCGCGAATTCGCGGCCGGCGCGCGCGACACCATTCCGATGATGATCGGCGCCGCGCCCTTCGGCGTGATCTTCGGCACGCTCGTCACCGCAAGTCCGCTCACGCTCTGGCATGGCCAGTTGATGTCGCTCGCGGTGTTCGCGGGGTCCGCGCAGTTCATCGCGGTCGGCCTGATCGCGTCTCACGCGAGCTTCGCCGTCGTCTGGGCGACGACGCTCGTCGTCAATCTGCGTCACGTCCTCTATTCGGCGACACTCGCGCCGTATGTCGCGCATCTTCCGCGGCGCTGGCGCTGGGCGCTCGCGGGCTTCCTGACCGACGAAGTCTTCGCCGTCGCCTACGCGCACTATCAGAAGCGCGCGCCGGGCGAAACCGGCCCGCATTACTTCTTCGGCTCCGGCGTCTCGATGTATCTGAACTGGCAGTTGTGGACACTCGTCGGCCTGGTGTTCGGCGCGGCGTTTCCCGGTCTGAAATCGCTCGGCCTCGACTTCGCGATGGTCGCGACGTTCATCGCGATCATCGTGCCGCAACTGGTCGCCGTGCGTTTCGTCGCGGCGGCGCTCGCATCGGGCGTGTTGTCGTTCGCGTGGCAGGGCTGGCCATACAAGCTCGGGCTGCTCGCGGCGGTGTTCGTGGGCGTCGCGGTCGGCATGGTGCTCACGCTGATGGAAAACCGGCCGCACGCGAAGCATCGCCTGAAGAACGCCAAGGAGCGCACGCAATGAACTACATCACGTTGATCCTCGGCATGGCGCTGGTTACGTATGCGATCCGCGGCGCCGTGTTTGTGCTGGGCGAGCGCCTGCCGTTTCCGCCGATCGTGCGCACCGCGCTTTCGTTCGTGCCGGTGACGGTGCTCACGGCGATCATCGTGCCGATGACCGTCTCGCCGCACGGCAACGAGGCCGAGATCACTTGGCGTAATCCGCAGCTCGTGGCGGCGATCGTGGCGGTCATCGTCTGCGCGCTCACCAAACGGCCGCTTTTAACGATTGCCGTGTCGCTGGCGGTGTTCTTCGTCTGGCAGTTCGCCGTGCTGCGCTAAACGTTTTCCGCCGCTCAACCGTCAATCAGCCGCTAAACGGCTTTCAAAAAGCCTCGAAAAATCCTCAAGTTCCGGGAAAGCGCGCCGATATCAGAAACGAATGGACTCCGCCCCGAGAGGCGGAGCCGAAGGCACTGCCCGCCTCCGAATCAATCGGAAGCGGAACCGGGAACCAACATGCGTCAAATCACCCTTTCGTTTCGCGACGAGACGATCGCTTCGCTGCATCGCGATTTCGAAGCGTTCACGCGTCTGTCGCTGAAGCTGGATCCGCAATTCGTCACGCCGACGTTCGAGGACTTCCTGCGCGCAAAGCTGCTCGACAACGACACCCCGCTCACCGAACAGGCGGTGCAGCGCATGCTCACGCACGGCCAGTACGCGTGGGCCAAGCGCGCGCTCGACAAGGAGTTTCCCGATGTCGTCGAAATCCTGATCCGTCAGGCGGCCGAGCACGGCTTCGCGTTCGCGATCCGCGCCGACTGGACCGCCGAGGATCTCATCAAGGCGTCGCGTGAATGGGCGACGGCGATCGTCACCGAGGCGAAGGGCGACGTGTCGCAGGTGGACATGCTCGCGGCACAGATCAAATCGGCGGCGGCGGACATTCGCGAAGTCGAGGAAAAGATGCAGACGCCCGCCTTCCGTCTTGCCGATTCGCTGCGCCAGCGCGTGTACGAAACGAAAATTGCCGTGGAGACGAGCATCGGCTCGACCGCGCGCGAGAAGCTCGGCGAACTGCGCTGCCTGCTGCGGCTCGGCATTTTCTATGGGTCGATTCAGAAGCAGGAAGCGCAGCAGGTGCTGGAGTACCTGCGCTCGCTGCGGCCCGAGCTGTTCATCGAAGAGCCTTACGACGGCTTCACGCGCTTCGCCGCTTGGCTGCGCAGCATCTTCGCGCCATCGCCACGCGCGCCGCGAACCTCGCGCGCGCCGCGCTGAACGCGCTTCGCCCTACTCCCACATTCCCTTCAGGCGCGCCGCGATATCGATTTTCGCCTTCGCGGCGGCCGCCAGCCCCGCCGCCGTCGGCGCGGCGGGTGCGATCACCGGCGGCCACGCGGCCGCTTCGAAGTTCTGCATCAGATGCGGCGGGATGAAGCGCGTGCGCTGCGCCCAGACGTGCCTGTCGCCCAGATGCGTCTGGTTGTGCACGTAGAACCGCTGCGGCGTGATGATGTGCAAATCTTCCTTCGCACGTGTCATCGCCACGTAGAGCAGGCGCCGCTCCTCGTCGATTTCCTCTTCGCTGCCCGTGCCCAGATCGGATGGAATGCAGCCGTCCACGCCGTTCAGCACGAACACGTTGCGCCATTCCTGGCCCTTCGCCGAGTGGATGGTCGAGAGAATCAGATAGTCTTCGTCGAGCATCGGCACGCCGGATTCGTCGCTCGTCGCGTCGGGCGGATCGAGCGTGAGCTCGGTGAGAAAGCGCTCGCGCGTGGGATACGTCGACGCGATGCTTTCCATCTGCAGCACGTCGCCGATGCGGATCGCCGCGTCCTCGTGATTGCGCTCCAGATGCGGCTCATACCAGCGGCGGATCATTTCGAACTCCGCCGGCCAGCCGGATTCGCGGCCGCAGAGCTTTGCCATCAGCCCGACGAAGCGCGGCCAGTCTTCGCTGGCGCGTGCGGGCGCCTGAAACCTGGCAATCGCACCCGGCGCCTCGTCTTGCGCAACGCTGTCGAGCAAGCGCCCCGCGATCGCCGGACCGATGCCCGGCAGCAACTGCGCGACCCGAAAGCCCGCGACGCGGTCGCGCGGATTCTCCGCCCAGCGCAGCACCGCCAGCACATCCTTCACGTGGACCGAATCGAGAAACTTGAGTCCGCCGAACTTCACGAAGGGAATGTTCCGCCGCGTGAGTTCGATTTCGAGCGTCGCACTGTGATGCGCGGCGCGGAACAGCACGGCTTGCGCCTTGAGCTTCATGCCCGCCTCGCGCGCCTCGAGCACTTTCTCGACGACATAGCGCGCCTGGGCGGCTTCATCGGCGACGGAGACGACGCGCGGCTTCTGCGCCGAGGCCTTGTCGGTCCACAGGTTCTTCGTATAGCGCTCCGACGCGAGCCCGATCACCGCATTCGATGCCTCGAGAATCGGCAGCGTCGAGCGATAGTTGCGATCGAGCGCGACGGTCGCCGCGGGCGGATCGAAATGGCCCGGAAAATCGAGGATGTTGCGCACGGTCGCGCCGCGAAACGAATAGATGGATTGCGCGTCGTCGCCGACGACGGTCAGGCCGCGCCCGTCCGGCTTCATCGCGAGCAGGATGGACGCCTGCAGGCGGTTGGTGTCCTGATATTCGTCGACGAGCACGTGATCGAAACGGCTCGCGAGATCCGCCGCCACCGATGGCTCGGCCGCGAGATGCGACCAGTACAGCAGGAGGTCGTCGTAATCGAGCACGCTTTGCGCCTGTTTCGCGCTGACGTAGGCCGCGAACAGACGCTTCAGATCGGCTTCCCACTCACGGCACCATGGATACGACTGATCGAGCACGTGGCTGAGCGACGCGCCCGTGTTCACGACGCGCGAGTAGATCGCGAAGCAGGTCGATTTCGCGGGAAAGCGCTTCTCCTTCGACGACAAGCCAAGCTCGTGCCGCACCAGATTCATGAGATCGGCGGAGTCTTCGCGATCGTTGATCGTAAAAGACGGCGCGAGTCCGACGAGATCGGCGTAATCGCGCAACAGCCGCGCGCCGACGCTGTGAAACGTGCCCGACCACGTCAGCCCCTGCGCGATGGCGCTTTTCTTGCCGAGCGCGTTTATCGCGATGCGCGAGACGCGCCGCGTCATTTCGAGCGCCGCGCGGCGCGAAAATGTGAGCAGCAGAATGCGATGCGGATCGGCGCCCTTCACCAGCAGATGCGCGACGCGATGCGCGAGCGTGTTGGTCTTGCCCGAGCCCGCGCCGGCGATCACGAGCAGCGGCCCGCCCGCGCGCCCCGGTTCGTCGACGCCGAATTCGACAGCTTCACGCTGCGCCTCGTTGAGCTTCGCGAGATAGTCGGCGACCTGTTTCGCGGTGGAATCGGACGCGGCGTCGGCGGTGTCGGGAAGCGTGAGCACGTGGAAGAAGGGGGCGGAAATGAGTGACGCACACTGTATATCCATACAACCCGCGCACGCAAGCCTTTGGCTCGACTGGAGTTTTGGCCCCAAAAAGCAGCGAGCCCGGTTCGCGGGGAACCGGGCTCGCATTGGTACGGAAAGCGCGTACTACTCCGCCTTCTTCGCGTTCTTCAGCTTCGCGTCGGCGGCGGCTTCGTTGGCGTCGGACTGCGCCTCCGTCTTCTTCTTGTCGGCCTTGGCTTGTGCGACGGCCGCCTTCTTGTCGGCCTTCGTCTGTTCCTTCGCGGCCTTTTGATCGGCGGCGGTCGGTGCGTCGGACGTCGTCTGCGCGAACGATGCCGCACTCACGCTCGCGAACGTTCCGGCAATCAGCGCCGCCAGTAGCGCATTGATTTTTCGATTCATGATGTCCTCCCTTTTGTAGATGCCGCGAGCCGCACCGCGCGGACTCGCGGCGCGTCACGCTCAGTGCTGCAGGCCCGTGTCCTTCGGCGTGCCCGGCTCCGTCGCGTTCAGTTCCGCCTTCGCGGCGTCCTTGTCCGCCTTGCGATTGATCTTCGCGTTCTGCACTTCTTCCTTGTACTGCGCCTTCGCCTGCTGGTTCTGCGCCTTCAACTCGGCCTTCGACGCCTTCTTCGACGCGCGATACTCGGCGTTCGCCTGCGCGTTCGCGTTGCGGCGCTGGACCAGCGGATCGGTCGGCGCCGGCGCGACGACGTTCTGCTGCGGCGGCGTCATCGGCTGCTGGGCCTGTGCGGGCATCGCATTACCGATCTGGCCGGGCGCCTGCGTGGGCGCAGCCTGCATCGGCTGCACGGTCTGAGGCTGCATCGGGGCGGCTTGGGGCGCGGTCTGAGCATAAGCGCCCGAAGCGGCGAGCGTGGCGATGGCGGAGCCGATCAAAAGGATTCGTGCGCGAGTCATGAGCTAGTCCTCTCTTTAGTTGGCGTCGGCGGCTCTGATCATGGCGAGCGAACCGCGCGACTTTTGTCGATTGGAAAGATGACCGAAGCTGCATCGATCAAACGGTCGGACCGGGCGACGATCGGGCAAGTTCGCGAAAACCAGTCATTGTTACCGAAGGTTTCATCTGGCTACATTTGCCAACCCGTTCACTTGCGTTCCGATTACCGGTCCCGCGATGGCACAGCACGGCGCATGCCCGGCGCACGCATGTTCGTGGTTTATCATGGAGGCCTTTCCCGCTTCACCCGTCCCATGCCGCCACTCCAATTCACCCTCACGAGCGAGTACGTCGAACTCCACAATCTGCTCAAGCTGATGGGCCTCGCGGATAGCGGCGGCTCGGCGAAGGCGCGCGTCGCGATGGGCGATGTCACCGTCGACGGCAAAGTGGAGCTGCGCAAGACCTGCAAGATCCGCGCGGGCCAGAAGGTGAAGCTCGACGGCCAGACGATCCACGTGCGCGCGCCCGAGTAGCACCGCGCCGCTTGCGTGCACGCGCCACGCGCTTGAGAAATCCGGCTCATAAGCGATCACGTCATCGACAGGCCGCACGCGAGGCAATAAGCTAGTCGTCTTTCGTTCTGGTTTCAGCGCCGGGTCTGTAGCGTCGGTTTTCCCGTCAGCGCACGTTTCGCAGTGCGCTCCGCTTGTTGCCCTTCCGCATTCCAGTCCGCGACGCTCAGTGCATTGACTGATGCGCCGCCTTTGTTTCCATCCGATCAGCCATGCAACCGCAAGTCACGCCCGCCGCGCGCGCGCATCAAGGACCGCCGAGCCTCTCGCGGCACGCCGTCGACACGGCGCGTCTCGCCGCGCCGCTCGCCATCGCCCAGCTCTCGCAGATGGCGATGGGCGTCACCGACACCATCCTGCTCGGCTCGCTTGGCCCCGACGCGCTCGCCGCCGGCGGTCTCGGTGCGAATCTCTTTTTCGTCGTCGTGACGCTGCTGCAGGGCGTGCTGACGTCGGTTTCCGTATCGGTCGCGCATGCGCGCGGCGCGAATGCCGACGATCGGGTGCCCGGCATCTACTGGACGGGGCTCATGCTTTCCGTCCTGCTCGCCGTGCCAGCGTTCGTGCTGCTGAGCTACGCCGAGCCGATCCTGCTTGCATTCCACGAACCGGCGACGCTCGCGAAGAACGTCGGTGAATATTGCGCGGTGCTGCGCTGGGGGACGCCTGGCAGTCTCATCGGCGTCGGGATGATGCGCGCGTTTCTGCCCGCGATCGGCGCGGCGCGCCGGCTCCTGTGGATTTCCATCGGCGGAGTTTTCGTCAACGGCTTTCTCAACTACGGGCTGATTCACGGCGCGTACGGCCTGCCGCGCGAAGGCTTTCTCGGTTCGGCCGCAGCGACCGCGATCACCGTCTGGGGCATCGCGATCGCGCTCGTCGCGGTGCTGCATCTGCGGCCGCGCTACAGACACTTCGTCGTGCGCGCGCGCCCGCGCCTGCCGCTGATGGGCGAACTCTTCGGCCTCGGCTGGCCCGTCGCGATCACCTACGGCGTCGAATCGACGCTCTTTCTCGCCACCGGCATGATGGTCGGCCTCCTTGGCGAGGCGCCGCTCGCCGCGCATCAGATCGCGCTCAACGTCGCGTCGGTGGCGTTCATGGTGCCGCTCGCGATCGGCCAGGCGGCGAACGTGCGCGTCGGTTACTGGGTCGGCGCGGGCGTGCCGGTGGCGGCGCGGCACGCGGGCTTCGTCGCGCTCGCGCTCGGCGTCGGCTTCATGATGTGCTCGGGACTCGTGCTCATCACCGTGCCGCGCGCGATCGTCGGCCTGTATCTGCATCTCGACGATCCCGCCAACGCGCATACCGTCGCGCTCGCGGCGTCGCTGCTCGGCGTCGCGGCCGTGTTTCAGATCGTCGACGGCATGCAGACGGTCGGCTCCGGCTGCCTGCGCGGATTGAAGGACACGCGCATCCCGATGCTCGCTGCCGCGTTCGGCTACTGGGGCGTCGGTTTCCCGACCGGCTATGTGCTCGCCTTCCACTTCGAACTGGGCGCAAAGGGCCTGTGGTGGGGACTCGCCGCCGGGCTCGCGAGCGTCGCCGCATTGATGACGCTGCGGTTTCATCGCATCAGCCGGCGCTTCATCGAGACGGGCATCGCGCCCGGGCCGGACGACACCGATGCCGCGAGCGCCGCGCCGCACGGGCACGTCTGATAAGCACACGACGCGCGCGCCGATTTGCATAGCACGAATGCTTGGTTGGGCCGCGCGGCGTGCATTGCTACGATGAACCCGTCTCCTCCTTGAGACATCTGTGACAGGGGTTGTCGGCCCGCTTTCAGCCAGCGGGCTTTTTTTTGTCTTCAGCGTCCTCTATCCCTCACTCGCGGGCATTCCGTCCGACCTTTTTCCGGTTTCCCATAAAATAATTTCGAGACGCGCGGCGCAAGAACGCGCCTTGCTTCATCGTGCCGTCCGCCGAATGTGTCGAGTCGTGCGGAGTCGCGACAAACCAAAAACGAGGAATCGAAGTGTCGGAAAGCCGGGGGAAGTGGGAAGTTGCGGGGCGTGACGGACATCACGAAAACATCGGTCGGGGCGTCACGCGGAAACGAAGATCCAGCGCCGCAGTGCGCACTGTAGCCATCGTCCTCTTGACGACGGCGCTCGCCGCCTGCGCGACGCGCCCGCCCGCGACGGCGTTCGATCGGCCGGTGAGCCACGCGCTGGCGTCGAGCGAAGCGACGCCGCTCGCAAGCGCGCTCGCGCCGCTGGAACGGCAGCATCCGGATCAGTCCGCGGTGCGCCTTCTGCCGACCGGCACCGACGCGCTGCAGGCCCGCATCGCGCTCGCGCGCGCGGCGACGAAGACGCTCGACATGCAGTACTACATCGCCGAGGAAGACAACACGGGCAAGCTGCTGCTGGGCGCGGCGCTGCATGCGGCGGATCGCGGCGTGCGGGTGCGCATGCTCGTCGACGACCTGAACTTCAAGGACATCGACCGGATCATGGCGGCGCTCAATTCGCACGACAAGATCGAGATCCGCGTGTTCAACCCGTTTGGAAGCGCGCAGCGCAGCTTTTCCGAGCGCACGCAGAATTTCTTCACGAATCTCGGCCAATTCACGCGCCGCATGCATAACAAGGCGATGATCGCGGACAATCAGATCGCGATCGTCGGCGGACGCAATCTCGGCGACGAATACTTCAACGCGAGCCCGACGCTGCAATTCCGCGATCTCGACGTTTTCGCGGCCGGTCCGGTGACGCAGGAAATCTCCGCGAGCTTCGACGACTACTGGAACAGCTCGCTCGCCTACCCGCTGCGCGTGCTGAACAAGCAAAAGTTCGATCCCGCCGAACTCGACAAGACCCGCGACGACCTGCGCGCCCACTGGCGTCAGCAGGCCGATCCGCTGAACGCGAAACCCCTCAACGCGACGCCGCTCGCGCAGCAGATCGCGCGCGAGGAAATGGGCCTCGTGTGGGCGCCGACGGAATTCCGGGTCGATTCGCCATCGAAGATCGAGCATCCGAGCGACGACTACAAGAGCCCGCCGATGCAGCGCCTCATCGAACTGTTGAAGGATGCGCAGAGCGAATTTCTCATTCTCTCGCCCTACTTCGTGCCGCACGACGCGGGCGTGAAGGCGCTCGGCGATCTGACGAAGCGCCATGTGCGCGTCGCGGTGCTGACCAATTCGCTCGCCGCAACCGACGCCGTCGCCGTGCAGGCGGGCTACGCGCCGTATCGCATTCCGCTGTTGGAAAACGGCGTCGAGCTGTACGAATTCAAGCCGATTCAGGCCGAGGGCGAAAGCAGCCCGCGCGCCGGTCTGTTCGGCTCGCAGTCGCGCGCGAGCCTGCACGCGAAGGCCTATGCGATCGATCGGAGTATCCTCGTGATCGGCTCCATGAATCTCGACCCGCGCTCGGCCAAACTGAATACCGAGCTCGCGCTGGTGATTCACAGCAAGCCGGTCGCGGAGGAAGCCGCGAGACTGTTCGCGAACAGCGTCTCGCCGAAGACGAGCTGGCAGGTGCAACTGGCGAGCGCGGCGGTCACCGAGGAACTGCGGCGCACGGGCGCGCCGCAGTCGGGCCTCGTCTGGACCACCGAGGCGAACGGCGGTCTCGTCACCTACAATTTCGATCCCGAGGCAGGGTTTTATCGCAATGCGATGACGGGCCTCTTCATGCTTCTGCCCGTCGACAAGCAGCTTTGATCCAACTTCGTAAGGAACTCAGGCCATGTCACAGAATGCGAAGGGCGACGTACGGATGGAGAAGGACACGTTCGGCGAAATCGCGGTGCCGAACGACAAGCTCTGGGGGGCGCAGACGCAGCGCTCGCTGCAGAACTTCAAGATTTCGACGGAAAAGCAGTCGCCCGAGCTGATCACGGCGCTCGCGATCATCAAGCACGCGGCCGCCGAGGTGAACGAAGGGCTGAAGGTGCTCGATTCGAAAAAGGCGAAGGCGATCATTCAGGCCGCCGAGGAAATCATCGACGGCAAGCATCCCGACGAATTTCCGCTCGCCGTGTGGCAGACCGGCTCGGGCACGCAGACCAACATGAACCTCAACGAGGTGATCGCCAATCGCGCGAGCGAGATCATGGGCGGCTCGCGCGGCGAAGAACGCCTCGTGCATCCGAACGACGACGTGAATCGCGGCCAGTCGTCGAACGACGTGTTTCCGACGGCGATGCACGTCGCCGCCGCGATGGCGATCAACAAGCATCTCATTCCGTCGCTGAAGACGCTGCGCGATACGCTCGACAAGAAGGCGAAGGCCTTCGACAAGATCGTGAAGATCGGCCGCACGCATCTGCAGGACGCGACGCCGCTCACGCTCGGACAGGAGTTTTCAGGATACGTCGCGCAACTCGATCAGGGCATCCGGCATGTCGAGGCGACGTTGCCGCATCTGTATCAGCTCGCGCAAGGCGGCACGGCGGTCGGCACGGGACTGAACGCGCATCCGGAGTTCGCGGTGAAGGTCGCGGCGGCGATCGGCAAGCTCACTGGCCTGCCCTTCGAGACCGCCCCGAACAAGTTCGAGGTGATGGCCGCCGCCGATGCGCTCGTCGCCGCGCACGGCGCGCTGAAGACGGTCGCCGCGGGCATGATGAAGATCGCGAACGATATCCGCTGGCTCGCGAGCGGGCCGCGCTGCGGGCTTGGCGAACTGTCGATTCCGGAGAACGAGCCGGGCAGCTCGATCATGCCGGGCAAGGTGAATCCCACGCAATCCGAAGCCGTGACCATGTTGTGCTGCCAGGTGTTCGGCAACGACGTCGCGGTGAACTTCGGCGGCGCGAGCGGCAACTTCGAGCTGAACGTGTTCCGGCCGATGATCGCGCATAACGTGCTGCAGTCCGTGCGCCTGCTCGCGGACGGCGCGCAGAGCTTCAACGACAACTGCGCCGTCGGCATCGAGCCGAACGAGAAGCGCATCGACAGTTTGCTCAACGAATCGCTGATGCTCGTGACGGCGCTCAATCCGCATATCGGCTACGACAAGGCCGCGCAGATCGCGAAGAAGGCGCACAAGGAAGGCACGACGCTCAAAGCCGCCGCGCTCGCGCTCGGTCACGTCACCGAGCAGCAGTTCGACGAATGGGTCAAGCCGGGCGACATGGTCGGCAACAAGTAGGCGCGTTCTTCTTCAGAAAAAGCGGCGGGATCAGACCTTGCCCGCCGCAACCTCTTCCGGCTTCAGTTCGACGATCGCGTCGAGCGCATCCTTTACGTCCATCGAGTATTTCGCGAGGCGCTTTTCCTCTTCCGTTTCCGGCACGAAGGAAGGCACGGGCGTCGGCTGGCCTTTTTCATCGACGGCGACGAAGACCATCAGGCAATCGGTCGTCTGCTCGAGCTCGCCGACTTTCGGATCGCCCGCATGCACGGAAATGTGGATGTGCATGCTGGTGCGTCCGGTCGTCACGACGCGCGCGCGCAACTCCACCAGGTTGCCGACGAGAATCGGCCGCCGAAAGCGGATATTGCCGACGCTCACCGTCACCGCGTAGCGCCCGGACCACATCGCGGCGCAGGCATACGCGGTTTCGTCGATCCATTTCATCAGCGCGCCGCCGTGCACCTTGCCGCCAAAGTTCACCGAGGTCGGCTCGGCGAGAAAGCGAAAGGTGGTTTCGGCGCGGCTTTTGGGGACTGCGGGAATGGGAGTTGAGGTCGGCGTATTCATGGGGTGCCCGTCTGATGCGGAAATGAATGCCGATTATAGGGTCGGCAATATTCAGTCGTGGACGGTGATGCCCTGATCGATGGTGCCGTACATCGTGATGCTGCCTCCACCGCCCGCCGACGACGGTGCGCCCGCGCAGCCCGCACAGAGCATGAGAACGCCCATCACGCTCGCGAGAAAGAATCTGGACATGGAAGTTTTCCTGCTGTCTGAGATGCCAGCGGTCATTCTAGCGCCGCGCTTCGTGCATCGACATTTCGGCGCGCGGTGAAACATCGGATGCGGAGCCGCTATAGAGTGGATAGGTCGATTACCACGCCCGACAGGGACATCGCCATGAACTCCGCTTTCGATGAAGCCGAATCCCGCGTGCGCCATTTCCCCGGACTGTCGCGCATCGGTGCGCTGATCGCCGATCCCGGCCGCGCCGCGATGCTCTGGTCGCTGATGGACGGCACCGCGCGCCCCGCCGGCGAACTGACGATGATCGCGGGGCTGTCGCCGTCGGCTGCGAGCGGGCATCTCGCGCGTCTGACCGAAGGCGGGCTGCTCGCGCTCGAAGTGAGCGGGCGGCATCGCTATTACCGCATCGCGACGCCGGACATCGCCGCGGCCATCGAGGCGCTCGCCAATCTCGCGCGGGCGAGCGCGCCGCAGCGCGCGCCTGAACGCCCGCCTTCCGCCGTGCCGGTCGAGATGCGTTTCGCGCGCACTTGCTACGACCATCTCGCGGGCGAACTGGCCGTGCAAATCTTCGACCGGATGCTCGCGCGCAACTGGCTCACCGCCTCCGACGATCACGAACAGGCGCATGGCCCCGCCGCGCTCGACGCGACGCCGGAAGGCGCGCAGGCGTTTGCCGAACTCGGCATCGACCTGAAGGCGCAACGCGCGCGGCGGCGGCGGTTCGCGTGCACGTGCATCGACTGGAGCGAGCGCCGGCCGCATCTGGGCGGCGCGCTCGGCGCGGCATTTCTCGAAGCGTGCGAGTCGCACGGCTGGATCGAGCACACGGCGAGGCGCCGTGTCTTGCGCGTGACGCCAGCGGGACATCGGCATTTCGAAGGTTTTCTATCCACGCGGTAGAGCTTTGTTACGCGCACCAGCCGCATCAGGAGCCTCGCCAGCAGCCTCAACAAGCCCAGCAGCCGCAACACGGCGGCGGCAACAAGCATCATCGAAGTTGAGGCGATGAGCAGCCGGTAAACGAAAAACGCGCGGACGGAAGCCGCGCGTTCTCGCATGCAGCGCTGAAGCGCCCGCTCAGACCGCCATCGGGGCCGTGAGCGGATCGTGATGCTTGTACCCTTCGAGCGCGAAATCCTTCGGCTCGATCTTCTCCAGCCATTCCGGCTCGTAGCGCTTCGTGACCGCGTAATCCGGCACGCGATCGGAGATGATCAACTGCGGCGACGGCAATGGCTCGCGCTTCAGTTGCTCATGCAGCATATCGAGCTGGTTCTCGTAGATGTGCGCATCGCCGATGAAATACGTGAACCAGCGCGGCTTGAATCCGGTCAGCCGGCCCACGAGATGCAGCAGCGCCGCGCCTTCCGCCAGATTGAACGGCGTGCCGAGTCCGACGTCGTTACTGCGGATGTAAAGACACAGCGAAATCTCGCGCGTCACCGCGTTCGGGATGAACTGATACAGCAGATGGCACGCGGGCAGCGCGATCTCGTCGAGCTTCGCCGGATTCCATGCGTGAAACAGAATGCGCCGGTCGGTCGGGCGCTCGATGATCGTATCGAGACACTGGCGCAATTGATCGATCGCCTTGTACAACAGCACCTGTTCGCGCCCGTTTTCGACGAAGCTCGTCACGACCTGGAATCCGCGATTGGTGGCGTCGGCGATCTGGTCGCCCGCGCAGGCATCGACGAGCTTGTACGCGGGCCATTTGCGCCATTGCACGCCGTAGACGTCGCCGAGATCGTCCGGGCCCTGCCGGTACGGGTTCTCGAGCCATTGCGGATTGTCGTTCGCGTTGGCGTCCCAGACCTTGCAGCCGAGCGCGCGAAAGTCCGCCGCGCTCTTCGACGCCCGCAGAAAGCCCACCAGCTCGCCGATCGCCGATTTGAACGCGAGCTTCTTCGTCGTCACGGCGGGAAAGCCTTGCTGCAAGTCGAACCGCAGCATCGCGCCGGGAATGCTGATCGTGCGGATGCCCGTGCGGTTTTCCTGCCAAGTGCCGGTATCGAGGATCGTCTGGACGAGCTCGAGATACTGTTTCATTCGATGTTCCCTGGGGTATGCTGCGCGCCCTCGCGAACGGAAGGCGTAAAGACGGATTTTACCAAGCGACGGGGGCCGGCGCTCAATGCAGCGGCACGAAAAAACGGGCGCCTGGAAGCGCCCGTCCGGGGGTGGATCGCGGCTACTTGCCGTCAGCCGCGCGTAGCGTGCTCTGACGGCGCATCGACCTCGATGTGACGCATCCCATGCGCGCTCAGCAGGCGATACAACGTCACGCGCGAGATCCCCAGTTCGTGCGCCGCGTCGCCGAGGCGTCCGCGATGGCGCAGGAGCGCGAGTTCGATCGCCTGCCGCTCGGCCGCTTCACGCGCCTGCGCGAGCGAAACCGGCGCCACTTCGACGTACTCGCCGAGTTCGAGATCGCGGGCGGTGATCTGCCGCCCTTCCGACATCACGATCGCACGCCGCACGCGGTTGATCAGTTCGCGCACGTTGCCCGGCCAGCCGTAGTTGTGAATCGCGGCGATCGCATCGGGCGAAAATCCGCGCAGGCGCCGGCTCGCGTCCTTCTTGAATCGGTCGAGCATATGCTTCGCGAGCAGTTCGATGTCCTTGCCGCGCGCGCGCAGCGGCGGCTCGTCGATCTGCAGCACGCACAGGCGGTGATACAAGTCCGCGCGGAAACGCCCTTCGATCATCGCGGTCTGCATGTCGACGTGCGTCGCCGAGATGATGCGCACATCCACCGGCGTCGAGCCGTGCCCCCCCAGGCGCTCCACCTTGCGTTCCTGCAGGAAGCGCAACAGGCTCGCCTGACTTTCGAGCGGCAGATCGCCGATTTCATCGAGGAACAGCGTGCCGCCGTTGGCCGCTTCGACACGGCCGATCTTGCGCTGATTCGCGCCCGTGAACGCGCCGCGTTCGTAGCCGAAGAGCTCCGATTGCAGCAGATGCGCCGGAATCGCGCCGCAGTTGATGGCGACGAACGGCTGATCGCGACGCGCGGAACGCTCGTGAATGGCGACGGCCGTCAACTCCTTGCCGGTGCCGGATTCGCCCGAAATGAAGACGGGCGCGTCGGTCATCGCGACTTTTCGGATCGAACGGAAGAGCGCGAGCATCGCGTCGCACGAACCGACCATTTCGCCCTCGGCGCGGCCCTCGCTGCGCGCATCGTGCGACGCGGCGTCGTGCAGCGAAACCATGCCATACGCGTGACCGACGGAATCGACGATGCGGTCGTTCGACGTCGGCAGCGTCACGTAATCGAAGCAATAGTCGCGAATCAGGCGCCGCACGGCGGCGTCTTCGAGTTGTCCGGCAACGGTGGCCGCGACCCAGCCCACGTTGGTCATCGTCAGCGACGATTCGAACGCCGCCAGTTCATGCGATTCGAAATGACTCGACAAATCCAGCAGCCCGCCGGTCGCCAGATCGCTACGCAGTGCCTTGCGCGTGTCTCGCGCGCTCGCGACGATTTCGATATGCCAGCCGCGCTCCTCGAATCGCGCACACAGCGTCTCGCTTGGATTGCGAGTCACATAGATGAGTTGCCGCCGAGCGACGTCCATTATTCAGATCCTTTGTTCAACATTCGTTGAAAAGGTCACGTAGTTCAGGCTCGCACTACATCGCAGACTTCGCTGCCCTCGCACGTTTCTCGCAAACGTCTGGGGAGGGACTTGCCATTCGTTACGACGCCCCCGGGCCATAGCGCGACACACCACGCACTCTTCCACGAAACCCTTTATGTCTGATTCTGTGCCGTTTTTGAGAGACTACTATAACCCAGAAACCCCGAAAACAAATATCGCGAGAGCCGCCGGATTAGCCACAAAAGCTTGACAGGACGGGCCTCACAAGAATTTCTCACACGATTATTAAAAACTTTGCGCACAATTTAATACGACAAAATCTTATACCGATTTCGCGAGAACTTCATGTTTTTCTGCCTTCATGTTTCAGCCGTGAAACGTTTTCACCCAAGTTTCCTCAATGTGTCTGCGTCTCATTATCGCCGTTCGTTGCGTGGCAAAGCTTTCTGACCGATGGCACGCAATTCGCTCCTCTTCCCCACTGCCGGAAGGTAAGAAATACTGTCTACAGAACGAGCGTTCCATATTTCTCCTGCATTCACTTCAGGTTAATCGTTTATACCGGCCAGACGATTACTTTATTTCCGGATGATTCAATACCGGAAATAGTTACCTTGGGTTATGTCGTTACGATGGCACTCGAAAGTTCATTCCGGCGCGAGGAAACAAGCGACGCGCAACAAAACCGTGAAGACGCGGACGAATCGGACGGCATGCGCCAGTGCGCCATTCGCCCGCCGGGCTCAGGCGTCAGCGTGACGCTCTGGGACGAGATCGCGCCGGCTCCTGCTTACGTGCCATCGCTCGCCGACGATTCGCCCGAGACGTGAGTCCGCGCGACGCTTCGATCCCGAATATGGCCGGACGTGTCGGTTAGAATCGAGGCCCCGACGGCGCGGCCCGCGCCGCTTTGCCTCGACCTCCTTCACATGACGACGCTGACCCTGATCGTCGCCCGCGCGCGCAATGGCGTGATCGGACGCGACAACCAACTGCCTTGGCGCCTGCCCGAGGACCTCGCATTCTTCAAGCGCACGACGATGGGCGCGCCCATCATCATGGGCCGCAAGACGCATGAATCGATCGGCCGGCCGTTGCCGGGGCGGCGCAATATCGTCATATCGCGCGATGCCACGCGCCACTACGAGGGTTGCGACGTCGTGACGAGCCTCGAAGCGGCGCTCGCGCTCGAGCCGGCGAAGGAAGCGTTTCTGATCGGCGGCGCGCAGTTGTATCGCGATGCCATCGGGCGCGCGGACAAGATGATCGTCACCGAGATCGACGCCGATTTCGACGGCGACACGCGCTTTCCCGCGCCCGATCCGGAACTGTGGCGCGAAGTGTCCCGTGAGCCGCATCGCGCGGCGGCGCCGAACGATTTCGCGTTTGCGTTCGTGACCTACGAGCGCATCGCCGCTTCCGAATGAAAAAAGGCTCCGGACGCTCTCCGGAGCCTTCGTCTTTTGCCGAATGCGGTTCACTGTCCCGCGATCGTCATCCGTTCGATCAGCACCGAGCCGATTTCCTTCGTGCCGCGCACCACGGTGTCCGCTCCGATCGCTTCGATGTGACGGAACATCTCCTGCAACGTGCTCGCGACGGTGATTTCCTCCACGGCGTGCACGATCTTGCCGTTCTCGACCCAGAAGCCCGACGCGCCGCGCGAGTAATCGCCCGTCACGTAGTTCACGCCCTGGCCCATCAGCTCAGTCAGCAGCAGACCGGTGCCGAGCTTCTTCAGCATCGCTTCGAAGTCGTCTTCGGGTTTCGTGTGCGTGCTCTTCATCGTCAGATTGTGCGAGCCGCCGGCATTGCCGGTCGTCTGCATGCCGAGCTTGCGCGCCGAGTACGTCGACAGGAAATAGCCCTGCACGACGCCATCTTCGACCACACTGCGACGCTGCGTGCGCACGCCTTCCTCGTCGAACGGCGCGCTGCCCATGCCGCCCTTCAGGTGCGGATCCTCGACGATCTGGATATGCGGCGCGAACACCGGCTTGCCGAGGCTGTCGACGAGGAACGTAGTCTTGCGATACAGCGCGCCGCCGCTCACCGCCTGCACGAACGCGCCGAGGATGCCCGCCGCGAGCGGCGCCTCGAAGAGCACGCGGCACTTGCGTGTGTCGAGACTCTTCGCGCCGAGGCGCGCGAGCGCGCGCTCGGCGGCGTAACGTCCGACTGCTTCGGGGTCGGCGAGACCGGCCGCGTCGCGCCTCGACGTGTACCAGTCGTCGCGCTGCATGTCGCGGCCCGCTGCCGCGATCGGCGCGCACGCGATGTAATGCCGCGAGTACGGATAGCCCGCCATGAAGCCGCGCGAGGTCGCGAGCACGAACTGCGAATGCTGCGCGGAGACGCTCGCGCCTTCCGAGTTGGTCACGCGCTTGTCGACGGCGAACGCGGCGGCTTCCGCGCGGCGCGCGATCTCGGCGGCTTCTTCCGCATCGATGTCCCACGGGTGATAGAGATCGAGGTCCTGCGGCGCCTTCTCGAGCAGTTCGGCTTCGGCGAGCCCCGCCGCGCTGTCCTCGGCCGTGAAGCGCGCGATGTTGTATGCAGCGGCGACCGTGTCGCGCAGTGCGTCGCGCGTGAAGTCGGCGGTGCTCGCGTTGCCGCGCTTCTTGCCGATGAAGACGGTCACACCGACCATCTTGTCGCGATTGTGCTCGATCGTCTCGACTTCGCCGCGCCGCACGCTCACTGACAGGCCGTCGCCTTCGGAGATCTCGGTGGCGGCATCGCTCGCGCCGAGTTCCTTCGCGTAACGCAGGATGTCGGAGGCGATCTCCTTCAGTTCGTCCTGCGTATGCGGGAAGTAGCGTTGCTTGACGTCCATGTCTGCTGCCATTTTTGGTTGCCTTTGGAAGTCGGGCGGCGTGCGCCCGCGCATGTCGTGGTTGCTTCGGAATTCCCGGCCGGATGCGCACGCAATCGGGCATCGGGCGACGGAAATGGCCTATCACGCGATCATAGCAAGGACGGCGTGCATTCACCCGCCGAGCTTTGTCGCAGAGCCGTACGCGAGGTTCAGGCATGGTGCGCACGCAAGCTACAATGTCGGGATGAACCGTAAAACCCGCATTCAACCGATCGATTCCGGCCGCGACGACGAGCGCGAGATCGACGAAAACGGCTACGACCGGCCGAGCAAATCCCAGCTCAAGCGCGAAATGCACGCGCTGCAGGAGCTGGGCGAGGCGCTTATCGCACTGCCCAAAGACGCGCTCAAACGCATGCCGATGCCCGAGCATCTCGACGACGCCGTGCGCGAGGCGCGCCGCATCACCGACCACGAAGGCAAGCGCCGCCAGTTGCAGTACGTCGGCAAGGTCATGCGCTCGCTGACCGAAGACGAGGTCGCCGCGCTGCGCACGGCGCTCGATACGCACCGCGGCGTGAACAAGTCCGAAACCGCGCGGCTGCACTGGATCGAGCGCACGCGCGAACAGCTACTCGCCGACGACGCCGCGCTCACCGAATTCATCCGCAATCATCCGGGCGTCGATCCGCAGGAAGGCCGTACGCTGATCCGCAACGCGCGTAAGGAGCGCGAGCAGCAAAAGCCGCCGCGCTATTACCGCGAGCTCTTCCAGTGGATCAAGAACGCGTCGGGGGCGGAAGACGACGAAGACATCGAAGGCGATGAGGACGATCGTGACGAAACCGAAGCGTAATCACCCGGACGAGTTGATCGTCGGGCTCGTGTCGATCAGCGATCGCGCGTCGCAAGGCGTCTACGAGGACAAGGGCTTGCCGTCGTTGCAGGCGTGGCTCGCGGAGGCGCTCACGACGCCCTTTCGCGCCGAAACGCGCCTGATCCAGGACGATGCCGCGACCATTTCCGCGACGCTCGTCGAACTCGTCGATACACACGGCTGCGACCTGGTGCTCACGACGGGCGGCACCGGCCCCTCGCGCCGCGATGTGACGCCCGAGGCGACGCTCGCCGTCGCCACGAAGCCGATGCCCGGCTTCGGCGAGCAAATGCGCCAGATCAGCCTGAATTTCGTGCCGACGGCCATTCTTTCGCGGCAAGTCGCGGTGATCCGCGAGACTGAAGATCACGCCGCGCTGATCATCAATCTGCCGGGACAGCCGAAGTCGATCCGCGAAACGCTCGAAGGATTGAAAAACGCGGACGGCAAGCAGAAAGTGCCGGGCATTTTCGCGGCCGTGCCGTACTGCATCGACCTGATCGGCGGACCCTACGTGGAAACGCGGCCCGACGTGGTTGCCGCGTTCCGCCCGAAAAACGCGATCCGCCCGCCGAAAAATTAAGACGCGTCGGCAGGCGCCGACGGAATCAGGAAATGCTCGCGGTAGTACTTGAGTTCGTCGATGGACTCGTGGATATCGGCGAGCGCGGTATGCATCGCGCGCTTCTGGAAGCCCTTGTAGATCGCCGGCTGCCAGCGGCGGCACAGTTCCTTCAAGGTGCTGACATCGAGATTGCGGTAGTGGAAGAACGTCTCGAGCTCGGGCATCCAACGCGCCATGAAGCGGCGGTCCTGGCAAATCGAGTTGCCGCACATCGGCGACTTGCCGGGCGGCACGTACTGGCCGAGAAAATCGCGGATCTGGCGCGTGGCTTCTGCTTCATCGACGGTCGACACCTTGACTCGTTCGGTCAGCCCCGAGCGGCCGTGCGTGTTGCGATTCCATTCGTCCATGCGGCCGAGCGCCTCGTCCGTCTGATGAATCGCGAGCACTGGTCCTTCCACCAGCCTGTCGAGCGTCGAATTCGTGACGACCACCGCGATCTCGATAATGCGATCGTTGTCCGGATCGAGACCGGTCATCTCCATGTCGAGCCACACGAGGTTCATGTCGCTGCGCACGAGAGCGTTGTTGTCTGATTCGGGGGTGGCGGAGATGTCGGTCATGAAAGCGGCCTGAGAGATGAAAACGCCGTGCCCGCGCGCTATCTGATCCATTGCGGGATGTCGAGTTCGAACACTGCGCGTCGGCACGGCCTAGAACCTATAATTCTCGCATAGTTCAATCGGAAGTCCCGGATGACCAACCTCACTCTCGCTTTCTCGACGATCTTCATCGTCGCCCTGGTCGCGATGGTCTCGACCAAGCTCTGGCTCGCGTCGCGTCAGATTCGCCACGTCGCCGCGCACCGCAACGGCGTCCCGTCGCAATTCTCCGGCACGATCCCGCTCGCCGCGCATCAGCGCGCCGCGGATTACACCGTCGAGCGCACGCGCCTCACGATGATCGAGGTCGTCACGAGCGCGGTCGTGCTCGTCGCGCTTACGCTGCTCGGCGGGGTTCAGGCGCTCGATCTCGCGATCTCGGACTGGCTCGGCCGCGGCTATCTCGGGCAGATCGCGCTGGTGGCGTCGGTGGTGGCGATCACGAGCATCATCGACTTGCCGTTCGATTACATCCGCCATTTCGTGATCGAAGAAAAGTTCGGCTTCAACCGCATGTCGAAGAAACTCTTTTTCGTCGATCTCGTGAAGGGCACGGTGCTCGCGGTCGTGATCGGCGCGCCGCTTCTGCTGCTCACGCTCTGGCTGATGGACCGCGCCGGCACGTTCTGGTGGCTGTGGACGTGGATGGTATGGGTCGCGTTTCAGTTGCTCGCGATGATCATCTATCCGACCTTCATCGCCCCGCTTTTCAACAAGTTCGAGCCGCTGAAGGACGAGGCGCTCGTCGCGCGCATCACGAATCTGATGTCGCGCACGGGCTTCGCTGCGAAGGGTCTGTTCGTGATGGACGGCAGCCGCCGTTCCGCGCACGGCAACGCGTACTTCACCGGCTTCGGCGCGGCGAAGCGCATCGTTTTCTTCGATACCCTGCTCGCGCGCCTTTCCGGCAGCGAGATCGAAGCGGTGCTCGCGCACGAGCTCGGCCATTTCAAGCGCCGTCACGTGCTGAAGCTGATGATCGTCATGTTCGGCATCAGCCTCGCGATGCTCGCGCTGCTCGGCTGGCTCATTCAGACGACGTGGTTCTACGAGGGCCTGGGTGTGCGGCCATCGCTCGTCGGCAGCAACAACGGCCTCGCGCTCGTGCTCTTCATGCTCGTGCTGCCGGTGTTCATGTTCTTCATCACGCCGCTCGGCAGCCTGACTTCGCGCAAGAACGAGTTCGAAGCCGATGCCTTCGCCGCCAGCCAGACCGATCCGAAGGATCTCGTGAACGCGCTCGTGAAGCTCTACGAGGACAACGCGTCGACACTCACGCCCGACCCCATCTACACCGCGTTCTACTACTCGCATCCGCCCGCCTCGCAGCGCATCGACCGCCTGATGCAGCACGCCGCATGACGCGCGGGTTCAAGCGTCCGAGCGTGGGCGCGCGCCTCGAAGGCACGGTGATCGCGGCGCACGGACGCCATTATCTGGTGACGCCGGAAGACGGCGGCGCGATGCTTCAGTGCTTTCCGCGCGGCAAGAAAAGCGAAGTGGCGGTCGGCGATCGCGTGATCTACGAGCAATCGTCGGCGGATCAGGGCGTGATCGTCGAGATCGGCGAGCGGCGCAATCTGCTCTACCGGTCGGATCAGTTCAAGTCGAAGCTCTTCGCAGCGAATCTCGATCAACTGCTGATCGTGCTCGCGACAGAGCCGCATTTCAGCGAGGACCTGCTCGGACGCGCGTTGATCGCGGCTGAGGCGCACGGACTCGAGTCGCTCATCGTGCTCAACAAGATCGACGTCGAACACGCGGTCCCGCTCGCGCGCGAACGGCTCGCGCCGTATCGCGAACTCGGTTATGCCGTCATCGAGCTGTCGGCGAAGATGGCGCCCGGCGACGTCCATCCGCAACTCGACGCCCGTCTGAAAGACCGCTCGACGATCCTGCTCGGCCAGTCAGGCATGGGCAAATCGACGCTCGTGAACCTGCTCGTTCCCGACGCCGACGCCGCCACGCGCGAGATTTCATCGGCGCTCAACAGCGGCCGCCACACGACCACGTTCACGCGTCTGTACGAGTTGCCCGGCGGCGGCTCGCTCATCGATTCGCCGGGCTTTCAGGAGTTCGGCCTGCACCATCTGTCCGAAGGCCAGCTCGAGCGCGCCTTCGCGGATTTCCGGCCCTATCTCGGGCATTGCCGCTTCTACAACTGCCACCATCTGCACGAGCCGGGCTGCGCGGTGCTCGAAGCTGTCGACGCCGGCAAGATCCGCCCCGAGCGTCACGCGCTCTACGCACAACTCGTCCACGAAGCCAGCCAGATCGTTCGATGAAGCGACTCACGCGCGCCCCCAACCTGATCACGGCGCAGCATTGGGTGAACGTGCTGACGACCGCGGGCGTGCCGTGCGAGTTGCACAACCGCTATCTCAACGGCGCGATGGGAGAGATTCCGGCAGATCAGTGCGCGCCGGAAATATGGATCGTCGACGATCGCGACGAAGCATTGGCCTTGCGCCTTCTGGAGCGCGCAAGAAAAGGGCCGGACGCGAACGCCCGGCCCTGGAGATGCAAGCAGTGCGGCGAATGGCTGGAGCCGCAATTCACCGTGTGCTGGAATTGCCAGATGGCGCGCGATCCTCTCGACGACTGAATAGGGTTACGCCAGCCACACGGCGATGGTCAGCATCAGCAGCAAGAGCATCCACAGAATCACCGCGCGCCACACCAGGCCGACGGCCGATTGCAGCGTGCGCGGGGTGCAGTCGTCGCCGACGGGCAGCGGGCTCGCATCGCCCACGGCAAGCGCTTCGACTGAAAGCGGCTCCGCCAGCGGACCCGCGAGACGCGCGCCCAGGGCGCCGCTGCCCGCCGCAAGCAACACACCTTCGTTCGCGTCCGGCCACTGCCGCGCGTGATTGCGCCAGGCGTAGATCGCATCCTCGAAATTTCCGACGATCGCAAAGCCGAGCGCGGTCAGACGAGCGGGCACCCAATCGATAAAAAAGAACGCGCGCTGCGCGAACGACGAAAACTCGGCGGTGCGCTCCGGATTCGGCTTCGACCACGCGCGCGCCAGATATTCGGCGATGCGATACAGCACCGCGCCCGCCGGGCCGATCGGAATCAGAAACCAGAAGAACACGCCGAACACATGCCGATGCGACGCCACCACCGCGTGAACCAGCGTATGCCGCACGATTTCGCTGACGGGCATGTCGATCGTGTCGAGGCCGGTCCATTCCTTCAGTACTTCGCGCGCGCGCGGCACGTCGTCGTTGTTGAGCGCGAGGTGGATATCGGTGAAATAGTGGCTGAACTGCCGGAAGCCGAGCGTGAAGTACACGATGACCACGTTCCACAGAAACGCCAGAACGAAGTTGATCCGGTACAGCACGTAATAAACGAGCCCGACGACGAGCGTCCACGGCAACACGACGACCAGCCACGCGACGATGCCGTGCTTCTCCTTGCCGGCATCGAAGCCGTGCGCGGTGGATTCCGCATGATATTGGAGCAACGCCGAAATCGGATTGTGCGGCGATAAAGCGCGCACTTGCTCAATGATGAGGGCCAGCAATACGGAGAAAAAAGTCATGCGCAGCGCCGAAACAGTCGGATTAGTTCGAGTTTCGCGTAACGATAGCACAGCGTCTGACCGCTTTAGCGCGCCGAGTAATTGCGCGAGGCACGGCCGGCGCGCGGACTTCGTGCGCCATCACGCGCGAGCCGCGAGGAAGCGATAAAAATTGCGCAACATGCCGGCCGTTGCGCCCCAGATGAAATGAGGAGCCTTTCTTTCACCCGGTGTATACGGCATGGCAAAAAAACGACGCTCGCCGCCTTCCCATCGAAAGACACGCACTTCGTGATTCGCCGGATTCATGAGCCACGCGAGCGGCACTTCGAAGATGTCGGCGACTTCGCGCGTATCGGCCTTCAGCGAGAACGGCGGATACACCAGCGCAACGACGGGCGTCACCTTGAAACCCGTGCCCGTCAGATACTCGGGCATCGCCCCGATGATCTCGCAATGTTCCGCGCTCAAGCCGACTTCTTCGTGGGCTTCGCGCAGCGCCGTGGCGGCGGCATCGGCGTCTTCGGGCTCACGGCGCCCGCCCGGAAAGCTGATCTGCCCGGCGTGATCCGACAGATGATCGGCCCGCTGCGTCAGGAGCACGGTCAAGCCGCCGTCGCGCACGACGAGCGGCACCAGCACGGAAGCCACACGCGGATCGCCGCCGATTGCCTTGATGCGCTGCTCGCGCTCTTCCTGCGTCCAGTCGAGATCCATCGTGAAACGCGCGCGCAAGCCTTCCGGCGTGAGGCGCTCTGGCGGGATGGGCGGGAGTGTCTCACCCGTCGAGACGACGGGCATCTTTTCGGGTTCGAGGATGCGGGGAGTCGAAGTCTTTCCGGTGGACACGGGTCGAGAACTGGGCTGTCGAAGCCTCAATTTGAACACACCAAAGAAAAAAGCACCCACATGGGGTGCTTTTTCCGTACTACGCTTCGCCGGCGACTTACTCTGCGGAAGCAGCAGTCTTGTCTTTGAAGACCAGCTTTTCCTTGATTCGAGCCGACTTGCCCGAACGCTCACGCAGGTAGTAAAGCTTCGCGCGGCGAACATCACCACGGCGCTTCACGACGATGCTCGCGAGCAGCGGCGAGTAGGTCTGGAACGTACGCTCGACGCCTTCGCCCGACGAAATCTTGCGAACGATGAAGTTCGAGTTCAGGCCACGGTTACGCTTGGCGATGACGACGCCTTCGTAAGCCTGGACACGCTTCCGCGTGCCTTCGACCACGTTCACGTTGACGACGACGGTATCGCCCGGCGCGAAGTCGGGGATGCTCTTCTCGCCCAGAACGCGTGCGATCTCTTCTTTCTCGAGTTGTTCAATCAGATTCATTACTGACTCCTTGTGCCATCTTGCCGAAGTTGCGTGCCTTGTATTTGCGTCAGGCCCCGGTAGAGGATGGGTTTGCTTCAGGCGCCGATTATTAGCCAGCGCCCCCATTTTCCCGCTCGTCCGCCCGAAATCTATGCAGATTTCGACGCTTCCTTTGCGAGTTCTGCGAGCCATGCCTCGTCGGCACGGCTCAACATCTTGCTTTCACGCGCGCGCCCGATCAGATCGGGACGCTTGTTGAATGTGTTGCGTAGTGCTTCGCGCCTGCGCCAGGCGTCGATTTCCTTGTGATGACCGCCGAGCAGCACATCGGGAACACGCACGCCTTCGTACTCTTCGGGACGCGTGTAGTGTGGACAGTCGAGCAATACGTCTACGAAACTGTCCTGCACCGCCGACTGCGCGTCGTTCAGCACCCCGGGCAACTGGCGCACCACGGCGTCCATCAGCGCCATCGCGGGGAGCTCTCCGCCGGACAGCACGAAGTCGCCGAGGCTCACTTCTTCGTCCACTTCACGATCGATCAAACGCTGGTCGATCGCTTCATAACGGCCGCACAGCAACACGAGACCCGGCTCCTGCGCAAACCGCATTACGCGTTCGTGGTCCAGCTTCGCACCTTGCGGCGACATCATCACGACGCGCGTCGACACAATGCCCTGCTCGCGCTGCGCAGCCTTGGCCGCATGGATCGCTTCTTCCAGCGGGCGCGCCAGCATCACCATGCCAGGGCCGCCGCCGTAAGGGCGATCGTCGACGGTGCGGTAGTTGTCCGTGGTGAAATCGCGAGGATTCCACGTCCGCAAACCGAACCGCTCCTGCTTCACCGCGCGGCTGGTGATGCCCCAGTCGGTCAGTGCGCGAAACATCTCGGGAAAGAGCGTCACGACATCGAACTGCATCGCTCTCTCCGTAACGTGACGATGTTCAATAGTCGGCGTCCCAGTCGACGACGATGCGCTTCGCCGCCCGGTCCACCGTCTTCACATACACGCCGACGAACGGAATCAGCCGCTCGCCGGTGACGGGCTGGCCATCCTTGTCGATGCCCGGATACTCGATCCGCAGGATGGAATGCGCGCCGTTGTCGATCAGATCGGCAACGCGGCCCAAAGCCACGCCCGCTTCATTTTCGACATCCAGGCCGATCAGATCGACCCAGTAAAATTCGTCTTCGCTGTCGAGCTTCGGGAAATCACTGCGCGCGATATTCACCGTGTGACCTTTCAGCGCAAGTGCCGTATCGCGGTCATCACAGCCGGCGAAGCGCGCGACGATCGTATCGGCGTGCACTTTCGACTGCAGACAACGGGCGGACTTGTAATCGCGGCCTTTTGCGAGCCACCAGCGCCTGGCGCTCAGCAGCGCGTCGCCGCCCTGCTTGCCGTTCGCGTGCGGCACGATCTTGACCCAGCCTTTGAGACCGTATGCATCGGCGATGAAACCGAGTTCGACGGCGTCCTCAGGCAAAGCTTCGACCGGCTCGATTCCGCCTTCCGGCACCTTCGTGCTCGAAAGATCGACCGCCACGCGGCGCGCGCCCGGCTTGCGGACGAACGCGCCAAACGTGGCGGAACCTTCATCTTGCCCCGGCTTGGCTCGACCGATACCTTCCGACGCGCGGCCGGATTCAGAATCGCGCATGGGCATCGACGAATCCTTGGGCAGGTTTCGAGCGGCTGTTACAGCGTCGACCAAGCGAGCTTAAGCAGCCGGCTGGGCTTGCTGAGCTTGCTTGACGAGACGCTCGACGGTCGGCGACAGTTGTGCGCCAACGCCTTGCCAGTACGTCAGGCGATCCTGAGCGATGCGCAGCGATTCGCCCTTGGTCGCGACCGGGTTGTAGAAACCAACGCGCTCGATGAAGCGGCCGTCACGGCGGCTACGCGAGTCAGTTGCAACGATGTTGTAGAACGGGCGCTTCTTCGAGCCGCCACGAGCCAAGCGGATGATGACCATGCTGAAATCCTTGAAAACCGGGGTTCGGAACAACGAGAACAGGCGATTATAGCTGTAATCCGGAGCGCCAACAAACACTTAACGCATTTTTTGGATGCACGGCGGATTGGGGACCGTTCCAGCGAGTCTTACATTGACGCGGCGACGTGCGATTGGTGGCGCGGACACGCGTCGGCGTAAAATGGCTGACCGCGTCCGCTTGAAGCGACGTCCGATTCTTTCTATCACCGCTTTCGCTGATGACTTCCTCGTCCGTCGCCACGCAAGCCGGCTCGCAGCCGGCCAGCAAGCAGATTCCATCGTATTTTCGTTCGAAGACGCTGACCGCCGCGCTCGCGTTTCTGTTCGGTTCCATCGGCCTGCACCGCTTCTATCTGTATGGAATGCGCGACAAGTACGGCTGGGCGCATATCGCCGGCATCATTCTGGGTGCGTTCGGCTACCTGCTGCTCGCGCAGACGGAGCTCACTTCGCTTCTCGGCTGGGTGCTGGCGTTCCCGGGCGCGATATCGCTGCTCGCCGCCTTTCTCTCCGCGATCGTCTACGGCCTGCGCCCCGACGCCAAATGGGATGCGCAGTTCAACGCGCACACCGGCCGCAGTAGCCGCTCCGGCTGGACGGTCATCTTCGTCGTGATTTTTTCGCTCCTGATCGGCGCGTTCCTGCTGATGACCGGTCTCGCGCTCACGTTCCAGACGTACTTCGAAAGTCAGGTCGAGGCGGCGAAAACGCTGTCGCAATAAAACGTCAGAACAAGTCGAGTTGCGGGCTGGACGGCGCCGCTGCTTTCTTCGCGGGCCGCTGGAACTCGGACATGTCGAGAATGCCGCGCTGCCGCGCGTTCAGGCCGAGTCGCTTCGTCGCCTTTTGAAAACGCTGCTTGAGCATGTCGGCCCACAGGCCCTCGCCTTTCATTCGCGTCGAGAAGTTCGAGTCGTAGTCCTTGCCGCCGCGCATATCGCGCACGCGGCTCATCACGCGATCCGCGCGATCGGGGAAATGCGCGGCGAGCCAGTCCTTGAAAAGCGGCGCAACTTCCCACGGCAGACGCAGCACGATGTAACTCGCGCTCGTCGCCCCCGCCTCGGCGCACGCCTCCAAAACACGCTCCATGTCCGGCTCAGTCACGAACGGGATGACCGGTGCGATGCTCACGCCTACCGGAATGCCCGCCTCGGCGAGCGTCCGGATCGTGCGAAGACGCCGTGCTGGCGTCGCGGCGCGTGGTTCGAGCGTTCGCGCGATATCGGCGTCGAGGGTCGTAATGGTGATCGCCGCCATCACCTGACCGCGCACGGCCATGGGCGCGAGCAGGTCGATGTCGCGTTCGATCAGCGAATTCTTCGTGATCGCCGCGAAAGGATGCCCGCAATCGTGCAGCACCTGGATGACCCGCCGCGTGAGCTGCAGATCGCGCTCGACGGGTTGATACGCGTCCGTGTTGACGCCCAGCGCTATTGGCTCGGCTTCGTAGGTCGGCTTCGCCAGTTCGCGCTCGAGCAATTCGGGCGCGTTGACCTTCGCGTAGATCCTGCTTTCGAAATCGAGCCCTGGCGATAAACCAAGATAGCTGTGCGTAGGGCGCGCAAAACAATAGATACAGCCGTGCTCGCAGCCGCGATAGGGATTGAGCGAAACGGAGAACGGGATGTCCGGCGAGCTGTTGCGCGTGAGAATGCTTTTCGCGCGCTCTTCAAAAATCTGGGTGCGCAGCGGTGGTGCGCCTTGGTCCTCTGGATCGGCGGTGTGCGCCCAGCCGTCGTCTACGCGTTCGCGCTCGTCCTTCTCGAAACGCCCCTGAACGTTCGTGACCGCCCCGCGCCCCTTGAGCGGAGCGGGCGGCGCGACGGGATACTCACGATCGGGCGATGACATTGCGACGAAGTCCATCCATTGATACTGTATAAATATACAGTATCGAGTCATCGTCGCAAGCAAAAAAATCACGTTTCGACCAGGATCTTCAGCGTCTCCTTGATTTCCTCCATCACCACGTAACTTTTTGACTGCACCGCGCCCGGCAACTGCAGCAGGATGTCGCCGAGCAGCTTGCGATAGTCGGCCATCTCGCCGATGCGCGCCTTGATCAGATAGTCGAAATCGCCTGACACGAGGTGGCACTCGAGCACTTCGGGAATCTTCTGAACTTCGCGGCGGAATTGCTCGAACATGTTGCCGCTCTTGTGATCGAGCGTGATCTCGACGAATACGAGCAGCGCCGCGCCCAACTCGGTCGGATTCACGCGCGCGTAGTAGCCCATGATCACGCCATCACGCTCCATGCGCTTCACACGCTCGATGCAAGGCGTCACCGACAGCCCGACGCGCTCCGCCAGGTCCTTCATCGCAATGCGGCCGTCCTCCTGAAGGATGTTCAGAATCTTGTGATCGAGCTTGTCGAGGGCGCGGACGGGATTTCGCTGTGTGCGCATTGGTTTTTCCTGAAAATCGACCAAATACAATAACTAAAACTGCCTCGAAGTCCATACCATAGTCGATAACACTATACGAGCTTCGGTTTGTCGCGTCGATCGCCTTAAAGCACGCGCATGCGGAAGTTCATCGAATCTGGATGGAGATCACATGCGAATCGTTATTCTCGGAAGCGGCGTCGTCGGTGTCACGAGCGCCTACTACCTTGCTCGCGCCGGCCACGAAGTCACGGTCATCGACCGCGAAGCCGGACCCGCGCTCGAAACGAGTTTCGCGAACGCAGGTCAGATCTCCCCGGGGTACGCATCGCCGTGGGCCGCGCCGGGCGTCCCGCTCAAAGCCGTCAAGTGGATGTTCGAAAAGCACGCGCCGCTCGCGATTCGCCTCGACGGCACGATGAACCAGTTGCAGTGGATGTGGCAAATGCTGCGCAACTGCACGCAAGATCGCTACACGGTCAACAAGGGCCGGATGGTGCGTCTCGCCGAATACAGTCGCGACTGCCTCCAGGCGCTGCGCGCCGACACCGGCATTCACTACGAAGGCCGCACCGGCGGCACGTTGCAACTGTTCCGCACGCAACAGCAATTCGATGGTGCGGGCAAGGACATCTCTGTGCTGAAGGACGCGAACGTGCCGTTCGAACTGCTTACGGCAGATGAGCTCAAGAAGGCGGAACCCGCTCTCGCGGCGGTTTCGCACAAGTTGACAGGCGGCCTGCGCCTGCCGAACGACGAGACGGGCGACTGCCAGATGTTCACGACGCGCCTCGCCGCGATGGCCGAAGCGCTCGGCGTCAAGTTCCGCTACAACACGTCGATCGACGCGCTTACCGTCAGCAACGGCCGTATCGCCGGCGTGCAGTGCGGCAAGGAACTGGTGACGGCAGATTCATATGTCGTCGCGCTCGGCTCCTATTCGCCGAAGCTGCTCGGCGATCTCGTGAAGATCCCGGTCTATCCGTTGAAGGGTTACTCGATCACCGCGCCCATCGTCGATGCCGAACGCGCACCGGTCTCGACGGTGCTGGACGAAACGTACAAGATCGCGATCACGCGTTTCGACGACCGCATCCGCGTGGGCGGCATGGCGGAAATCGTCGGCTATGACAAGAAGCTGAAGCAGGCGCGTCGCGAAACGCTCGAAATGTGCGTGAACGACCTGTTCCCGGGCGGCGGCGACACCGCGAGCGCCACCTTCTGGACCGGCCTGCGCCCGATGACGCCGGACGGCACGCCGATCGTCGGCCGCACGCCGGTGCCGAACCTGTTCCTCAATACCGGTCACGGCACGCTCGGCTGGACGATGTCGTGCGGCTCGGGCCAGTTGCTGGCGGATCTGATGTCGGGCAAGCAGCCCGCCATCCGTGCCGACGATCTCTCCGTGCATCGTTATTTCGGCGATGTCGGCGTGAAAACGCGTCCGGGATACGCGAACGCGTAATTCTTCTATCGCAGGAAAGTCAAGGGCGCCTTCGTTTCGACGAAGGCGCCCTTCTCGTTTTCAGAACTGATCTTCGCTCAGCGCGAGCACGCCTTCACTGCCGTTCGCGCTGATGATCGACGCCTCGATCCCCGGCGCGAGCGACAGAATGTGCTCGGCGAAGAATTCCGCCGTCGCGATCTTCGCGCCATGGAAACGCTCGTCCTCCGCGCGCTTCGCATGAGCGACGAGCATCGCTCGCGCCATCTGCCATCCCGCCAGCACGATGCCCGCGAGCCGCAGATACGGCACGCTGCCCGCGAAGACGGCATTCGGATCGCTCTTGAACTTTGCGATGATGAACTCGATTGCGCGCGCGAGCGACAGACTTCCCGCGCTCAAATGCCGATGCATCGACCTGAACGGCTGTCCGTCTCGCTCGGCGAGCGCCGCGATGGTCTGATCGATCTGCGCGAGCAGCGCCTGCGCCGTCGCGCCGCCGTCGCGCACGGTCTTGCGGCCGACGAGATCGTTCGCCTGAATCGCCGTCGTGCCTTCATAGATCGGCAGGATGCGCGCATCGCGATAATGCTGCGCCGCGCCCGTCTCCTCGATGAAGCCCATGCCGCCGTGCACCTGCACGCCGAGGCTCGCGACCTCGACGGACATCTCCGTACTGAAGCCCTTCACAATCGGCACGAGATATTCGTAGATCGCCTGGTGGCTCTTCTTCGCGTCGTCGTCGGTGTAACCGTGCGCGAGATCGCTATGCGCCGCCGCGACATACGCGAGCGCCCGGGCGCCTTCGGTGTAGGCGCGCATGGTCGAGAGCATGCGGCGCACATCGGGATGATGGATGATCGTCACGGACTCCTTCGCGCTGCCATCGACGGGACGGCTCTGCACCCGCTCTTTCGCGTACGCGACCGCCTGCTGATACGCGCGCTCGGCGATCGCGACGCCTTGCATGCCGACGGCGAAACGCGCCGCGTTCATCATGATGAACATGTATTCGAGACCGCGATTCTCGTCGCCGATCAGATAGCCGGTCGCGCCGCCGTGATCGCCGTATTGCAGCACGGCGGTCGGGCTGGCCTTGATGCCGAGCTTGTGTTCGATCGACACGCAATGCACGTCGTTGCGCGCGCCGAGCGAGCCGTCGTCGTCGTTGACGAGAAATTTCGGCACGAGAAAGAGCGAAATGCCTTTCACGCCTTCGGGCGCGTCGGGCGTGCGCGCGAGCACGAGGTGCACGATGTTCTTCGCCATATCGTGCTCGCCGTAAGTAATGAAGATCTTCGTGCCGAAGACCTTGTACGTGCCGTCGCCCTGCGGCTCGGCGCGCGTGCGCACGAGCGCGAGATCGGAGCCCGCTTGCGGCTCCGTGAGGTTCATCGTGCCGGTCCATTCGCCGGAGATGAACTTCGGCAGGAAGCGCGCCTTCTGTTCGTCGCTGCCTGCCGTGAGGACCGCTTCGATCGCGCCGTCGGTGAGCAGCGGACAGAGCGCGAAGGAGAGATTGGCCGAGTTGAGCGCCTCGATGCACGGCGTCGCGATGAGCTTCGGCAAGCCCTGGCCCCCGAACTCCGCCGGATGGACGACACCTTGCCAGCCGCCTTCCGCGAACTGACGGAACGCGCCCTTGAAGCCGGGCGTCGTCGTGACTTCGCCGTTCGCCCATGCGCTCGGCGTGCGGTCACCGGCGACGTTCAGCGGCGCGAGGACTTCGCTGCAAAAACGCGCGGCTTCCTCGACGACGGCCTGTGCCGTGTCGAAGCCCGCGTCCTCGTGACCAGGCAGCGCGGCGATGCTGTCTATACCCGCCAGTTCCTTCATGACGAACAGCATGTCTTTGACCGGGGCGCTGTAGCTCATCGTCTTGTCTCCTTTTTTTACATATACTTCGGTGCGAAAAAAAGGGCGCAACGTTTTGTCGCGCCCTTTCTTTTTCTCTGTGGCGAGTGTTCGACTCACACGGCGCGGTTTAGCCGAGCTCTTTCACCAGTTCCGGCACGACCGAAAACAGATCGCCGACGAGACCGTAGTCGGCCACGCTGAAGATCGGCGCTTCGGGGTCTTTGTTGATCGCAACGATGACCTTCGAGTCCTTCATGCCCGCGAGATGCTGAATCGCGCCCGAGATGCCGACGGCCACATACAGTTGCGGCGCGACGATCTTGCCGGTCTGGCCCACTTGATAGTCGTTCGGCACATAGCCAGCATCGACGGCCGCGCGCGATGCGCCCAGCGCCGCGTTGAGCTTGTCGGCGAGCGGCTCCAGCGTCTTCGTGTAGTTCTCGCCGCTGCCCAGACCACGTCCGCCCGACACGATGATGTGCGCGCTCGTCAGTTCCGGACGGTCGAGCTTCGTCACTTCGCGGCTCACGAACTGCGAGATGCCCGCATCGGCTGCGGCTTCGATCTTTTCAACCGCAGCATTGCCGCCTTCTGCCGCGACCGGATCGAAACCCGTCGCGCGCACCGTGATCACCTTGATCGGATCGCCCGATTGCACCGTTGCAATCGCATTGCCCGCATAGATCGGACGCTCGAACGTGTCGGCGCTATCGACCGCGGTGATATCGCTGATTTGCGCGACATCCAGATGCGCAGCGATGCGCGGCGCAATGTTCTTACCGTAAGCCGTCGCGGGCGCCAGAATGTGCGAATAGTCCTTCGCGATATTCAGCACCGTCGCTTCGACGTTTTCTGCCAGGCCTTCGGCGAGTTGAGGCGCATCGGCGAGCAGCACTTTGCTGACGCCCGCGATCTTTGCCGCTGCATCCGCCGCGCCTTGCGCATTCGAGCCTGCAACCAGCACATGCACATCGCCGCCAATCTTCGCCGCCGCCGCAACGGTGTTCAGCGTCGCTGCCTTGATCGACGCGTTATCGTGTTCCGCAATTACCAGAATCGTCATGTTTTCTCCGCGTGTGTGTCGATCAAAGCACCTTGGCTTCGGTCTTGAGCTTCTCGACCAGCGTCTTCACGTCGGGCACCGTGATGCCTGCGCTGCGCTTGGGCGGCTCGACGACCTTCAGCGTCTTCAGACGCGGCGCGACATCGACGCCCAGATCAGCGGGCTTCACCGTCGTCAGCGGCTTCTTCTTCGCCTTCATGATGTTCGGCAGCGTCACATAGCGCGGCTCGTTCAGGCGCAGATCGGTCGTGACTACAGCGGGCAGCTTCAGCGAAAGCGTCTCAGCACCGCCATCGACTTCACGCGACACCGTTGCCTTGCCATCCGCGACTACGACTTTCGATGCGAACGTCGCCTGCGGCAGACCCGCGAGCGCGGCCAGCATCTGACCGGTCTGGTTTGAATCGTCATCGATTGCCTGCTTGCCGAGAATGACGAGCTCGGGCTTCTCCTGATCGACCAGCGCCTTCAGGATCTTCGCCACCGCCAGCGGCTGCAGTTCATCAGCGGATTCGACGAGAATCGCGCGATCCGCGCCGATGGCCAGCGCCGTACGCAGCGTCTCCTGACACTGCGTCACGCCGCACGATACGGCGATCACTTCCGTCGCGACACCCGCTTCCTTCAGACGCACCGCTTCCTCAACGGCGATCTCGTCGAAGGGGTTCATCGACATCTTCACGTTGGCGATATCGACGCCCGTGTTATCCGACTTCACCCGGACCTTCACGTTGTAGTCGACCACGCGCTTGACTGGCACCAGAATTTTCATGCACACGCTCCAAAGTTACGATTACGTCAACCCAGCGTCATTATACGAGCGACGCGCTGGCTAGCCCCCGCGGAATCGGGTGGGTTGAGTCGTCATGCAATAGGTATGGGCTGAATTTTATCGAACGATCGTTCTATTTCTATCCACAAAAACCCGAAGATCGCCATGAAAACGATTACCAGGCCGTGATTACCGCCCCTGCGTACTTGCCTTCAACGAACTGCTTCACCTCCGGCGAATGATAAGCGGCGATCAGCTTGGCGACCCACGGCTTGTCCTTGTCGGCCGCGCGGATCGCGATGATGTTCACGTACGGCCCATGCGGATCTTCGATGGCGATCGCGTCCGACTTCGGCTTCAGCCCGGCTTCCATCGCGAAATTCGTGTTGATGGCGGCGGCGTCGACGTCGTCGAGCGAGCGCGGAATCTGAGCCGCGTCGAGTTCGACGATCTTCAGCTTCTTCGGATTCTCGACGATATCAAGCGGCGTCGCCTTCAGGCCTGCGTCCGCGCGCAGCTTGATCAGGCCTTGCTTTTGCAGCAGCAACAATGCACGCCCGCCGTTGGTCGGATCGTTCGGCACCGCGATGCGCGCGCCATTGCCGAGCGCCGGCAGCGATTTCAGCTTCTTCGAGTAGATGCCCATCGGGAACGTCACGGTATCGGCGACCCTGATGAGCTTGTAGCCGCGATCCTTCACCTGCGCGTCGAGATACGGCAGATGCTGATAGCTGTTCGCATCGAGGTCGCCGGCGGCGAGCGCGGCGTTCGGCTGCACGTAGTCGGAGAATTCGACGACGGTGATCTTGAGCCCGTTCTTCGCGGCGACCTGCTTCACCACGTCCATGATCTGCGCGTGCGGGCCGCCGGTCACGCCCATCTTGATGGCGTCCTCGGCGTGCGCGACACCGTTGAACAGCGTTGCGCCCAGAAGCGCGGCGGCGAACTTCAAAACGAATCGACGTTGCATGATTTTCTTGAGTGATTATTTATGGCTGAGACGGCGAACGAGCCAGTCGCCGAACGATTGCACGAGTTGCACGAACACGATGAGGATAACGACGACGGTGATCATCACTTCGGGCAGGAAGCGCTGATAGCCGTAGCGGATGCCGAGATCGCCGAGACCCCCGCCGCCGATCGCGCCCGCCATCGCCGAATAGCCGACGAGCGACACGAACGTGATGGTGAGCCCCGCGACGACACCCGGCAGCGACTCCGGCAACAGCACCTTGAAGACGATCTGGCGCGTGGTCGCGCCCATCGCCTGGGCGGCTTCGATGAGACCGCGATCCACTTCGCGCAGCGCGGTCTCGACGAGCCGTGCGATGAATGGCGCAGCGGCGATGGTCAACGGCACGACAGCGGCCGCGGTGCCGATCGACGAGCCGACGACGAGGCGCGTGAACGGAATCACCGCAACGAGCAGAATGATGAAGGGCGTCGAGCGCACCGCATTGACGACGCCGCCGAGCACGCGATTCACGCCGATGTTCTGCAACACGCCATCGCGATCGGTCAGATAGAGCAGCACGCCGAGCGGCAGGCCAACGGCCGCGCCCACGAGTCCCGAGATGCCGACCATGATCAGCGTTTCCCAGAACGACTGCACGAACATGTCGAACATTTCACTCAACATGGGACAACTCCTCCACGACGACACCTTGAGAACGCAAATACTCGATCGCCTCCGCGATCTTCACCGGCTGGCCGCCCGCGAGCACCGCGAGCGAGCCGAACGCCTGCCCCTGAATTTCATCGATCTGGCCGTGCAGGATGTTGAAATCGAGCTCGTAGCGGCGGATCGTCTCCGAGAGAATCGGCTGATCGACGCCCGAGCCGGTGAACGCGAGCCGCAGCAAATGGCCGCTACCCGTCTTAAGACGTTCGATGACGCGCGCCTTCAACGCGGGCGGCAACTCGTGCGCGATTACATCGCCGATCAGCGCGCGCGTGACTTCGTGGTGCGGCTGCATGAAGACATCGACGACCTTGCCCTCTTCCACCACGCGGCCCGCGTCGAGCACCGCGACGCGATCGCACACCTGCTTGATCACTTCCATCTGATGCGTGATGAGCACGATCGTGAGACCCAGCTCGCGATTGATCTTGCGCAGCAGATCGAGAATCGCGCGCGTGGTTTCCGGATCGAGCGCGGACGTGGCTTCGTCCGACAGCAGCACTTGCGGCTTGCTCGCGAGCGCCCGCGCGATGCCCACGCGCTGCTTCTGCCCGCCGCTGATCTGCGCGGGGTATTTGTCCTTGTGCGTCGTGAGGCCGACGAGATCGAGCAGCGGCAAAACGGCCGCCTCGATCTCCGCGCGCTTCTTGCCGGCAAGCTCGAGCGGCAACGCGACGTTGTCGTACACCGTGCGCGAGCTCAGCAAATTGAAGTGCTGAAAAATCATGCCGATATCGCGGCGCGCCGCACGCAGATCGTCCTTGCCGAGCGTCGTGAGATCGCGTCCGTCGACGATCACGTTGCCTTCGCTCGGCCGCGTCAGCAGATTGATGGTGCGCACCAGCGTGCTCTTGCCCGCGCCGCTGCGCCCGATGATGCCGAACACTTCGCCGGCGGGAATCGTCAGATTGACGTTGTGCAGCGCTTCGACCCAGCCCCGGGGCCCCGCGAAGCGTTGCGAGAGATTGCGTATTTCGATCATGAAAAATGCAAACGGCGGAAGGCTCGCCGGGTGAAACGCACCCGGGCCGCCGGCCGCCGCCTGTTCGTACTCGTAGCTGTGTAGTCGCCCGAGATTTTACCGGACGCGTTACATTCTGTTTAATAATGATTTCAGATCGGCTAATAACGCGGAGATATTTACAGCCCATGTCCCGGAACGTTTATTCGACGAGCGCCGTCACGACGCGCAACGGCGCGGAACTGTTCCTGCATCGCTGGCAGCCCGCGCCGGAGGTCGAACTCAGGGCGCGCGTCGCGCTCGTTCACGGCCTCGGCGAGCACGCGGGACGCTACGACGCGCTCGCGATCGCGTTGAACGCGGCGGGCATCGAACTGATCGCAATCGATCTGCGTGGGCATGGGAAGTCGTCAGGCGATCGGGCGTGGGTGCGCGTGTTCACTGATTATCTGCGCGATGCCGACGTGTTGCTCGAAGCGTGCGCCGCGACGCCGCCCGTCGCCACGCCCCTTTTTCTGATGGGCCACAGCATGGGCGGCACGGTCGCGGCGCTCTATGCCGCAGAACGCGCGCGGGAGAGAAAACTGGCCGGATTGATTCTGTCGAGTCCGGCATTGAAGATTGGCGCAGGCACGCCTCGCTGGAGGGCGAAATTGTCCCGCATCGTCGGGACCGTGGCGCCGCGCCTTGCCGCGTTCAGCATTGACCCGGCGCTGCTTTCGCGTGCGCCGGGCGTCGTCGAAGCGTACAAGCGCGATCCGCTCGTGCTTCACGGCGCGGTCCCGGCGCGCACCGCCGCGCAGATTCTCGCCGCGATGGAGCGCCTGGCGACGAAACGCCGCGACATCACACTGCCGCTTCTCGTCTTCCACGGCAGCGCCGACGCGATCTGCGATCCTGCCGGCAGCCGCGAATTCGAAGCGAACGCGGGATCGACGGACAGCACGCTCGCGATCCACCAAGGCAGCGCCCACGAAACGCTCAACGATCTCGACCGCGAGCGCGTGATCCGCGAGCTCATCGACTGGATTCTGGTGCGCGCCGACTACGCGCGCACGCACGCACCCGGCTAGATTTCCGCGAGTACTCGCAGATGCGCGACGACGCTGCGTCCGAGCGCCGACAGGTTGTAGCCGCCTTCGAGACAGCTCACGATGCGCCCCTGCGCGTGACGCTTCGCCACCGCGCGAATCTGCTCGGTGATCCACGCGTAATCGTCCTCGACAAGACCCATGTTGCCCATGTCGTCTTCGCGATGCGCGTCGAAGCCGGCGGAGAAGAAGATCATCTGCGGCTTGAAATCCTCGAGCCGCGGCAGCCACAACAGGTCGACGACTTCACGCACCTCCATGCCCTTCGTGCGCGCGGGCAGCGGCACGTTGACCATGTTCGGCGCGTGATTATCGGCGCCGCTGAACGGATAGAACGGGTGCTGGAAGAAGCTGCACATGAGCACGCGCGAGTCGCCGCTGAACGCGGCCTCGGTGCCGTTGCCGTGATGCACGTCGAAATCGACGATCGCGACCCGCTGCAGTCCGTGCACTTCGAGCGCATGACGCGCGGCGACCGCGACGTTGTTGAAGAGGCAGAAGCCCATCGCGCGCGCGGGCTCCGCGTGATGGCCCGGCGGGCGCACGCTGCAGAAAGCGTTGTCGTAACGTCCTTCGATTACGGCATCGGTGGCCGCGATCGCCGCGCCCGCAGCGCGCAACGCGGCACGATAGGACTCGGGGCACATCGACGTATCCGGATCGAGTTCGCTTCTCCCCGACTCCGGCGTGCGGCTCTTGATGTAGTCGATGTGCGCCTGCGTGTGCACGCGTGCGAGTTCGGTTTCCTCGGCGAGCGGCGCTTCCTCGCGCTCGATGAGCGAATCGATCCGGCTCGCGATCAGTTGATCCTCGATCGCCTGCAACCGCGCCGGACATTCGGGATGCCATTGGCCGTTGTCGTGCCGGAGGCAGTCGGGGTGGGAGTAGAAGCCGGTGGCCATGATGTCTCGCAATGCCGCTTTCGTCGGCTCTTGTCTCGTGTTTTTTCGTCATACGCGACCACGTGCCGCGCATTTGACGTTAAGTTACCACACCGTTTGGCGCGTCCGCCGTCGCCCGGGCATACGGGCAGTCCGGGCGCGAAGCGTCGGTTATACTGCCCCGACGCCTTGCCGGGCGAGCGCTTGCGCGCAGCATGTTGCAGGCCGTTGCGTTCCGTTAAGAATCGTTGCAGAGCGTTTCGCATGGATTCACCCTCACAGACGTTCTGGCCGCTCGCGCATCAGGCATCGCCCCTACCGCCCCCAACCACGCACACTATGACTTTCCAGTTTGCTCCGTTCGACTTCACGGCTTCGTTCACGCCGGCAAAGCGCGCACTCATTGCTTCCCTCGTCTGCGCGCTCGGCTTTCTCTCCGGCAACAGTGCCTTTGCGCAGTCGCAGCAGCCGCAGGCCGCGACGCCGCAAGGGCAGGTGTTCGAAGAAGAGATCGTGCCGCAGCGTTACGCGAACAATCCGAATGTCGATGCGTTCATCAACGACATGGTCGCGCGCTACGACTTCGATTCGTCGGCGCTGCATGACCTGTTCTCCCGCGTGAGTTATTCGGCGACGGCGGCGAAGCTGGTCCTGCCGTCCCCGACGCCGCAAGCCAAAAACTGGCGCGCGTATCAGGGGCGTTTCATCGAGCCGGTGCGCATCAATGCGGGTGTGAAATTCTGGCGTGCGAATCAGGCGACGTTGCAGCGCGCCGCGGAGCAATTCGGCGTGCCGCCTGAGGTGATCGTCGGGATCATCGGCGTGGAGACGATCTATGGGAAATACATGGGCAACTTCCGCGCGCTCGACGCGCTGACCACGCTCACTTTCGATTATCCGAACACGCCGAACCGCACCGAGCGCATGGCGACCTTCCGCAAGAATCTGGAAGACCTGCTCGTATGGACGCGCGATTCGCAGATCGATCCGACGACCGTGCTCGGTTCGTACACCGGCGCGATCGGCATTCCGCAGTTCCTGCCGAGCAGCATCGTGCAATACGCGGTCGATTACGACGGCAACCGCCGTATCGATCTGCGCACGAGTCCGGCGGATGCCATCGGCAGCGTGGCGAATTATCTGAAGCAAAACGGCTGGGAGCCGGGGCGGCCGGTCGTGTGGCGTATCGCCGGCGACGTCGGCAGTCAGGGCATCGCGCAGGCCGCCGCCGATGGTTCGCCGGAGCCGAAGTGGTCGCTCGCGCAACTGACGAAGGCCGGCATGCTGCTCGACGAGCCGCGACTCAACATCGAGGCTGAAGCGCCGACGCCGCTCACCGTGGTCGATCTGCCCACGCCCGGCCGCGCGACCGAATACACGCTCGGACTGAAAAACTTCTACGTGCTCACGCGTTACAACCGCAGCTTCTTCTACGCGCTCGCGGTGTATCAACTGGGCGAGGCGGTAAAGGCGCGCATGATGGCGGGCGATACGGGTACGAACCCGCAGTGACGTCCTGTCCGCGCTGAAAAACAAAACCCCGGCAAGCCGGTAATGCCGTTCAGTTAAGGTCTTTTCTTAGATAACGAACGGTGTACCGTTTAGGGCGGGATTTGACGACCCGGTCGC